>JAKISE010000108.1 GCA_021648745.1 Cyclobacteriaceae bacterium
CCTCGCTAATTTTTAGTACAGGCATTCGATATAGCCATTTTTTTCTCCAATCTGAATTTATTGACAAATCATTTTACAATTTTCCATACGATGAAATAAAACTAAATACAGGAGCTGCGAATGGCAGTATTGGGCTGGTTTGGAAACTTAGTAATGAGTTGAATATAAAATCATCTATCAGTAGCGGGTTTAGAGCACCTAATGTGGATGACATAGGAAAAATTTTTGACTCCGAGCCCGGAAATGTAGTAGTGCCTAACGAAGATCTAAAGCCTGAATTTTCGTATTCTGGAGAGCTAACAATTACAGGAAAAGTAAATTATGAACTCGAGTATAGTTTCACAGGATTCTATACTCGCCTGGTAGATGCCATGGTGCGTAGAGACTTTACTTTTAATGGCCAAGATAGTATATGGTATGATGACGAATTGAGCAATGTTCAAGCTTTAGTAAATGCAGGAAAAGCTTACATTGGGGGTGTTTCTGGAAGCTTAAAATATACCAAAGGAGGGTTTATTGTGGCCTCAACCCTTACCTACACAAATGGCAAAGACCTGATTGATGATGTTCCTTTACGACATACTGCTCCTTTATTTGGTCAAACAACTGTTACCTATAAGTGGCACAGCTCTACCATTATGTTTACACAGCAATATAATGGAGCCAAATCCATAAATCAACTTTCTCCTAGTGAGTTAAACAAACCTCATATTTACAGCCCTGATGGCAGCCCGGCATGGACAGTTTCAACCATTAATATGCAGTACGACTTTGGCAAAAGTTTTATTATAAATGCAGGGGTAGAAAACATATTCGATGTGCATTATCGACCTTACTCAAGCGGAATTAGTGCCCCAGGCAGAAACTTTATTATGAGTTTAAAAGTTAGCTTCTAAACCTCTTTAGTAATCAAATCATAGGCGCGTTGAAGCTTTTTATCCAACGTCCAAAGGGCGAGGTTGTTTTCTAAGCAACCGGCTAGTATATAACTGTCCACTAAACCTACTCCTTGGTTAATAAATTTGTATTTGTTCGATGCTATTCCAGCTTTAATAAAAAGATGATTTTCTTTAGCCTTAGGCAAATTATGCCAAAATCCTTGCAATAACTCTAACTCTCTTTTGTTCTTAGATCCTTGCAATAATTCACCAAAAACAGCAGAAACCGTATAAATGTCGTTTTTCTTTAGATAAGAATTAAATATGTCATTTAGCTCAAGGTCAGATTCTCTTAAATATGAAATCCAAACTGATGTATCTGCTAATATCATCGATTTCTATTGAGTTTACGGATACCCTCTGCCGTAAACCCCTCTCGAAACTCCAAAGGATTTTTATGAATTTCCTTTATCAACTCATCCATATTTTTAGAACGGATATAATGCTTAATAGCAATAATTAAGCTCTCAGTAATATTTTTTCCGCCAGAAAGATTCTTTACATCTTCTATTAATTCATCAGGTATTAATGCTGTAACTTTCATAATCGTATGTTCTATACGACAAATATACGATACTGAATACGATACTCAAAATCAGCCGGCTACATTTTCATTTTAAAGAAGCATACTCTACCATATTTGGCTTTATATTTGTCAAAAACAATAATTATGATAAAAACAGTAATTACACTTCTTTTATTGGCAGGCGTTTTTAATTTACAGGCTCAAAATAATGAGTTAGATGAAAGAAATGGGTTTAAGCATATCAAACTACTTACTAAAGCTACTTCCTATCCTGAATTAAAGCTCGACAAAACCATAGATGAGTTTAATTCAATTTACACTAGACGCACGGGGCATTTACTATCCATTGGCGAAATTCCGATTAAGAATATGACTTTGTACACCTATAAAGATTTAATTTTTAAAATTGAAATTGTTACCGCAAAAGATCCTCAACTATTTAAGGGCCTAGAACAGGCTTTTGGAAAGGCTAAATTTTCAGTTACAAGCAATAATTATATCTGGCAAGGGACTAATGTAAAACTAAGCTTTAAGGGCAGTAAGGGTGGCAAAGGAACAATTATGACTTACTCTTCTCTAAAAATTAAGGATATTATTAAAAAAGACGAAGAACAAAAAATAAAGGACCTTTCAAACGATTTTTAACAGGTTAATCATACGATAATTTACTAATGAAGAATATAGCTGTAATAGGATCAGGCACTATGGGCAATGGTATTGCCCATGTATTTGCCCAAAATGGATTTACCGTAAGTTTAATCGATATTTCGGCACAAGCTTTAGAAAAAGCCGTTGCTACAATTACAAAAAATCTAGATCGATTAGTTGCTAAAGAAAAAATTGATGCAACAACCAAAGAAGCTACTCTAGCCAATTTAACTACATTCACCGATACCAAGCAAGGCATAGCCAATGCTGATTTAGTAGTGGAAGCGGCTACAGAAAATGTGGACCTAAAGCTTAAAATTTTTAAGCAGCTGGATGTGCTTGCTCCTACTAATTGTATTTTGGCAACCAACACTTCCTCCATCTCTATAACTAAAATTGGGGCTGTAACCAACCGGCCCGATAAGGTTATAGGTATGCACTTTATGAATCCTGTGCCAATTATGAAATTGGTGGAAATCATTCGTGGATATAACACCACGGACGAAGTGACTAATAGCATAATGGAACTCTCAAAAAGACTAGGAAAGTCTCCTGTGGAGGTAAACGATTACCCAGGGTTTGTGGCTAATCGTATTTTAATGCCTATGATAAATGAGGCAATCTATACTTTATACGAAGGTGTTGCTGGAGTAGAAGAAATCGACACTGTAATGAAACTAGGCATGGCGCACCCAATGGGGCCCTTACAACTAGCAGACTTTATTGGCTTAGATGTGTGCCTTTCCATCCTCAATGTATTGTACGAAGGCTTTGGCAACCCTAAATATGCCCCTTGCCCCCTATTGGTAAACATGGTAGAAGCAGGACACAAAGGAATTAAATCCGGGACTGGCTTTTACTCTTGGGGTCATGGCACTAAAGAGTTAATTATTGCTGATAGTTTTAAATAGAAAAATAATGCTTAACAATATTCATCGTTAAGAACAGTTTATTATTATTTATAAAATCTATGACTAAGCAACTTTTCTTACTACTTATTTTAAGCTCCGTACTCATAAGTTGCAATAGAGAAGAAGAAGCTTATGGCGTAATTCCACGTTGTATTAACGATTTAATTACTGAGTTTAAGAAAAGTGCATCCTGCAATGATTCCAAAGTAGATCAATATCTTTTTCAAGATCAAATAGTATTTGTGTTTAAACCAGGAAGTTGTGGGGCAGATATGCAAGCCCCAGTCATTGACTTTAATTGTAACACCCTTGGGTCTTTGGAAGGAATAGCTGGTAATACAGAAATAAATGGAGAGGACTTTACTAATGCTCAATTTATAAAAACAGTTTGGCAAAAATAACTATTAGATGACAAGAACATTAATTGCATTTTTTATATTCATTGGTTTCGCTAACCTAGCTTATTCGCAAACAGATCTGCCAGAAAAAATCATCTACGATCAGGAAATAATAGATTTAATGAATAAGGCTAAGGCCGAAATGAAAGCAGAAAATTATGATGCGGCCAATAAAACATTTCGTAAGGCATTAGCTACTCGTAAAATTCTACCTACGGACCTCTCCTATTTATTTGCTGAAACATTATATGTGGTTCATCAATACCAAAACAGTTTAAATTTTGTAGAGAAATACCTTGGACTAGCAGGGCAAGGAGGCAATTATTATACGAAGGCGATAGAATTAAAAGAGTTGCTTAATGCAGAGTTTGATAAAATCAAAAACTGTACCTATTGCAATTTAAGTGGCTATAGATACGTAACTTGTTATAACTGCGATGGCGTTGGCTCCACTACCGAAACCTGTTATAACTGCAAAGGAAGTGGCAAAACGGTGTGCCCTAAATGCTTAGGCGAAGGTGTTTATATTACCTTCAACTCCTTTAGTGGCAAACAATATGTAGAGTGCGATGTATGCGTAGGAAAGGGTTATATAATTTGCCCAGTTTGTTTGGGAGAAAAAACTTTAACAGGCACCTGCAGCGTTTGCTTAGGAACAGGAAAAATTGCAAGTTCCACTATTTGCAATCACGAACCCGACCAAGAAGTTGCTGGCCACGACCATAAATAATAATGTTTCACAATTCATCACTATTCCTACGGAGGCAGGAACCCGTAAATATTTGAACAGATTCCTGCCTCCGCAGGAATGAACGTATAAAAGATACATGCATACAACAGCCCACATCATTACCATTGGCGATGAAATACTATACGGACAAATTACAGACACCAATGCCCAATGGATAAGCCAAGAACTGGATGCGATAGGCGTAAAAGCTACACAACGTTTGACCATAGGAGATGTTAGAGAAGAAATTCTAGCTACCCTAAAATACTCCGAAGACAGAGCTGATATTGTGCTTATAACAGGAGGTTTAGGTCCTACTGAAGATGATTTAACAAAACCTTGTTTAGCGGAGTACTTTGGTGTTGATACGAAATTAAATGAAGAAGCATTAGCCCATTTAACAGCCCTCTTCAAGCGTTTTAAATTTGAGCTCACGCCCATCAATAAATTACAAGCTCATCTGCCTACAAATTGCCAGATGCTCCCAAACGAAATAGGCACTGCTCCTGGAATGTGGTTTTTCGAGAATAAAACAGTGTTTATTTCAATGCCCGGAGTACCCTTTGAAATGAAAGGCTTAATGAAGAATGTTATTGTCCCAAAGTTAAAAAAGCAGTTCGAGCTTCCAATAATCTACCACAAAGTAGTTAGAACCATTGGTATTGGTGAATCTTGGCTGGCAGACAAAATAAAACCTTGGAGCGATGCCCTTCCCTCGTCTATGAGCTTAGCATATTTACCAAGTTTAAGAGAAGTTAAACTGAGGCTCACAACTTCTGGAGAAAACTTAACAACATTACAAAAAGCAGTAGACCAACAAATTGATAAGCTAAAGGAATATGTTGGCAAGTTTATCTATGGGTATAATTCTGATACCATCCAATCAGTAGTTGGTAAGCTGTTGACGTCTAAGAATGAGACTATCTCAACAGCCGAAAGTTGTACAGGTGGTCATTTGGCACATCTAATTACTTCTATACCTGGGAGTTCTGGATATTATAAAGGCAGCGTAATTTCATATACTGAAAAAATAAAACAAGAACTGCTAGGCGTAAAAGCCCAAACCCTAGCAGAATACGGTGCAGTAAGTGAGCAAACAGCCATCGAAATGGCAGAAGGCGTTCGTGCCAAATTTGGCACAACCTATGCTATAGCTACTACAGGCATAGCTGGGCCAGGTGGTGGCACCAAAGAAATACCGGTTGGGACTGTTTGGATTGCCTTGGCTACTCCCACAGGTACACAAGCAAAACTCCTTTCCTTAGCAAAAGACAGAATGCTCAATATTGAAGCATCTTCTAAATCAGCCTTGGCCTTTGCTTGGCAAAATTTCGTCCAAAACTCTTGAGTTATACATTGATTATACTAAATTTGTCAATATAGAAAAATGCCTTAACTGACTAAAATTAAGCTTTTTTGGCAGTTTTTATAATCGAGAGAAGATTATTCTTGAATGACCGTTAAACTCGATATAATAGTAGGAATTAAACATTGAACATAAAATTAACCAAGTTATATTATGGCTTCAGTTGAGTTGTTAATGCCAAAAATGGGCGAGAGTATTATGGAAGCTACTGTGCTTACATGGTTAAAAAACGAGGGAGATACCATTGAGCAAGACGAATCCATATTAGAAGTAGCTACTGACAAAGTAGATACTGAAGTGCCTTCAACTCATGAAGGTGTGCTTACTCAAATTTTAGCTCAGGATGGAGATGTGGTACCAGTGGGTGCTCCAATTGCCATCATTACTACCAATGGCGAAGATGCTCCCAACACTTCGGCTCCCTCAAAAGAAACTGTTTCAACTACTACCACTCAACCTGTAGTGGCTGAAGCAACAGCAACTATAACTACCACCCTTGAAAAGCCCGCTTCGGGCAGATTTTATTCTCCACTTGTAATGAATATTGCAAGAGAAGAAGCCATTGATATGGCTGAATTGGAAAGAGTTCCAGGTACTGGTAAAGAAGGGCGAGTTACGAAAAAAGATATATTAGCTTACATTTCAACTAGAGCAAATGGTAATGGGGCCGTTGTTGCTCCTAGCACGCAAGCACCTGTTGTAGCTTCACCTGCTACTCCTACACCAGCACCGAAACCACAGCCTGTTTCGGTTAGTGCAGGCGATGAGATTATTGAAATGGACCGCATGCGCAAAATGATTGCGAGCAGAATGATCGATTCGAAACGCATTTCTCCACATGTAACTTCATTTGTAGAATCCGATATGACAGGTATTGTTAATTGGAGGAACAGAGTTAAGAAAGAATTTGAAGCACGCGAGGGCGAAAAGATGACCTTCACCCCCATTATTATGGAGGCGGTTGTAAAAGCCATTAAAGACTTTCCTATGGTAAATGTTTCAGTAGATGGTGACAATATCATTAAAAAGAGAAACATCAATATTGGGTTGGCAGTAGCATTGCCTTCGGGTAATTTAATTGTACCCGTAGTGCATAATGCCGATCAGTATAATTTGGCTGGTTTAGCAAAAAAAGTAAATGATTTAGCTCGTAGAGCGAGAGAAAACAAGCTAACGCCAGGTGATTTAGATGGTGGCACTTACACTATTTCAAATGTTGGATCATTTGGCAATGTAATGGGCACACCTATCATTATGCAACCTCAAGTAGGCATTATGGCACTTGGAGCTATTATTAAAAAACCTGCAGTTGTAGAAACAGCCGAAGGAGATATGATTGCCATCCGGCATAAAATGTTCTTATCGCACTCATACGATCACAGAGTGGTTGATGGAGCCCTAGGAGGAAAAATGGTTCGAAGAGTAGCGGATTACCTCGAAAACTTTGATGTGAACCAATCCGTTTGAGTTCATATTAATTAACCAAGTAGATTAGCCTCAACTTTTTGGTTGACACTTTTTTGTGATCATATCTGATATGGAAAAATTCTCTACGGTCTATAATGAATTAACATATTAAATAATTAAAGAGCAGTCTAATTTTAAATTTATTTGCGCACTTAGTAGATTTGCAGAAATTACAACTGATATAAATGGAAATAGTCATTCTAATTATTGTACTATGGTACACAGGTTTGTTTTTTCAAACATTCTTTCTACACAGGTACGCAGCACATCAAACGTTTACAATGCCTCCTCTAGGGGAGAAAATTAGCTTTGTATTAACTTGGATTTTTCAGGGGCCAAATTACTTAAGTGCCTACGGCTATGGGGTAATGCACCGAATGCATCATGCTTATGCTGACACAGAAAAAGACCCTCATTCACCTAAATATGATAAGAACTTATTCGCTATGATGTGGCGAACAAAAAACATGTATCAAGATATTAATAAAAGAAGAATTAAAATAGCGGAAGAGTTTACTCGAAATGTGCCTCAATGGGAATGGTTCGATAAAATAGCCGGTTCAAAAATCTCCAGGCTTATCTGGGGCAGTTTATATGTGTTATTCTTTTACACTTTTGCTACAGCCTGGTGGCAGTGGCTCTTACTTCCTGTTGCCTTTTTAATGGCACCTATTCACGGTGTTATTATAAACTGGTTCGCACATATTTATGGGTATGTAAACTTTAAAGTAAAAGATACCTCTAAAAATTTGTTGCCATTTGATTTTTTAATGATGGGCGAAGGATATCATAATAATCATCATAAGAACGCTAACAGGTCAAATTTTGGAGGTATTAGATGGCACGAGATTGACCCAACCTTCCTCATTATGAAATTTATAGACTTCTTAGGGTTAATTAAAATCAAAAAAACGGACGTTGATTTTATAAGGGATAAATAAAAAATCCTACCGCTAAGAAAGTAACTTCGAATTGCTTCCAAAGAGGGTGGTGTCAAACTTCCTTATGCTTTTTCAAGGCAAAATATAAGTCAAATTGTATAGCGCAACCTGCAAACGACTTCTCCATCTGCATTCACAATTTCTTGAAGTATCGGCTCTCCTAAATCTTTCTCTGTTTTAATTTCAAGGTTTTCTCCTTCAAATGATTGATTTAAATAATTTACGTCAATCTCTTTTATTAATTTATTAGAGTTTATAGCATCTAAACCAATTCTTACATACACTACATTATTGGTATGGTTTACCATATCAATATCGCTCGGTTGTATTTTGTAAAAAATGGAAGATGATACCTTGTTTAAGGTAGGAATTTTAGCAGTTGAAATAAATAAATCCTCACTATTATTCTCTACCATTCTAGCAGTTATATGATCTGGTATACGCACAGGTTTAATCAATTTTACCTCCAAGCAAATCCATAGCGAGGTTGCTCTTATAATTGACTTTCCATTATGGGTTAATTCAAAATCTCTTTCCGACAAAGCTCCATTTATTGACCGAACCCAAGAATTTAGTTCGATGGTTTCTCCCAGCTGAACTGCCTCTAAAAACACAACTTTCATCCTTGAAAGAACCCAGACCATGTCCATCTCATCCAAATCTAGTTGGCCAAATTTGTCAATCACAGAATGCCGAAAAGCGGCTTCTTGTAAAAAGTTAAATACTTGAACAGTACCTAGTTCCCCTTTCCTATCAACATGATAACTCTTAATTCTTACCTTTTCAGTATAACTCTTCATTAGCTCAATAATAGCAAAAACACCTATCACTCAAAATCTAGAAACTATATTATTTGCTTTTGAGGAATTGATGATTGATTTTTACTAACCTATGGTGTTAAATTATATTTGGATAGGGTTTTTCCTAATCGCTTTCGTTATCGGATTAGCAAGGCTCATTTTTTTAGGAGATGTTGACATTTTTCCTGTCATGTTCAACTCCATAATGGAGTCAGCCAAAACAGGGTTTACTATCTCATTAGGACTAACCGGTGCTATGACCTTATGGCTTGGCATTATGAAAATTGGTGAAAATGGAGGCATTGTAAAAATATTTTACAAACTAA
>JAKISE010000016.1 GCA_021648745.1 Cyclobacteriaceae bacterium
GCCTGCTATGCGTTAAAAAACAGTTTAATAGCGTTGCTATGCACCTGTTTTTTGCCTTTACCAGACTAAAAATAAGTTCGACTTAACCGACACTAGAGGGTTGACACGACACTAGTGTAAAATTGATATGGTGTTGCACGAAATAAAATATTTTTGGACGAAAAATATTTTGTCATTTTTAAGAATTTTACAGCAAAATCTCTATTTGAATAATTACCGCAATCGTTACCGCAATCGTTTTCGTAAAAAAATCATATTAATTATCTTGTAATTGCTACATTACAGACATACATTCAGGTATAAAATAAAGTTCATTATTAAAATATAGGATATGAAAAGACTATTAAAGCTATTGGTTGGTAAACTTCTTCTACTTGCATTATTTTTTCAGGCACCGGTAGATATCAACGCACAAAATGATGTGATGATGCAAGCCTTTTACTGGGATGTGCCTGTTGATATGGTAACCAATAACGGAACATGGTGGGACAATCTAAATAACAAAGCCGTTGCAATGAAAAATGCTGGTATAACAGGAATATGGGTTCCTTCTCCTGCCAAAGGCAATTTTGGTATAATTGATATGGGATATGGTATTTTCGATCATTATGACTTGGGGAATTACAACCAAAAAGGAACCACAGAAACCCGTTTTGGAAGTAGAGCCGAGTTAGAATCTATGATTTCAACAATGCATACTAATGGCATTGAGGTGTATGCAGATATGGTTTTAAACCACATGTACACAAACGATTCAGAATCTGAAGCTAACCCTGCTGTAAAACAATATGTGTTTGACGAAGCTTACCGAAACTCAACACAATATCAACCTTACCCAACCAATGAAATTACTTGGGTTATTCCCAATGCCGCTGCCGGTGATTATTACATTCAGATAAAAGGGTATATGCTAAACTGGACTGTAACTGGCGAAAGAGGCTATGATGTACACATTGATTGGACTGGTAGCGGTTCTACTGGTACACCAAGTTGGGAATCTGAACCTAATAATGGAGGTGGTAATTTTAATGCTTTTCCTGCTTCAGGCAATACAGTGCAAGCACATATTAATTCTCAGGCTGATATAGACGAGTATAAAATAACCCTAAACTCAGCTAATGATATTATAATAAAACTTACTGCTAAAAAAGAGGGAGTAGATTCAAACGGGAGCTGGGAATGGCAGTGGGCAGCTCAGCAAAACGGATATTACCCTACTGCTGTTTGGAGTAATGGCAACAACCTTGCTTCAACCACTTTAGAAGCCAAAACCAATACAGGTGTACAATATGTAACACACACAGGAGCTGGAGAACCTAATTATTCTTGGGATTACACCCATTTTCATCCTGTTGATAATAATGACTGGCTAGGATTTTATGGATCTGATGAAATAATTACAAACACTAAATTTTTTGGAAACGATTTTAATACATTCGACCCAATTGTTCAAGATCGATTTAAAGACTGGGGAGCTTGGCTGGTAAACCAGGTAGGATTTGATGGTTTTCGGTTAGATTTTGTTAGGGGTTTTCAGGAGTCTTATGCTGCTGATTGGGTAAATAGTTTACCGTTAAAAAATGGGACACAGCGTTTTATTGTAGGCGAATACTGGGGTGCAGATTACCGGATAAAGGATTGGGTAAATGCAGTAGCCGCAGGTGGAGCAGATGTAGATGGGTTTGATTTTCCGCTTAAAAATACATTAAAGGACATGTCTAATGGTAATCAATCAAGTTTTAACATGGCTTGGTTAAACCATGCTGGATTAGTACGAAATAATGCTGGAAACAGCTTGTCAGGAACATCGGTAGTAACTTTTGTGGAAAACCATGATACAGGCAAAGAGCATGATAAATGGCTTACAAAAGATTTTGATATGGCATACGCCTACATGCTTACCCACGAGGGCAGGCCTACAATTTTTTATTCTCATTACTATGGTGTTACTCAAATAGATAACCACGACCCTTCTAAAACAGTAACAGCTCCTGCTTCTTTACAAGAAGATATAAATAAGCTGATGTTTACCAGAAAAACTTATTTAGGAGGCTCTTTAACTGTATTAAGTCAAGTTGGTAACCCATACCCATCAGGCGATACCTATCATGTATATGCTGCTAGGCGGCAAGGAAATGGAAGCAAAAATGGAGCAATCATTGTCCTTAATAATAATGACAGTAATACCAAAGGTTTGTGGGTTGATAGCTCGCCTACTGGATACCAAGATTGGGCAAATGAAACGTTGGTTAACGCTTTTAACCCTGCCGAAACTACAGTTGTACAAGCCGATGGCAGGGTCTATGTATCGGCTCCTGCAAGGGGTTATGCTATTTGGGTAAAAAATAGCGAATATGTTGCTTACACAACTCCTTCTTCTGCAAGATTAAGTAGTGCTGGCACAAGTCAGGTAATATCCAACACCTCTTCTTCTATTAAAGAAATTGACTCAAACTATAAGGTAAACCAAAATTATCCTAACCCATTTGACCAGTTTACAAATATCTCATTTACCATTCCTGAAGAAGGCAATGTAGAGGTGATTATTTACAATACACTTGGGCAAAAAGAAGTTACGTTGGTTAAAAATCGTCTTTCTGCAGGGGAGCATACATTTACATGGAACAATAAAGATAAAAGAGGTGGCATTTACTATTATACTGTTAAATTTAAAAACAAAGCTATTTCAAAACGAATGTTGAAAATTGAATGATTTAACATCAATACTGCTATTACCGTCATTCAGAGGGCTTTGCCCGAAGAACCTTATTAATGTACAATAAAAGTTAATTTAAAGGTTGTGATAAATTTCCTTTAAACTTGAACAGATTCTTCGCACGGAGTGCTCTGAATGACGTTTCTAAAGGATAGCTATCGGGTTTATAGACGGGCTCTGACTTTTTGCCTTGAAGCAAAATAAATTAATAGAGATGCCCTTAACTATAATTGATGTGAGGTTAATTGTGGGAAACCTCTACAGACACACTAACTGGTGCCAAATGTAAATGACACATACAATACAAGCATCACTCTTAAATAATTGATTTTCACCTTTCATTGATGTATTTTTGTATTTTAAAGCATTAATAAGATATTGTAAACACCTATACGTATCTACTAAAAATGAAACAGGTAACTCTAAATATCGCTGATAGTAAGTTTAATACCTTTCTCGAGTTCATCAAGACACTTGAATATGTGAAAGTAGAAAATGACGAGGAAAAAGCACTGGCAGAGTTGCAAAGCAGTCTCAGGCAAGTTAAGCTGATGCAAGAGGGAAAACTCCCTAAACAATCCGCTACTGATTTCCTCCATGAGCTATAACGTAATGCTAGTCAGGGGGTGAATTTATAAAGCCTTACAAATTCACCCCCCTGACTTTTGATTCAATCCCAATCCCGAGAGCTCTCGAAATTGAGACTTTTAGCGATATTTTCATCCCGAAGGCTACCTAGGATTGATGCGAATGAATTAATAGAGGCTTCCATAACTCTTTTTGTGAAAATTGTCTGTTTTCGAAGTGGACTCAATAGTATAATTTTCATTAGATTTGAGCTATATGAAAGCCCACATTACCATAAAAGACCTTGCCAAAGAACTTGGCCTCTCACCCTCTACCATTTCTCGCGCTTTAAAAGACCACCCTGATATTAGTCCTCAAACAAAAAAAATTGTTAAAGAGCTAGCAGAAAAATTAAAATACAGGCCCAACCTACTAGCCCAAGGACTTCGAAATAGTAAAACCAACACTATTGGAGTAATTATACCTGAGTTCATTCACTTTTTCTTTTCTACCATTGTTTCAGGTATAGAGCATATTGCTTATTCTAAAGGATATAATGTTATTCTTTGCCAATCGGCTGAAACATACGAAAGAGAAGTTACTGATGTAAAAGCATTATGGAATAGTAGAGTTGATGGAATGCTTATATCCATCTCAAAAGAGACTACCAATTACAATCATTTTCAAGAACTGCTCAATGAAGGGTTACCTATGGTGTTTTTCGACCGTGTTACTAATAAACTGGATGCTAGCCAAGTTATTGTAGATGATTACTTAGGTGCTTTTAACGCGGTTGAATTTTTAATTTCCAAAGGGTGTAAAAAAATAGTGCATTTAGCTGGTCCAAAAAACCTAGAGATTTCTAAAAACAGATTAAAAGGCTATAAAGATTGTCTTGAAAAATACAATATTAAATATGATGACGAATTAGTTATTAGATGCCCCAAAGGAACCTATGAAGAAAGCAAGCGTTTTACCAATATTGTACTCAACACCCATAATAACATTGATGGATTTTTCGGGTGCAATGATATGGCTGCGTTGGGGGCAATTTTGGCTGTAAAAGAAAAGGGCATAAAAATACCAGACCAAATTAAAATTATTGGATTTAGCGATTGGCAACTTTCTAACCTTATCGAGCCACGACTTTCAACAGTATCGCAAGCAGGGTTTGAAATGGGTCAGGCAGCAGCCACTATATTAATCGATGAAATTGAGACAGACAATGACAAGGTGACTCATGTTAAAAAAGTAATATCTACAAAATTAATAGAAAGAGATTCAACTTGATTCTTTACTAAGTACCAATTCCTTCTGAACTTAATTTCCATCTTAAATAAATTCGTTGGTTAATCATCGCAAACGTTTGCACTAAGTAGCTTTTAATAAATTCAAAAATTCTTTCATTTTTCTCCGCAAACGTTTGAAACTATCTATTTTATAAATTAGGAGTACGTTTTCTTGCCTATTAGCCCCACCCTCCCACGCTCTCTTTTTTATCCTACAATAATTTAGGCTAGATTAGAATTACTAACAAGAAAATATGGAGCAATATTGATCTATTATGCAATGATAGAATATTTAAATAATACAATTTTTATAAAATGGCTAAAGACGATTAACCTTACTTTGGGGCTGCTCGCAATTATTGGGTTCTTGCTCATGTTTTCTTGTTCAGAAAAACATGAAGATGCTATTTATACTGAAAGTAACTCAAATTTGATTGGGTTAGGATCTTTTTTTCAGATGAAAGGTAAAGTCGATACTTTATTAATCGAAGACTATTTCCTTAGGCCATCGTTAATTGATTCCATTTCTTTTTTCAATAAAAAAGTATTACTAAAGGATAATAAAGCAATACTAGATTGGAAAAATTCTACCCCATTAACTACTCTAAAAATTCATTCTGGAGACACTACCTTTAGCCTTCTTATAAAAAAGTCGCTTAAACAGAGCTATCTGTTAAAACTACCGGGCAATGGTGAAATACAAGAGGTAAAAGTTAAAGGAGAGTTTAATAGTTGGAATTCCAATAATGGCATGTTGTTAAAAGAGGAAAATGATTGGAAGATTGATCTATATTTAGCTCCGGGCCAATATCAATATATTTTTGAAATTGATGGAAAAGAAACATTAGACCCAATAAATTCTAAACAGGTTAGTAATGGAATGGGTGGTTTAAACTCGCTTATTATAATCGAAAATAGTGGCAGTCAACCAAAAATAGAGACAAAGTCCTTTAGTTCTAAACAAATATTAATTAATGCTGTCAATACAACCAACCTGACTGCATTATGGCAAAATCAAGAAATTGAAAATGTCTCAATCAATGAAGAAAATTCTGTTTACAGTATTTCAATACCAAATGCAGCAAAATCAATAAAAAGATCATTTATTAGATTGTTAGGGTATAATGCTAGCAAAACCAGTAATGACCTTTTAATTCCATTGGAGTACGGAAAAGTGCTGAATAATATCAAGAACATAGAGAGAACCGACCGAGAAGCTAGCATCCTTTATTTTATGATTGTTGATCGTTTTAAAGATAGCAATCCAACCAATAACCATCCACTTAACGTAACTGAAGTACACCCCAAAGCGGATTTTCATGGAGGCGATATTTCAGGTGTAACACAAAAAATTAAAGATGGCTATTTTGAGTCGCTAGGAGTTTCAACAATATGGCTCTCTCCCATTGTCCAAAATCCGGAAGGGAAATACGGCTTATACCCGAGCCCTAAAACAGAATTTTCTGCATACCATGGCTATTGGCCAATCTCATTTAATAAAATTGATTACCGATTTGGTACACCTGAAGACCTGCATGAGCTGGTTAAAACTGCCCATGCCAACAATATGAATGTATTATTAGATTTTGTTGCTAACCACGTTCATGAAGAGCACCCTATAATTAAGGAGCACCCTGAGTGGGCTACCAATTTGTATTTACCAGATGGAAGTTTAAATACCGAGCGTTGGGACGACCACAGGCTAACCACTTGGTTCGACACTTTTCTACCAACGTTAGATTTAACCAATCCGGAAATAACACATATACTAACTGATTCAGCCGTTTTTTGGATTAACGAATATGATTTAGATGGGTTTAGGCACGATGCAACTAAACATATCCCAGAATATTTTTGGAGAACTCTTACAAAGAAAATAAAGGAGCAGGTAATTGTTGCTCGTAATAAACAAGTATTTCAAATAGGCGAAACCTATGGAAGCAGAGAGCTAACTGCCAGTTATATAAATAGTGGTGAGTTGGATGCACAATTTGATTTTAACCTTTACGATGCTGCTTTTCAAGCATTTGCTAATCCAACAACTTCTTTTACTTCGCTGGCCACAGCATTAAACGAGTCTGAGAAGTACTATGGTAGCCACCATTTAATGGGTAATATCTCTGGCAACCAGGATAAGCCCCGTTTTATGGCTATGGCTGACGGTAGTATCCGATTTGATGAAGACTCCAAGCATGCTGGTTGGAACAGAGAAATTAAAGTAGTTGATACCACCGCATACCAAAAACTAAGTGCTTTTATGGCATTTAATTTAACTATACCTGGCATACCAGTAATTTATTATGGAGATGAAATAGGTATGACCGGGGGTAATGACCCCGATAACCGAAGAATGATGCGATTTAAAAACCATAATCTTAATGAAGAGAAAACGCTAAACACAATTAAAAAACTCTCTAAATTCAGAAGAAGCAATCTAGCTTTGATATATGGAGATTTGAATTTGATAGATGTTACTGATTCAACAATGGTGTATTCGAGAAATTATTTCGATAAAATAACCTATGTAGCTCTCAACAAATCAAGTTCAGAAGTTATTGTTAACATACCAACTGAAGCATCTAAGCTAATTGATCTTGAGAGTTCTGATGCACCTACAATAAATATTAACTCAACAACTATAACCATCCCTGCTTATGGGTTTAAACTTTTATATAATGAATAATCAAAAATTCTTATTTTTTTCTCTGCTACTGGCTCTGTTTTTTGCAGGTAGTTGCAGCACCGATAGCTCTACCAAAGTGGTAGAAATGCCCAAGTTTGAAAACCCTAAAGAGTGGAGTAAAGATGCAATAATTTATGAGGTAAATATAAGGCAATATACTTCAGAGGGAACTATTAATGCATTTGCAGAACACCTGCCTCAACTGGATAGTTTAGGTGTTGACATACTTTGGCTCATGCCCATTTTTCCTATAGGAGAGGAAAACCGCAAAGGAGGCATGGGCAGTGCTTATTCTGTAAAAGATTATCGAGCTGTTAATCCTGATTTTGGCACACTTGAAGACCTAAAAAACTTAGTAAGCAAGGCTCATAACTTAGGAATGTACGTAATACTTGATTGGGTTGCTAACCATACGGCTTGGGACAATGAACAGGCTACCCTGCATCCTGATTGGTATAAAAAAGACTCATTGGGCAATTTTACACCTCCAGTACCCGATTGGGCTGATGTAATTCATTTAGATTATGATAATAGCGAAATGCGTACTTATATGATTAACTCACTCAAGTACTGGGTAAATGAAACTAACATTGATGGGTTTAGATGCGATGTAGCTATGATGGTACCCACCGATTTTTGGGAAGAGGCAAGGATAGAGTTAGATAGCCTTAAACCTATGTTTATGTTGGCAGAAGCTGAGCAGGCAGACCATTTGAAAAATGCCTTTGACATGAACTATGGTTGGGAGTTACATCATATTATGAATGAGATTACCAAAGGAGAAATGGGAACGGCTGAATTAGATACTTATTTTCACAAATATGATTCCCTGTACCAAACCGATGATATTCGATTAAATTTCACAAGTAATCATGATGAAAACTCGTGGAATGGAACCGTGAAAGAACGGATGGGAGATGCAGCAGAAATGATGGCTGTGTTTAGCTATATGGTGCCAGGCATGCCCCTTATTTATAGCGGACAGGAAACAGGGTTAGATAAACGACTCGCTTTTTTTGAAAAAGACAGTATCCAATGGACACAATCAGAATATAGAACATTATACACGGAACTGAATAAACTCAAAAAGCAAAATAAAGCATTATGGAATGGGTCTAATGGAGGTGATTTAAATAGAATTAGCACTTCTTCAGACAAGGTATATGCTTTTGAGAGAGAAAGTGAGGAAGATAAAATAATTGCTCTTTTTAATATGTCTGATACGCAGCAACAGTTTACAATCCTAGAAGGATCAGCACCTGCTGCTTTGACAAATTATTTTAATAATAACACTATTACATTGGAAAAAGGAACCGAAATCGTAATGCCTCCATGGGAATATTTAGTGTTAACTAATAAATAAAATGAAAGCTAAACCACGTTTATCCATTTGGCAAATCATTAGTATGAGTTTTGGATTCCTCGGAATCCAGATGGGGTTTGCACTTCAAAATGCAAATGCGAGCAGAATATTGCAAATCTTTGGAGCCGATGTTCATGAGCTTGGCTGGTTTTGGATTGTAGCCCCTCTAACAGGCCTGTTTGTACAACCCATTATTGGATATTATAGTGACAAAACTTGGACTAGATTAGGAAGAAGAAGGCCGTTTTTCTTAATTGGTGCTATCCTCGCATCAGTTGGCTTAATTCTAATGCCAAATGCTGAAATGTTTACTTCTATTCTTCCAGCCTTATGGGTTGGGGCAGGTATGCTCACCATTATGGATGCCTCCTTTAATATAGCAATGGAACCATTTAGAGCCCTTGTGGCAGATAAACTCCCTTCTGATCAAAGAACTTTAGGTTTTAGCGTGCAGACTATTATTATAGGAGTTGGCGCTGTAATAGGCTCAGGCTTACCATACGTACTTACCAATTGGGTCGGCATCAGTAATACAGCAGCTGAAGGCTCCATACCCCTTAATTTGCTTTTGTCTTTTGTTATTGGCGCTGGAGTATTACTTGCAAGTATCTTAATCACGGTATTTACAACAAGCGAATATTCAGATGAAGAAATTGCAGAATTTGAGCCAGAAGATGAACCTTCAAAAATTAAAGAAGAAAGCATCTTAAGCATTTTTACAGATTTTAAAAATATGCCAACAACGATGAAGCAATTAAGCTTTGTGCAGTTCTTTTCGTGGTTTGGCTTATTTGGCATGTGGGTATTTACCACCCCTGCTATAGCGCATCATATTTATGGTCTATCATTAAGTGATACAAGTTCTACTACCTACCAAAATGCAGGAGATTGGGTTGGAGTATTATTTCTAGTGTATAATGCAGTTTCGGCCATATATGCATTCTTTTTACCAGCCATAGCTAAAAAAATAGGTCGTAAAAGAACACACAGTCTTTCACTTGTTGTCGGTGGCTTAGGTTTACTCTCCATGTACATTGCTCCAAATGAAAATTGGCTACTTGTTTCAATGGTAGGAGTTGGCATTGCTTGGGCAAGCATACTAGCAATGCCCTATGCCATTTTAGCTGGGTCAATCCCTGCACGAAAGATGGGAGTGTACATGGGCATATTTAATTTTTTTATTGTGCTACCACAAATAATTAATGCAATTATTGGCGGCCCAATTGTTAACCTGTTTTATGGAGGAAACCCAATTTATGCACTAGTTACTAGTGGTGTTTCTTTTTTAATTGCTGCTGTACTAGTTTCTAAAGTTAAAGATGATGACGATGAATAAAGGGTTCATTTTTGATTTAGATGGAGTAATTGTAGATACTGCAAAGTATCATTATTTGGCTTGGAAGAGGGTTGCCAATGAATTGGATTTCGACTTTACTCTGGAGCAAAATGAGCTTCTTAAAGGTGTAAGCAGAGAGAAATCTTTAGAAATTCTCCTAGACATTGGAGGGATGATTATACTAGATAGTGAGAAAAAAAGGCTAGCATCAAAAAAAAATGACTTGTATTTAAATCTGATCGAGAGTTTAGATTATAAGGATCTATTACCTGGAACTAAGTCATTTATTTTGGATGCAAAAGATGAAGTAATAAAAATAGCCCTCGGGTCTGCAAGTAAAAATGCAGCCTACATACTTAAAAAGTTAGGAATCGCTCATTTGTTCGATGCTAGAATTGATGGCACTATGGTTTCAAAGGCCAAGCCAGACCCTGAAGTATTTTTAAAAGGGGCTAAACTCTTAGGGCTTGATCCAAAAAACTGTTTGGTTTTTGAGGATGCCAAGGCTGGTATTGACGCTGCAAAAAATGCTGGAATGAAATGCGTTGGAATAGGAAAAAGTAACATATTAAAAAGTGCTGATTTGGTAGTCTCAGGTTTAGACAAAATTACTGTAACTGAAGCACTTAGTATATTAAAAAAACAACACACTCAGAATGAATAAATTTATAAAACTCAATGAGTGGAGCATTATTGAAGAAGGGTTTCACCCTGAAAACAATAAGGTCTCAGAAAGCATATTTAGTATTGGCAATGGCTATATGGGCCAAAGAGCTAATTTTGAGGAAAGATACTCAGGCAATTCTTTGCAAGGTTCTTATATTGGTGGTGTTTACTACCCTGATAAAACTCGAGTCGGCTGGTGGAAGAATGGATACCCTGAGTACTTCGCAAAAATCATAAACTCAACTAATTGGATTGGAATTGACATTAAAATTGAGGGAGAAACCTTTGATTTAAACAATTGCACCATTCATGAGTTTAGGCGCGAATTAAATATGCAAGACGGTGCACTCTTAAGAAGTGCTACGGCTTCACTCTCTAATGGCAAAAAAATTAAAATCGAATCTAAACGTTTTGTAAGCCTCGTTGAAAAAGATTTAGGATCGATAGAATATGCTGTAACCCCATTAAATTTTAATGGAATTATTGAGTTTGAACCATATTTAGATGGAGGAATCATAAACTCAGACTCTAATTATGATGAAACCTTTTGGATTGAGATAGACAAAAAAGCCACAACAAAAATTTCATACCTTCAAACGCAGACGAGAAAAACCAAGTTCGATGTGTGTGTAGCTATGAAGTGTACATTGACAGAAGATGGAAATTTGCTCAACCCTGAAACTAGTATTATAGAAAATCTTAATTATGTTGCTTACAATATTAAGGCGCAAGCAGCACAGGGGAAAAAGCTAGTTCTTCATAAATATGTTGCAGTTGAATCCTCTATGCACCATAAAAGCAATGACCTAGTTAGCATCGCAGAAAAGCGAGTATCAGGTTTTTTCAATAAAGGTTTTTCTACCCTTTTTAAAGCGCATAGCAATGCTTGGCATAATAAATGGCAAGAAAGTGATATTAAAATTGGAGCAGATCTTGAAGCGCAACAAGCCATAAGATATAATATCTTTCAATTATACCAAACGTACACTGGCGACAACGAAACCTTAAATATTGGGCCCAAAGGCTTTACAGGAGAAAAGTATGGAGGTGTTACCTATTGGGACACAGAAGCATATTGCCTTCCGTTTTACATGCGAACAGCAAAACCAAATGTTGCACGTAATTTATTAAAATACAGATATAATCACCTGCAAAAAGCACAAGATAATGCCCAAAAATTAGGGTTTAATCATGGAGCCGCCCTTTTTCCTATGGTTACTATTAATGGTGAAGAGTGCCATAACGAATGGGAAATTACGTTTGAGGAAATCCATAGAAATGGAGCTATTGCCTATGCAATCCATAACTATATTAGATATACAGGCGACACCGATTATATGATTGAATATGGATTAGAAGTGCTAATCGCAATATCCAGATTTTGGGAACAACGTGTTAACTGGTCACAATCGAAACAGAAATACGTCCTTTTAGGAGTTACTGGACCGAATGAATACGAAAATAATGTTAATAACAACTGGTACACTTTAAAGCTTATAGAATGGACGTTACGCTATACTATTAAGCAAATTGAATCCGCATCTACCCTTAAAGACTTCGAATCTATTGTTTCAAAAACTGAATTTGATTATAAGGAAATAGACAAATGGGAAGACATTATTAGCAATATTTACTTTCCTACTGATGAAAATTTGCAAATTTTCTTACAACAAGATGGCTTTTTAGATAAAGAACTTATACCAGTAAGCAAGCTAGATACAATTGAAAGACCTATTCATGAAAAGTGGTCATGGGATCGAATTTTGCGGTCTTGTTATATAAAACAGGCAGATGTTTTACAGGGCATATATATGTTCGAAGAAGAATTTGATCATAACACAATAAAGAGAAATTTTGAGTTTTATGAACCATTAACGGTTCATGAATCATCCTTGTCTCCTTGTATTCATAGTATTTTGGCCTCTAAAATAGGCATGAAAGAAAAAGCCTATGAGATGTATTTGCGAACTGCAAGGTTAGACCTTGATAATATAAATAACGATACCGATGATGGCCTTCATATTACAAGTATGGGCGGAACGTGGATGTCGATTGTAGAAGGCTTTGCTGGGCTACGAATAGAAGATGATCAATTAAGTTTTTACCCTACAATCCCTGATAAATGGACCTATTTTGAGTTTATAATTCTATTTAGGGGTGCCAAGTTAGAAATTAGAATAGAACCTAAAATAATTCAGATTCAAAACCACTCAAATGTTCCTATTAACTTGCTCATAAATAATAATATAAACCTCCTATCTCCAAAATCTGAGACTATAATTTCGCTAATCGAAAACGAAACAGTATCTTAGACAAGATATTTAAGGTTTCGGTTCAATAAAAGAATGGAATTTCATTTATTTTAAGTAGAATTGAGGCAAAATTTAATTTAAGCGAAAATGAAGATAAAATCATTACTATTTAGTGCACTATCCGTGGTTTTTTTAGGAACCCTTATTGCATGTGGCGGAAGTGAAGAAAATAACTCTGACGAGTCTGCGGAATTTGATGCAGCTAAAAAAGAATTGATTCAAAAAATTGAAGAAGTTACTTATAAAATTCCAACACCTACCGAAGTACCATTTTTAATTGAAGCTACAGGTGCCGATTATAATTCGGAGTTAATGAACCCTAAGGAGTCTGCAGATAATTACTTAACAACCTTTAGTAAAACAGCAGTTAACCTAGGCATTTATGCTTCTGATGTAGCGTATTTAAGCTCTTATGGCAAAACACAAGAGTCCATTGATTACTTACAAACCATTAAAAAGCTAGCAGATCACCTTGGTGTACTTAGTGCTGTTGATGAGTTAGCTATGCAACGGTTCGAAGACAATATTGATTCTAAAGATTCATTGGAAGTTCTTATTAATCAAACTGTAAATAAAGTTGATAAATACCTTAAAAGTGAAAAGCGAAATAAAGTGGCAGCTCTTGTTACTGCGGGTAGTTTTGTAGAAGGGCTATACTTATCAACAACATTAGTTAAAACATATCCTAAGGACCTGCTACCCGAAGCGCAACGAAACATAATTTTAACTCCAGTTATTAAAATTATACTTGACCAAAGAGTTGGGATTGGAGAGGCAATTAAACTATTAGAGGCGGTTGAAAGTGATGATGAAGTTAACCAGTTAATCCAAGATTTTCAGGGCTTACTTCAAGCCTATGAAGAATTAAACATAGAGGAACAAATTAAAAACAACCAAGCAGATTTAATGTTATCTAACGAAACATTAAAAAGCATAACTGAACAAGTTGATAAAATCAGAGCTAGATTAATAGCTTAAAAATTCAATAATTTGTATTTTTAAAACCGTCCGCTGGCTAGCGAACGGTTTTTTTATTCAACCAATTTGACCAAACCGTGAGTAAAACGTTATTAGAAGTATTATTAAAGCTATTTGCCATCATCATTAAAGAGGGCCAAGTAACCAATGCTGAAAGGGAAAAAATTAAAGAAATACTAAAGAACCAGCTTAATAAAGAATTAGTACAGCAGTATATAAAATTCTTTGATGATGAAGTAAAAAAACTAAATAAGCTAACTTCGGTAAATGAAGAACAATTAATAGATAACCTCTGTAGGTCGGTAGCAAATGAACTAACTAAGCATCAAATGTATGCCATTCTTCTGCAAATGACTTCGGCCACTTTAGCAGATGGCAACATTTCAAAGAGAGAAAATCAATTAGTAGAACGAGTTAGAGAAAAATTTAAAGTAAACACAACTGACTTTGAAATAATCAAAGAATTTGTTATTGCTCAAAAAATTGAAGACTTTAAGAATGAGAATGTCTTTATTATTGATGGTCAAGAAGATGGCGAAGACAAGAATTATTTCCATTTAAGCAGGAAAAATCTCAACGGGTTTATTGCCATTATTCATTTTCAAAGCACAAGTACAGCTTTTATAAAAAAAATAGGCTCGTCAGAAGTAGTTTTAAATGGTATAAGGTTACCAAATAACCATATTAAAGCGTTTACCGAAGGAAGTTCTGTTAGGGGCAAGTTCGATACCATTTATTATAGCGACCTACTTTCTCTATACCAAGTAAATGGAGAAATTCCACCATTATCTCTAGAAGTAAAGAATATCTCGTACACTTTTAAGAATGGTTATGTTGGCCTGAGAAATATTAATTTCAGTGAAAGATCTGGAAAATTATTAGGGATAATGGGAGCTAGTGGAGCTGGAAAATCAACTCTGCTAAACGTTTTAAATGGTACCGATAAACCAACAGAAGGAATAGTTAAAATAAATGGCATAGATATTCATCAAAATCCAGACCATGTTGATGGTGTGATTGGCTATGTACCGCAAGACGATTTACTATTAGAGGATTTATCGGTTTTTGATAATTTGTATTATGCTGGCAGGTTGTGTTTTAGTCATTTATCCAAACAGGAGCTATCAGAACTTGTTGATAAAACCTTAACAAGCATAGGGCTTATTCATATAAAAAATCTAAAGGTAGGATCCCCTCTAGAAAAAGTAATTAGTGGTGGCCAAAGAAAACGAGTGAACATTGCGCTGGAATTATTGCGAGAACCAAGTATTCTTTTTGTGGATGAACCAACCTCAGGGCTTTCCTCAAGAGACTCAGAGAATATAATGGACTTGTTAAAAGAGCTATCTTTAAATGGCAAGATAGTTTTTGTTGTAATCCACCAGCCATCCTCGCAAATATTTAAAATGTTCGACCGCTTGTTAATATTAGATACGGGTGGATATCAAATTTATTATGGAATGCCTGTTGAATCTGTCGTTCACTTTAAAGAGGCCATGAAAATGATTGACAGCGAAGAGGGCGAATGTTCCTCTTGTGGCAATGTAAATCCAGAACAAGTTTTTGACATAATAGAAACCAAAGTACTTGATGAATATGGCAATCAAACAAAAGAGCGTAAAGTAGCACCCGAGGAGTGGACAAAAATATATTCCAAATCACCACAACCAAAAAGCATAGAGCCAGTTCTTGAAAAACCCTCTTCTACCTTACACCTACCCAACTTACTTTCGCAGATGGGCATTTTTATTAAACGAGATGTACTTTCGAAACTCGCTAACCGACAGTATTTATTAATCAATCTTTTAGAGGCACCTATAATAGCAGCCATTCTGGCCTTTATAGTAAAGTATTCTGGTGCTGAGTATGAGTTTTATAAAAACCAAAACATTCCGTCATACATTTTTATGAGCATTATTGTGGCCATGTTTATGGGGCTAACTGTTAGTGCTGAAGAGATAATTAAGGATAAAAAAATTCTACAAAGAGAAGCATTTTTAAACCTTAGTAAGGGTAGCTACATATCCTCAAAATTATTTTTGATGTTTGGTATATCTGCAGTTCAAACCTTTTTATTCGTTTTAGTGGGCAATACTATATTAGAAATAGATGGCATGTATCTCATCTTTTGGGCCGTTCTATTTACCACTTCTTGTTTTGCTAATTTATTGGGTCTAAATATTTCATCTGCTATGAATTCAGTGGTAACTGTTTACATCCTTATTCCATTTTTATTAATTCCTCAAATACTATTGAGCGGTGTAGTAGTACAGTACGATCAACTGCACAAAGCCTTTCGAAACGATGTTGACGTACCTATTATTGGTGATTTAATGGTTTCTCGTTGGGCACTAGAAGCCTCCCTTGTAGCTCAGTTTACACAAAACGACTTTGGAAAGAAATTCTATAATTATAATAAAGTTATTTCAGACACTCGCTATAACAGTGTTTACCTAATACCTAAGCTCGAAACTTCTTTATTAGAAGGGTTTAAATTATCCAAATCTAGCAAAGAAGAAGACCTTTATATTGCTGGCCAAAAATTAAGATTGGTAAGATCAGAAATAAAGCATCAACTCCAAGCAGTTGGCGAAGATCAATTTCCAGACTATAAAAAAATAAATAGTAGAGAAATTGACCAAACAGTTTTAAGCGGTGCTCTAGATTATTTAAAAGCATACAAAACATATTCTCTTAACCGACAAAACAAAGCCATGATACTTAAAGATAAGTTGGTGGTTTCTTTACAACACGAAGGCTTGTTCGAACTTTTAAAAAGGAATAATTATAACGAAAATATTGATAAAACTGTTAGCAAGAGTTTAAGTCAAAACCGCATTCTTGAGAAAGATGGAAAATTGCACCAAATTGTTGATCCCATTTATCAAAGCATTCATCCAACTAGCATTTTTGACTACCGTACCCCTTTTTATGCACCTATTAAGCATTTCTTAGGAGCTAAAATTGAAACACCCCTATTTAACATTCTTAGCATTTGGGCAATGACACTTATTTTAATGATAGCTCTTTACAGAGATTGGCTTAAAAAAGTTATGAACTTTTTTTAACAACCTGATCTCCAATTTTAATTATGCCATTTTTGTGTACAAGTGCATTTACTCCAAAAAATACCTTACTACCTGTTTTTCTATAACCTGATAAAGTTTGTAATACCTCTTTTCCCTTAGATGCAGTTTGTGGATCAATATCAACAACCACACACCGAGCACAACGCTTCACAACTTCTATTTGAGCTGCACCAATACTCAGCTGGCCCCAATTATCTTCCTCAAAGGGCTGCTGTCCCTCAACTACAATATTGGGTCGAAATCTATTCATCTTCACAGCTTCCTCTAGCCTATCATTTAGGTTAACCATAGAAGCTGTGTTTGCAAGCAACAACGGGTATCCATCAGCAAAGCTTACGGTTTCTGAATTTGAGGCATATCGAACGTCAATTAACCGATTGGTTTCTTCATTCATGCTTACAAGATAAACCTCTTTGCCAAGATGCTTAGAAAACCAAGAACTGGTATGAGCCGAAACTTCACGTCCTTCAACCTCATCATCCCAAATAATAACTTTTCTCCGCTCTCCTACTGGAGTAAAAGGAATATTAATCTCAGAACCATCAGATGCATTTACGGTTAAGGACTCCTTATTTAGCAACACAGAAAAGAGAGCCATATTGGGTAAAGTTCTTTGAGATTGAAACAGGCCCTCACCATCAATCAATACCCATCTTCGGTCATAGGCAAGTCCTTTGCCAAACACTTTGGACGATTGCAACGAAATACCACCCAGCGATTTGATAGGATAAATATGAATGGATACAATTTTCATAGCTAGAATTTTTAATCAAAAATAAACGGAGCTCCTAGTGATTACAAGAATCAATCACTGATGCTGGCAAAAAACTAAACCTTAAATTGGCGGATTGAATACACGAGAAAGAAATAACTCTAATCCTCTTTATAGCTAATTCTATATATAACATCTGCATAATCATCCGATACCAAAAGAGAACCATCTGGCATTTGAAGGATATCAACAGGTCTTCCCCAAGCCATTTGAGTTTCCTCATCTAACCACCCCGTTGCAAATGGCTCTATTGAAGAAATTCCAATTCCATCTCTAACTCCTATCATCACTTTATACCCAACCTTTCTAGAGCGGTTCCATGAACCATGCTGAGCAATAAACACAGCATTTTTGAAGGAAGGAGGAAATTGATTTCC
This sequence comes from Cyclobacteriaceae bacterium, assembly GCA_021648745.1. Classification (GTDB taxonomy): domain Bacteria; phylum Bacteroidota; class Bacteroidia; order Cytophagales; family Cyclobacteriaceae; genus JAKISE01. The sequence continues at coordinate 18,149 of JAKISE010000016.1, forward strand.
ACTATAAAATTTCATTCCTAAGGGTGCCACATGAGCTCCAAACTTCCAAACAGGCTTTTCAAACTCATCACAAGTACGCTCTTTGCCAAACTTTTGGTCTAAAATTTCTCCACCATGGCAAAAAGGGAAACCAAAATGAAGCCCAGTACTTGTAATTTGATTGAGTTCGCAAGGAGGTATATCATCCCCCATCATATCTCTTCCATTGTCTGTAAACCATAAATCACCTGTGATAGGATCCCAATCAAAACCAACAGTGTTTCTAACTCCTTTAGCAACAATTTGAGGCACAGGGTTATTCACATCTAACCGAGTAATAGTAGCATAAATGTCATTTTCTTTTTCACATACATTGCAGGGGGCGCCCACTGGTATGTAGAGCAACCCATCCGGCCCAAAAGCTATATACTTCCAGCCATGATGCCTCTCCGTTGGGTAGCCATCAAAAATTACTTTTGGTTCTGGTTGGTTTTCCAAGTTGTCTTCAATATTTTCATATTTCAATAATTTACTTACAGCAGCTACGTATAAATCACCATCTTTTAGAGCAACTCCGTTGGGCATATTAAGGCCCTCATCTATAATATAAACCTTATCAGCTACATTGTCTCCATCCGTATCCTTAACTGCATATACTTTATCTCCCGATCGATTTCCAACAAAAAGCGTCCCTCTTTCACTAAGTACCATCGATCTAGCATTAGGAACGTGAGCATATATGTCAATTTTAAACCCTTGTGGTAATTGGATTTTACTCAGTGGTAAATTTTGATAACTTGAATTTGAAACAATTTTAAAAGACGCTACCAAACTGGTTATAATCAACACAGCACTTAAAATTTTAAATCTTTTGTTTTTCATAAGGCAAAGAGTTTACAGTCTTCTATATAAAGATATACTTTTGCGCTTATGTTATCAATAAACAACCTATCGTATTTAATAGGAGGCCGTGCATTATTTGAAGAAGCCTCTTTACATATAAAACCCAAAGATAAAATTGGGCTCATTGGGCTCAATGGTAAAGGAAAATCGACCTTATTAAAACTTATAAATAAAGACATTATCCCGGACAAAGGTTCTATTTCGAGGGCAAAAGATTGCACGGTAGGTTTCTTGAACCAAGACCTACTCTCCTATTTAACCGATGACAGCATTCTTACCGTTGCTATGCAAGCCTTTGGAGAAGCCGTAAATACTCAGAGACAAATAGATGCGGTTCTAAAAAAAATGGAAACAGATTATACCGATGATCTTGTTGACAAACTAACAAAGCTTCAGGACAAGTTTGAGCATTTAGATGGGTACACAATGCAAGCCAAAGCCGAAGAAATTTTGGAAGGAATAGGGTTTACAACCAAACAGCTTAACAAACCACTAAAGGAGTTTTCAGGAGGCTGGCGTATGAGGGTAATGCTTGCTAAACTGCTATTAGAAAAGCCTTCCCTCCTAATGCTAGATGAACCCACCAACCATTTAGATTTACCATCCATCGAATGGGTAGAGAACTACCTGAGGACCTATGAAGGCTCTGTAGTAGTAGTTTCGCACGATAGGCAATTCTTAAATAATACGGTTAGTAAAACAGTAGAGGTAGCAAATGCAGCCCTCACTTTATATGAAGGTAATTTCGATTACTACTTAAAAGAAAAAGAACAACGAGCTGAAATTCAAAATAATGCCTTTGCCAACCAGCAACAGCAAATAAAACAAACAGAAAAATTTATCGAACGCTTTCGATCTAAAGCAACTAAGGCAAGACAAGTACAGTCGAAAGTTAAGTCATTAACCAGATTAGATAGAATAGAAGAAGTAATTGATGAAAATGCCGTTGTTAATTTTAAGTTTGATTTTTCTCAAAAGCCTGGTCGATTTATCACCCAGCTCAATAATATATCAAAATCGTATGGTGATTTAGAAATACTAAAGAACACAACTGCCCGTATTGAACGTGGTGATAAAATTGCCTTGATTGGTGCCAATGGAAAAGGCAAATCAACATTATTACGAATTATCTCCGGCAATGAAGCCATTGAGGGCGAACGAGTTGACGGGTTTAATGTAATTACAGCTTTTTATGCTCAGCACCAACTGGAATCTCTTGGCGTTAATAATGAAATTATTGAAGAGCTTAAGCAAGCAGGAAGTGAGAAAACAGAACAAGAGTTACGTGGTGTATTAGGGTGTTTTCTTTTTAGTGGAGATGATGTGTTTAAAAAGATTAAAGTGCTTTCTGGGGGAGAAAAATCTAGAGTTGCATTGGCAAGAACCCTCATCTCTGAAGCAAATTTTTTAATGCTAGATGAGCCTACTAATCACTTAGATATGCAATCTGAAAACATACTTATTCAAGCATTGCAGCAATATAAAGGGTCATTTGTTGTAGTATCACATAATAGGCATTTTGTAAATCAAGTGGCTAACAAAATTTGGTATATTGAGGACAAGGAAATAAAGGAATACCCTGGAACGTTTCAAGAGTATGAGTATTGGAGGTCTCTACAAAATTCAGTTACAGAAACCTTTACAAAAGCTAAGAAAAAGCCAGGAAAACAAAAGAATACGAAGCCCAAGGATATAGACACAAATAGATTAAAATTATTAGAAAAGGAGTTGGAGAGTATTGAATCAACTATTGAAAAAGCAGAACACGATATAGCTGGTTTCGAAAATGAAATGGCAAAAAAAGAAGTCTATTCCGATCCTCAAAAATTGGCCGTTATAAATAATAACTTTGAAAATGCAAAGCAAGAGCTAGCATCTCATCAAGCTTTATGGGAAGAGATAGCAGATCAAATAGATACATTACAGCAACCTAATGATTAGAATCTTTTTTCTCCTGTTAATTACCACTGAAAGTTTGGCACAAGTTCAATTAGAACTTGCAGACAAGGTGTATGATCCTTTTATAAAAACCGTGCAACTGTACCCGCTAGGGCCAAAATCAAATACTCAATTATTAAGTGCCGCGATTCCTCTAAGAGGCAACCAACAACTTGTGTTAGAATTTGATGAGCTTTTTAATGACGCATTTACTTATCAGGTAAAATATGTTAGATGCGATGCCAATTGGCAACAATCGGATCTTTCTAACCTTGAGTTTTTAAATGAGTATAACGAGTTTACAATAAATGAATATGAGTATTCTTTCAATACAAAAACTCCGTATGTGCATTACAGAATGGTATTGCCTAAGCCAACGCTCTCCGGCAATTATGTGCTTGTAGTTTATGCCGATGGTGATGAAAGCGACATTATCTTGAGTAAAAGATTTCTTGTTTACGAGAGCAGGGTAACGTTTACTGATCAATATGGGTTTACAGGAGTAAACAATGCATCAAGGTTTAATCAACAGCTTCAGTTTGAGGTAAATTATAAAGGAGTTGGCATTCAAAACCCGAGAGACCAAGTATCTGTCTCAATTCTTCAAAACCAGCGTTGGGATATTGCCCACACTAACTTAAAGCCAACTTTTATCAGAGAAGGAGATTATAAATTAGAGTATCGTTATTTTACAGAAGAAACTATGTTTCCGGGTAGCAATGAGTTCAGGTACTTTGACTTAAGATCAATTAGGTATTTTGGTGAAAACGTAAAGACTGCTCATATTGAAGAGGATCAAATATTTACCTGGCTAGAAGATGACAAACGCAAATCGGAGTTTGCCTACTCAACAGTTCTAATGGATTTAAATGGGCAATATGTTATTGATAACGTAGAAGGGTTTAATCCTATTATTGAGAATGACTACTCGAAAGTAGAGTTCACCTTAATTTCTCCTAAAATTAACGGCAAAGTGTTTATTGTAGGAGGCCTAAATGATTGGGACCGTTCTAAGGATAACTCTCTTACTTATAATAAGGAGCTAGGAGCCTACAAAGGCTCTTTAATTTTAAAGCAAGGCTGGTATAACTATCAATACTTAGTAGAAAGCCCCTCGCACACACTTAATTATTTTGAAGGAGACTGGAGTGCTACCAATAATCAATACCAAATAATTGTGTACTACCGTCCTTACGATTTAACCACAGATTTAATTATCGGCTATCTTGACTTGGTTCCACGGTAAAGTGCTCTAACCCTGGTATTTTGTACTCTATTGTTCTTACATTAGGATCTTGGTTGGCAATATCAATCATGCCAAAGCCTTTGTGGGCCAAAGCACCAATTCCGTTTAAAAATACAAAGTTTTTAACCTCTGGGGCTGCATAAAAAACAAAAGGGAAAGTATAACCTCTTACTTCAAACTTAACATCCTGATCGAAAAGTGGATAAATTCTAGAAAATTTCTTATTGGCATTATTCAGCTTATCTAAATAGGCTTTATCTGGTACAACTTGAAACTCATTAAACTTTGTAAGGTCTTCAGAATTAAACAGCTTGCAAGCTTCCATTCTTTGAAGAGTAACATCATATACAAAATCAGAAAACTCATCTTGCTCAGGGTCGATAAATTCCTTTGTAGATTCATTCATAATTTTTGGCTCCATTAATACAATCGGAGAAATACAAATGAATTTATCACTTTCAGCAACAGAGTCTAGATTTTCCATCTCTACCTTCTCGGGCTGCAGCACCAAGCCACCAACTTCAATTTGAGGTAATTGAAACATGTGCAAAAGCAAATAATCAATAAATGCTTTATTTAAAGACGACACGACTAAGGTTACTCTTGTGGAGTAATAATGAAGACCTTTTCGGCTCGGTTTGGTCTGCCCTTTTAAACCCGAGAAATTATAGATATTAAAGGTGGCAAATTTTGTATCACCCCCTTTTAGAACAATTCCTTTAATAGTTTGGGCTAATAAAAACTGGTGGTGAAAAGGAAGGTACGCACCTCTGTTTTTGAGCAAAAATACTATCCTGGCTCTCAATTGATTTGGTTTTGGATTAACAAAAAATTTACAAGCAACTACTTAAATTGTCTTATAAGAAAAAGTAGTCGTATAAATTTAATCTTTATTTAAAAATATACAAACAATTTTTTAGACAATTAGTGTAACCAGTGTAAAGTCAAGCATAAACCTCTGAGCAATCTCCAGTATTCTTAAAGTTTTAGCACCTTAAACCCGCGTTATGCAATAGAAATTCTATTACAAATGTAAACTGCTGAAAATCAGCTGCTTTACTTAGTTTATCTTCTTAACCATAGCGGTGCTATGCTTTTCGAACATAAACCACTGATTTATCACAGTTTGCATTCTCATGACGAATCCTATCGCATAAAGCGGATTAAGCTACTTGAGTAAACACTGTCAAGGCTTGAATCAACACTTGTCTATTTATACATTAAATCTAAAGTGCATAATGTCACCGTCATGCACAACATAATCTTTTCCTTCTATAGCTAGCTTTCCTGCTTCTTTACAAGCTTGTTCTGAACCAAATTTTTTAAAATTTTCTAGCTTTATTACCTCAGCCTTTATAAATCCCTTTTCAAAATCGGTATGAATTACACTTGCTGCTTTGGGTGCCTTCCAGCCCCTTTCTATGGTCCAGGCTCGTACTTCTTGTTCTCCTGCGGTAAAATAGGTTATTAAGCTTAGCAAATCATAAGAAGCCCGAATTAACCTATCTAAACCCGAGTCTGACAAACCATATTCTTCTAAGAACATTTGCCTTTCTTCAAGGTCTTCAATTTCAGCAATGTCTGCTTCTATTGAGGCAGATATGATAACCACAGCAGAATTTTCGTCTGCTATTTCCTTTTTCAGGGCTTCCACAAAACTATTACCCGTAGTTACGGATGACTCATCCACATTGGCCACATAAATAACTGGTTTAGCTGTTAAAAGAAGTAGATCTTCATATGCTTTCGCATCGTCTTCCGAATGCTGTAAGCTCCTAACATTCTTCCCTCCCTCAAGTACCTCTTTAATATTAGTTAACACTTGAATATAGGCCCTTGCCTCAGAATCTCCCGTTTTGGCTATCTTTTGGAGTTTTAATATCTTTTTATCAACAGCTTCTAAATCTTTGTATTGGAGCTCGGTATCAATTACTTCTTTATCAAAAACAGGATCAACACTACCGGCAACATGTACTATGTTTTCATCTTCGAAGCAACGAACCACATGAATAATAGCGTCAACTTCTCTGATATTACCTAAGAATTTATTACCAAGCCCCTCTCCTTTGCTGGCCCCTTTTACCAAGCCAGCAATGTCAACAAATTCGATGGTAGTTGGCAGTACTTTTTGAGGATTTACCAGTTTTTCTAATATTTGAAGCCTCTCGTCAGGTACTGTTACAATTCCTACATTAGGTTCAATGGTGCAAAATGGAAAATTTGCTGCTTCAGCCTTATTGTTTGACAGGGCATTGAAAAGTGTTGACTTCCCTACATTAGGGAGCCCAACTATTCCACACTTAAGTGCCATATTTATTACGTTTTAAAAATACGATATTGTTTATAACCGCTGCTGAGCTCGTTTACAGAAACTCTAAGGATTGTGTAAACAGGAATGGCTAATATCATGCCCACAACTCCTGCCAGCGTTGCGGCTGCAAATATAATAACAAATATTTCCAATGGATGGGCCTTTATACTTTTGGAAAAAATAAGTGGCTGGGTAATTACATTATCGGTTATTTGAACAACTGCAAACACAGCCCCAATTTTTAATAATAGCACTAACAAACTATTAATAGAATCTATGACCACGCCCGTTTGAACAATAGTAATAATAATGGCAAAACTGGCGCCTAGTAATGGGCCTAAATAGGGAATTAAATTTGCGACTGCTGCAAATAGTGCAATCGTCATAGCATACGGCACATTAACTAAGGTTAACCCAATGGCTACCATACTGAACACAACCAACATTTGAATGATTAACGCCACTAAATAATTAGATAACAGATGTTCAATTTTAGTTAGGGCCGAAATAGACACTTCAAAATACTTATTAGGAATGATAGAAATTATTTTTCTGCGGAACAAATCAAAATCTACTAGAAAGAAAAAAGTAATAAAACTAATGGCCAAGAAGCCTACAAAAATGTTTCCTGTATAAGTTAGTATAGAGTTAAAAATTTTTGAAAATTTAATTTCCTTAACAAACTCTATGGTGGTATTCTTTATTTCTTCACTTATAAACCCTTCCTTTCTAGATGAGAGGTTATAATTAATCAGCACTTTTTCAAGTTTAGCTACAGGTACAGCTAATTTATCAAATAGAGAGGAGTAATCGATGCTGCTTATTACTTGTATTTGTTTGGTAATAAGTGGGGTAAATATGAGAGAAAAAACAAGAATTAGCAGCCCCAGTACTACAAATGAAAGGGCTGCGCTAGCACCTTTGGGAACCTTTACTCCGAAAAATCTATTTCTTAAAAAATATTTATTTATAGGCCTAAGAATTGCCGCGATAATGCTGGAAACTATTATGTAAAAAAAGACATCAGAAAAAACCCATCCAAGCAATAGAAAAATAGCAATACCTAAAAAGATAAATCCAAAAAACCTATTCATTCCAATTAATTAAATGAGTAATTAATCCCATTTTAATTCAGTTGTATCATCTTTCTCATTAGATTCACTATGAGAACTATCTTCCTTTTTGTAATATTCTTCTCTATCAAGTTTGTCAAAATCAACTTCAGGCAAAAGTTCCTCTTTTACATGGTCTATCGATTTATTAAGTGCTGAAACAAACTTATTAAAATCTTCTTTATATAAAAATATTTTGTGCTTCTCGTAAGTATAACCATCGTCTTTATTCCTTCTCTTGCTTTCAGTAATGGTTAAATAATAATCATTTGAACGAGTCGCTTTTACATCAAAAAAATAGGTTCTTTTACCCGCCCGAACACTCTCTGAAAATATTTCCTTTTGCTCTTTGTTTAAAAAGTCATCCACAATCTTATCTTTATCTATTAGGTCAAATATCTAGTTTAAAATAGCATCTGTCTATATAATTTGCTGCCTTAATGGTACAATAAGTTTATAGACACACACTAAATAGGGGAATAGATTTGACTATTGCAAGTGAAAATAATTTTTCTTTCTTAATCATATTTATTCAGTCTAAGTTAACTTAGGTTTTTTTATATACTTTATGAAATTAGACCTTAATACCATAAGAGAAAATACCCTTAGTATTGATTTTTTAGCTAAAAAATTAGTAGAAGGGTTTATTACTGGTTTACATAAATCACCCTATCACGGATTTTCGGTTGAATTTGCCGAACATCGAAATTATAATGTAGGTGAAAGCACCCGTTATATAGATTGGAAAGTGTATGCAAAAACTGATAGACTTTTTACCAAAACATTTGAAGAAGAAACTAATCTGCGATGTCATATTTTAATTGATGTTTCCAATTCCATGTGGTACCCAAAAAATAAAATAAGCAAACTGTACTTTGGTGTTTATTCAGCAGCTGCACTTATATGGCTATTATTCAAGCAACGAGATGCTGTGTCGATAACTACGTTTAGCAGTAGTATTAAGGAACAAACGGCTGTTAAATCATCTATTAGCCATATTCAAAAATTATTTGGGTTATTAGATAATACACTAAAAAGCAAGCCAGATATAGACAGTACGAATCTGGCAGAAGTTATCCATGAGATTTCCAACACCATTCATAAACGCTCGTTGGTAGTTATTTTTTCGGATATGATAAATACGTCAGATGACGAGAAAGAATTTACCGAAGCATTAATGCACCTGAAGCATAATAAGCATGAAATAATCATTTTTCATATTAAGGATAAGAAAACGGAAGTGGACTTTGACTTTAAAGAAGTACCTCATCTTTTTGTTGATTTAGAGTCAGGAGAGCGTGTTAAACTTCGCCCCTCAGAAATCAAGGATCAGTACAAAAAGCTTTCCAAAGCTAGAACTGAAAAGCTAAAAGTATTATGTGGTGAGCTCAAAATTGATTTGATAGAAGTGGATACAGCCGAAGATATAGATAGTGTATTGAATACATTCCTTATCAAGCGTAGCAAGATGAGATAATGCGCTCAATTAAGTCTCTACTACTCGTGCAAAGCCTTTTTTCTAGCCAAAAGCACCTCTTCGGTTTCCTCTCTTTCTGGGTCGGGTAAGCAACAATCAACCGGGCAAACAGCTGCGCATTGGGGTTCATCATGAAACCCCTGACACTCCGTACATTTACTTGGAACAATAAAATAGAACTCCTCTGAAATGGCATCGTGCCTCTGTTCGTCTTTAAGGCTTGTACCCTCACTCATCGACCAATCTACATCGCTTTCGTAAATTGCATTATTAGGGCATTCTGGTTCGCATGCGCCACAATTAATGCAATCATCCGTTATTATAATAGCCATAAGGTTGTTTAGTTATGCAATGTAAAAATAATAGGTTGGAACTTAGAAAGGATTACCATTCTCCTCGAAAAAGCAAATCCTTAATCCTTAGGTCGAGCTCAGTTTTTTAGGCATAATAGTTTGCAATACCACAGCAATAACCACTACTAATAAAGCTCCTATTGGATTAAACCATAAGTAAGAAATACCGAGTGTATCAGACAAATAAAGCCAAATTATAACACCTTCGGATACAAATGTGGCAATAAAAACGGCATTAGATTTTACATATTTAACTCCAAAAGCTACAATAAAAATACCAAGAATTGGGCCATAAAAAACTGATCCTAATATATTAACCGCTTGTATCAAGTTATCTAATTGAGAGGCAAACATGGCAAACATTAATGCCAAAACACCCCAAAGAGCGGTAAAGAGCCGTGTCATAAATAAGTAGTGAGAATCTGACCCTGTGCTATTCACCATTCGTTTATAAAAATCTATTACAGTAGTAGATGCAAGAGCATTTAGTTCTGAAGAAGTAGAACTCATGGCTGCAGAAAAAATCACCGCAATGAGTAGTCCAATGAGCCCATGAGGCAAATGATTCATAACAAAAGTTATGAACACATAATCCGAATCTTTGGCATCTACATCTTCGTTTACTTGTTGCATTAAACCAACTGTGTTTGCCTTAATAGCATCTTGCTTAGCATTAAGCTCATTAATGTCTTGTGAAAGTGCATCAGCCTTAATATTATCACCTGCTTTGTCAGCAATCACAAAGGCCTCTAGTTTGGCTCTTTTGGCCTCAAAAACAGCTTGGTGTTCCTTTTTAAGAACCGAATATTCTTGCTCGTATTTACTATTTTCTAGTTTATCTAGCTCTGTTTGATTAAAGAACATAGGTGGCATTGTAAACTGGTAAAAGATAAACACCAATACTCCTACCAATAAAATAGAAAACTGCATGGGTATTTTAAATACGCCATTAAACAAAAGGCCTAGCCTAATTTCTTTAATACTCTTACCCGATAAATACCGCTGTACTTGTGATTGATCTGTACCAAAATAGGCCAAAAACAAAAACAAGGCTGCAATCATACCTGACCAGATATTATATCGATTGTTCATATCAAATTCCCAATCAATCATATCCATCTTGCCCATTTTACCTGCAACCGTTAGGGCCTCGTTTAATCCTACATTCTCAGGTAATTTGGTAAGGAGCACAATAAAGGCAACTGCCATACCACCCATAATTACAATCATCTGTTGTTTCTGAGTTTCGGCAACAGCCTTTGTACCACCAGAAACAGTGTAAATAATCACAACTATCCCAATTATCAATATGGTTATATTAATATCCCAATTAAGGATGGATGTAAGAATAATGGCTGGAGCATAGATGGTAATGCCTGCCGCCAAACCTCTTGAAATAAGAAACAAAAATGCAGTTAAGGCCCTAGATTTTAAATCAAAACGTTGCTCCAAAAATTCATAAGCAGTAAAAACCTTTAGTTTATAATACAAGGGAACCACCACCGCTGACAAAATGATCATGGCTAAAGGCATACCGAAGTAGAATTGCACAAAGCCCATTCCGTCTTGATATGCTTGTCCCGGAGTTGATAAAAAAGTAATAGCACTTGCTTGAGTTGCCATTACAGACAATCCAATAGTGCCCCATTTCATAGAGTTATCACCAAGAAGATAGCTATTTAAATCTCGGCTCTTGCTCGTCTTCCAAATGCCATAAAGCACTATGCTAAGCATAGTACCAAATAATACAATAAAATCTAAGCTGTTCATTTAATAAGTAGAAGACAAAAATGAAAATAAAATAACTTCGGAAATGAAAATACCTGCTAAGGCATAATAATATCTGTTCCAAGTGCCCAATATGGGTGCTCTAGTATACTCAGCGGTTGCTAAAAAATGGAATCGTTTATCGTTTTTGAACATTCAAATTTGGATTAGTACTTAATGATAAAATATTGGCAAGTAAACGGTAAGCTCCAGGCACTCCTGCCGGTAACTCACGAAAAAAACTTAATCCTGTATATACATAATAGCCCTTGCCGTGTTTAGCCACCAGCAAACTTCCATTATGTATCTTTTCTCCGGTATCTTTCATAGCCAGAGGTGCTTCATATTTTGAATCCCATGTTTTAGGAAAGTATAAGCCTCGTTCTTGCACCCAGCCGTCAAAATCGGTAGTAGTAATAACATTAGGGTAACTCAAAACCCCTGATTTTACTTTTTTAATAGTTACCGCTGCGTTTTCTTCTGCTACTCTGCTACTTGCAGAGCCACCAGAAAAGGACAGTTGATAAGGGGCAAAATTATTCCAGTCTAACCGTCTTGTGGTGTTATACTGGGTAATCATTACACCTCCTTCTTGCACATATTCGAGCAAAATGTCTTTTTTATTTACGAGGTAAGCCTGGGTATTAATAGCTCTTATACCTAGTACTAATGCATCTAATGATTTCAGGTTTGTAGGGGTAATATCATCTTCTGACATTATCCAAACTTTTAACCCCATTTGCTCCAATGCTTTAGGCACCTCATCACCAGCTCCCATAATATAGCCTACAGTTTTGGCTCCAACCATTATATCCAAGCTAACAGCTTTAGCACTTGCTTCAGGCAATAACACCTGATAAGGAATATGATTATAAGCGATTGTTTGCATAGAGTGATGATAAGTTTCCTCCTCCACTTTCATCAATAAACCAATATCATTTACAGAAGACTCCTCACTTTCAGGAGTCACCTCAAACAATATTCTTTTGGTTTCTCCTTCTTTCAAGCTTTCAACTTTGATTTGTTCAGGCATAGACTTCCAGCCAGCGGGCAAGTTCAATGCTACTTTTGAAGATTTGATTGGTTTATTAGCTTTTATGATTATGCCAATCTGGTGTGAATTACCATTCTTAAAAATCAACACAGGGTCATCAAAAGCACCAGTAATTGGAGGTATAACATTCAGAGGTCTGTAGGACTCTCCTATCACCCTGTCCGTCCATTTATATTCTACTGGTATTTCATAGTTTAATTCAGTCTCTTTTATTTTTATGGAAATAGAAACAAAATATGCTGCCTTATTCTCAGGTGTGCCTCGCAATAATTGATTTTCAACTGCGTACATACCAATAGTTGCCTGGCCATTGAGCCAATACGGACTAGAATATGGTTTAGTTTTAGAGGTTATAAAATCAATTTGACGTAGTTGCTTTTTGTTATTGGATAAAACAATTGGTTCATTATTTTCATAATCACCTTTAACATTAGTTCCATTAATAGTAATTGGTATCGCACTACGGTTTACTAACTCTAGTTTAATATGCAACGAATCACCAGGAACGACTAATGGGCTATCTGCTGTAGCCTCCATAAAAAGCCCTGCACATTGCCTTATTAAATTATCAATTTCCTGCAGCTTTTTCGTCCTCCAAAACTCATCTTTAACTTTGTTGATGTTAGTTCTCAACTCAAGTAATGCTGCCACCGAGTTGGAAGGATCTGAAGGATTATAGTTTTCAATAATTGCGCTAACCTCTTTGATCAACTTAGCCTTTCCTACCCGACCCCACGACAAATCAATTCCTTCGAACAAATTTGATGTTACAGGTTCACCCATCACTGGTCTTAAATATTCAATTTCAGAACCTCTACTGTGTGTTGAGCCAAAGCCTTGACTTTTATGTTGCGATCGGCTAGTTGCAGCCATTTCAGTATATGAAATGCCTAAATTTGAGCTGTAAGAACCAACATCTATTTTAATGGTGTTGGGTTGTTTTTCGATCTCTTTGTCCCACCAACGTCCAGAATTAATCATTAATCGGGTGGGTTGCCAAACGGATACTAACTTCAACTGCTCAGGAAAGGCCTTCTTATCTCCAGCCAGTTTAAAGGCTTCTTTGGCTAAAATAGCAGAGCTCGCATGGTGTCCATGTCCAGCTCTTTTATCAGGAGGGAAACGAGTAATAATTACATCGGGTCTAAAGGTTCGAATGGTCCATACCATATCGGAAAGCACCTTTTCTTTGTTCCAAATTTTAAGGGTTTCATCGGCTGTTTTAGAATAGCCAAAATCGTTGGCTCTTGTAAAAAATTGCTGCCCACCATCAACTTTACGAGCAGCTAATAATTCCTGAGTTCTAATTACCCCTAATCCATCTCTTAGCTCAGGGCCTATTAAATTTTGACCTCCATCGCCTCTAGTAACTGCTAAATAGGCTGTATTAACCAATACTTCATTGCCAAAATAAGCTATTAATCTAGTGTTTTCATCATCTGGATGGGCTGCAAGGTATAATACATTGCCAAGCACGTTCAGCTTTTCTAAATCTCTTAAAATCTGTGATGAGCTTTTTTGAACATACTGGGCCAACACATTTGAAGCTATAATTAACAGCCCAATAAATAGAAAAGCGGATTTTTTCATAACAATTATAATGCTAAACGATGTTTAAACGATTACAGCTTGCAATTATAGATGATTGGTTGCTTAATATTGATAGAGTGGATTAGGATTATATAAGCGGTAAAAAAGTAATCTACTTTGGCAGAATATACTATTTCTCAAAGCCCTGTGTTGGGCGGGTTGGCCACACAAGAGACTCTGAAGACATAGAATTCTATCATTTTACAGCACTATAGTTTATTATTATGCTATAATTTTAACTTATGATAAATACCATACACGCTCCACAAGTATATGTAAAACACACAGGTAACGACAAAGGGCGTGGTGTCTATGCTGGAAGAGGTTACAAGAAAGGAGAAATAGTAGAAGAATGCCCTATAATTGTATTATACAAGCCATTTGAACAACTGGATCCAAGTTTACAAACTATCATATTTAACTGGGGAAGCTTAACGAAAACTGAACCATCTAATGCCTTGGTGTTGGGCTATGGAGCTATTTATAACCATGCCAACCCAGCCAATATGTTGTATAAAGGAGTTTTAGAAAACCATTCGATTCAATATATTGCAGCTAAGGATGTTAAAAAAGATGAAGAGTTAACCGTAAATTATAATGATGCAAACGGCCAACCATATTGTGATAAAGACACTTGGTTTGAGTTCCATAATATTAAACGCCTTGATTAACACTCTTATCTCTCAAGGTTCTCTTTGAGAGGCTCAGGCTGAGCTAATACGATCATCCTGAATTTATTTCAGGATCTAAGCACATGGTATTTTAGATTCTGAATACCCTGCCTAAATGCGGGTAGGAATTTAGAATGACTAGCCAATAGTCTCTTCACTACACTCATCAGAATCCTCCTAAAAAGGAGAGAATTTGATTGGGTATTTCGTGAGGACACAAACCATGGATTTTGATTATACATTGCACAGCGAAATGGCTAATATCGTATTGATCAGAGCCTTCTTAGAGTGACTCTGATAGGTTTTTAAATTATAAATACTAAAATAGCAACGCTTTTTTATTACCCATAAAACCTGTTGCATCGTAAATTATCTTTACACAGCAACTATTTTAAGTTTTTATCAATGTTCTAAAATAAGATGGAAAACTAGCTGTAAACGTCATTATTTCTTTTGTATATGGGTGTTTTATACTTAAGGTCTCTGCATGAAGCGCAAGTCGTTTAGCATTTTTATCTGACCGTCCGTACATCTTATCTCCCACAATTGGGTAGCCCTTTTCTGCAAGATGAACTCTAATTTGATTCTTTTTTCCCGTAAAAAGGTTTATTTCTAAAAGGCTCAAATCATTAGACTCTTTTATTACCTTAAAACCTGTTTTTGCAAAGGCTCCCTTTTCTGTATCATTTGTTGCATACATTCTATGTGCCTTATTCTCAATTAAGTAAGAGGTAATTTCTCCTTCTTTTTCCTTTAAAATCCCATGAACGACTGCAACATATTGTTTCGTAAAACTTTGCCAGTTTTCTTGCAGAAATCGTTTTGCTTTTTCAGATTTAGCAAATACCAAAACACCTGAGGTTTCCCTATCCAACCTGTGTACGATAAACACAGCACTCTTAGATTTGTAATTTCCTTTTTTAACGTAATTATTTAGCAAGTAAAAGGCCGTTTTTTCTTTTTCTCGATAAGTGCTTATTGTTAAAAGCCCGGCAGCTTTATCAACTACAATTATGTCGTGGTCTTCAAATAAAATTGAAAGTCCGTAAGGCTCATGTTTTTTAGAAGGTCTTTTAAAAGGCTTTCGATTATCTGTCATTTTAATATTCCTTAGGTCGAACTCAGGTTATAAGCTTCTTTTAAATAGGCAATTACCTCCTCATCTACTTGATCTAGTTCCGTAATTTGAACACGGTGGGTACACATCGATCCAAATGGACCTGAGGTTTCTAACCTACCTGAGGCTTCGCGACCTTTAATTTTTATACCTAAGTCGATTCTAGTTTTTGTAGAAGGTTGAATAAGTGCAAATTGCTTTTTAGTTTTAAGACTTACACTTGTTTTTTTAGGAGCAATTTCTACGTCCTCACCAAATGCTTTAACAATTCTAATTAGTTTTTCATAAATGGGAATGAGCGTTTCTTTGCCTCTATACTGATTTGTAATTAGGTCGTCTGCTGTCATATTCTCTTCCTTCGAAAGCGTAATAATTGTATTAGCAAACCCGTGAGTTACGTTATGTGCTGTTTTCAAATACTTTACCCCATCTGAGTGTTTAGCAAATAATTTTTCGTTAAGAATAATTTTCCATTCTTCCAACGACTTTCCCGTTTTTTCAGGCATATTATCAATCATAGTTTGCAAAGCCTTGTCCATAATTTTAGTGTTTCACTTTAGTTAAACATCTTTCATTTGCGTATTTATGAATTAACATCTAAAGCTAATTATAAAATTGACTTAGGAAGAATTTTTCATGTCAAGGTTTTATTCCGTTTCTTAATACTCGCTTCCGAATTTGGATTAGAATTAAATGTAGTTTCCTATGAATTCTCTGAGTTAAACCCGAATTATGCGATAGGGTTCGTGATGAGGCTTTAAGTCACAATAAATCAGGCAGTTTGGATTCGAAAGCATAGCACCGCTATGGTGAGAACACAAACAAAGCAAAGCGACTGATTTGAAGTGAGTTAAAGGCCTAATAGAAATTCTATTGCATATTTCGGGTTAAATTCTTCTTCCATGCAAGCTAAAACTTCCTTAGCCAGTTTTTCTGAATGAGCAATGGCAATACATTCTGTATTCAGATTCTCACTTCTTGAGTTGAGGTTAAAGGTGCCAAACACTGCAATTTTAACCCTATCTCGATAGCTATCCGGAACAAACAAACCCTATACTTCTTTGTGAAACTTACTGTCTTTGTGCCTTTGTGGCTAAAATGGGTAACTACAATACCTGAATGGTTACGGATAATCATAGCTCTTTACTAACTATTTATACCCCTCATTATGTACATTAGCAACCGCTCTACCCGAAGGGTCGTTCATCTTTTCTAAGGCTTTATCCCACTCAAAAATAATTGGGGTACTACAGGCAATAGAAGGTACAGATGGCACGGTGGCTGCAGCGGCATCTGAAGGAAAATGCTCTTCAAAAATGAGGCGGTAGTAGTACTCTTCTTTTTGCAACGGAGGATTTACAGTAAATCGGTGCGACACTTGAGCCATTTGCTCATCTGTTATATTCTCCTCCACAACTACTTTTAAGCTATCAATCCAATCATAGCCAACCCCATCCGAAAATTGCTCTTTTTGCCTCCAGGCAACGCTTTTTGGCAAATAATCTTCAAAGGCTTCACGTAGAATATGTTTCTCCATTTTACTGTTTGTCCCACACATTTTGTCTGTTGGGTTCACATTCATGGCAATATCCATAAATTCCTTGTCTAAGAAAGGAACACGACCTTCAACGCCCCAAGCCGCCAAGGCTTTGTTTGCTCGGTTGCAATCGTATAAATGCAACCTATCTAGTTTACGAACCGTTTCTTTATGAAATTCTTCAGCCGTTGGTGCTTTATGGAAATACAGGTAGCCTCCAAAAAGTTCATCAGCCCCTTCACCAGAAAGTACCATTTTTATGCCCATTGATTTAATAACTCGAGCCAATAAATACATTGGCGTAGCTGCTCGAATGGTAGTAACATCATAGGTTTCCAAATGATAAATTACATCCCTAACAGCATCCAAGCCTTCTTGCACCGTAAAGTGGATCGAGTGGTGTACAGTACCAATTGAATCTGCCACTTCTTGTGCATATTTTAAGTCGGGAGAGCCTTCTAACCCTACAGAAAATGAGTGTAGCTGAGGCCACCAGGCTTCTTGAGTATCACCCGACTCTACTCGCTTAGCTGAATATTTCTTAGCAATGGCTGAAATAACAGAAGAATCCAACCCGCCTGAAAGAAGTACGCCAAAAGGCACATCGCTCATTAGTTGTCTATGAACTGCATCTTCTAACCCTTTTCTTATGGTCGCAATGTCTGAGGCATTGTCCTTTACATTTTTATACTCCCGCCAATCTCTGGTATAATATTGGGTCGGATTAGCATCTTCGCTATAGTAATAATGACCGTGAGGAAAAGCTTCAATTTTTTTACAAACCCCTTCCAACGATTTAAGCTCAGAAGCCACATAATAATGCCCTTCGGTATCCCAGCCTTGATAAAGAGGAATAATGCCCACATGGTCGCGGCCAATTAAGTACGTGTTTTTGGTTTTATCGTATAAAGCAAAAGCAAATATTCCGTTTAAGTCTTCCAAAAAGTCAACCCCTTTTTCTTGGTATAAAGCTAGAATTACCTCTGAATCTGATTTGGTTTGAAATTCATACACGTCTCCAAGTTCTTTTCTGATTTCTTGGTGGTTATAAATCTCTCCATTTACTGCCAATATTAAATTACCATCAGCACTTATGAGTGGCTGACCGCCCGATTGTGGATCAACAATGGCTAATCGCTCATGTGCTAAAATAGCATGATCCGCACTGTAAATACCCGACCAGTCTGGCCCTCTATGCCTTACTTTTTTAGACATTTCCAACACTTGCGTTCTTAACTGATCGCTTGTCTTTTTTACATCAAATACTGCTACAATTCCGCACATAATTCTCTTATTCAAAATACATTTCTACCCTTAATGATTATTCTGGGTTTATTTCAGAATTTTCGCAAACCTAAAATTAGATCTTGAAACAAGTTCAAGATGGCTAAATGGGTAAAAACTGTTTATAAAAAAGCATCCGCTAGCCAGCGAATGCCAATACCTTTCTGGTTGATATTTACCCAAAAGTAGTCCCTAATTTTCAATATTTGCGATTATACAGGCAATTTTTAAGCACATAATTTTGATTAATACATAATATGTAACATTATAGGTTAAAAAAATACCCTACCCCTATATATACTCAAACAAAATTAACCTATGGCAAATTTCGTACACCCCTAGCACGACATCTAGTCTCCTGCAACAGCCTATGTGGCAATGGATGCCTGCGGTGCAAAAAATACCCAACTTTAGGTATTTCCTCCTCCTTCTCATATTCGTATTTTTGGTATAACAATGGAAATAAAACAAATGTTGTAACTTCAAACCTTAACTAAATTAAAATACTATGAATTACAAAATTTCAACCTACGTGTTGTTAGTGTTATTAATATCACTAATTGCCCGATTAATGTATGAAGACAGCATCGACCAATTGCCAGAAAAATTTCAAAAAGACTTTAAGGAACGATCCAAAATATTGAATGACAGTAGCGGTGAATTAATCAACCCTTTAAAAGCAAAGGATGCTTTAGACCGGTTTGCCAAAAAGAAACGAGGCGAAATTTTTTATAGATGGAAGAAACATTCATATGGGTATTTTTTTGGTTTAAAAAAGTTTGATGAATTCCGATCAAAAATTGATAGCCTTGATTCATTACAACCAAATGACGAAAAAATTATAGGAATTAGAGTATATAAAAGCATGAGTCTAAACAAAAAAGGTAAAAAATACTTTGATGTGTTCATGATACCTGTAATAAAAGGTGGAAGTAATTTACCAGAAATCGATACACATCAAAAAATTGACTCATTAACCTTCCTCGGAGGTCATATCGTTTTAAATGCATCAATCCCTTGTCCTAATAATTGTAGTGAGCAAGAATGAAATGGCTACATAATTTATTAATCTACAGCTCAGTATTTTCTGTAATTGTCCCTATTTCTGTTGTAATTATAAAAAAAATACAAAAAAAATACATTTGCCTCTTTACATTATTCCTTACCTCATTATTTTCTGATTTGGTTTCTATTGTACTTTCAAGCAATGGGCTTACAAATCTGTTAGTAATTAATGGATACTTCTTAATTTCTGGGGTACTACTTATACTTTATTTTAGCAATACGAAGAGGTTTGAATCAAACTTTAGTACTATTACCATACCTTCATTTGTACTAGTATACCTATTCAGTTATAGTATTGATGGATTGTACACTTTCAATACAATTGGTATATCGTTGGAGGCTATACTTATGATTTTTCTTTGTCTCTATGTGTTTTATGATTTGTATAAAAAAGAAGAAACAATTTATGTAGATAGATTACCCGAATTTTGGATAACAACCGCCATTTTAATGTATTTTTCTGGGGCTTTGTTTTCGTTTTTATTAGCTACAGATATTTTGTCGCAATCGCCAGACCGGTTTTATAACTCATGGATATTACATAATAGTGCTAATATTTTAAAAAATATTTTATTTGCCATTGGTTTATGGAAAGTACGGTTAGTGAAGGTATAGCGTCATATTGGGTATTAATACTGGGCACCAGTGGTATGCTATTGCTTACCGTAGCCATTATTTTGTTTGTGTATTTATACCAGCGCAAACTTATAAGGCGTAAGCTGGCCTACCAAAAAATACAAGATATGCTGCAAAAGCAGGAGCTAAATTCGGCTTATGCCATATTGCAAGCACAGGACAAGGAACGCAAACGCATAGCACAAGATTTACACGACAATATGGGCAGTATTTTGGTTACCCTAAATATGTATGCCGATACACTGGAAGCCGTTAAAAAAGATAAGGATGTAAAACAATTAGCACGGCAAATAAGCAAGTTAGCACAACAGGCCAATACGGCTAACCGAAATGTGGCGCATAGCTTAGATTCAGGCACTTTGCGGCATTTTGGTTTAAAAACTGCGTTAACAGACTTAGCCGAGGCTATTAAACAGGCAAATGGCATGCAAATTGCCCTTGAAATGGATTTTACAAAAATAGAAAACGTGAAGACAGGCGTAAACTTATACCGCATTGTGCAAGAGCTTTTTAATAATACGCTAAAGCATGCAGAAGCTACTCGCATTGGCTTAGAGCTTACAGAAGCAAAAGGCAGGTTATGCCTTATTTATGAAGATAACGGAATAGGGTTTGATACAGCTGAAGTAAAAGAGAATAGCATGGGACTAGCCAACCTTAAAGCCAGAGCCGAAAGCATTGGAGGAGAAATTACAATAGATTCAGCTTTGGGTAAAGGAACAACTGCAATTTTAGAGGTAGAAAATGGGTAGAATTGGGTTCGATGGAAAAAGGGCACAAGCGAGACGCTTGAGCCAGCAAGCGTGGCTCAAATAACAAATGGCAATTTTATGATTTTATTTGTTATTTGACTTTAACCCGGATTATGCAATAGAATTCGTAATGAGAAGACAAAATGCAATAAATCAGAAGTTTATATTCGAAAAGCATAGCACCGCTATGGTTAAGAGGATAAACTTAGTAAAACGACTGATTTGCAGCAGTTTGTATTAGTAATAGAATTTCTATTGCATATTTCGGGTTTAACCTACTTTGGCTTTATGAACAAGCACTAGAGAAATTAATATAACAACATAATGAAACCAATAACAGTAGTTTTAGCCGATGACCACCATATTATTTTAGATGGCTTGCAAGTGGTGCTTTCAAACGATGAGGATATTGAAGTAATTGGTACGGTTGAAAATGGCAAAGAGGTAATAGAATTCTTAGAAAAGAACAAAACAGATTTGGTAGTACTAGATATTAACATGCCCAAAATGGATGGCATTACCTGTGCAAGGGTAATTAAAAAACAATTTCCAGGTGTTAAGATTTTAATCCTTACCATGTACCCACAGAAATCGTTTGTAGATGAAATTGTGAAAATTGGCATTGATGGTTGCCTGCTTAAAAACAACACTGGCAAAGAGCTTATTACTGCTATAAAAAGAGTAATGGCTGGGAAATCTTATTTCGACCATCTAAAATCATTTACATCAGAACAAGACGAAGTTTTTCAATTTAAACTTACTAAACGAGAACTGGAAATAATAAAATGTATTGCAGATGGCCTTTCCAGTATTGAAATGGCAGAAAAATTATTTATTTCGGAGCATACAGTGCGAACACACCGCAAAAATTTATTAAAAAAAACAGGTCTTTCAAACACATCGCAACTTATAAAATACGCCACCGAGCAGCAGATTTTATAAAATAATCAAGCAAAGCTTAATAATTAATTTCTCTTGCTAAGTTCATCTCTGATTTTGGCTGCTTGCTCATAATCTTCTTTTTCAAGTGAGTCATTGAGCATTTTATTAAGTGTTTTAATAGAAAAATCCTTGATAGACTTATCCTTTTTAACAACCTCTGGCACAACCTCTTCTTTTTTAGGAGTAGACTCCTTAATATCTATTTCCTCATCATCTTCAGACAAAACCACCCCTGCTTCATCCAAAATCTTTTCATAGGTATAAATTTTTGCTCCAAATCGTAAGCCGATAGCAATGGCATCAGAAGGCCTAGAATCTATTTCTATAGTTTTAACACTGTTCTTACACACAATTCGAGCAAAAAACACACCCTCCTTTAAATCGTAGATAATAATTTCTTCTACCGTAAAATCTAATTGGTGTGCAAACGACTTAAACAAATCGTGCGTCATTGGTCTGTTCGGGATAATTTTTTCAATTTCAATCGCAATGGCTTGCGCTTCGAACATTCCAATAATAATGGGCAATCGTCTCTCCCCCTCTGCTTCTCCTAACACCAATGCAAAAGAGCCACTTTGAGATTGGCTAGACGAAAGCCCGAGAATTTTTAATCTAATTTTATCCACTAACTAATAAGTTATAACGCTTTAATAGCTTCGGTTAACTTAGGAACAACCTCAAATGCGTCACCCACAATACCATAATCCGCTGCCTTAAAAAACGGAGCATCTTCATCAGTATTTATTACCACAATATTTTTAGAGGAGTTTACTCCAGCTAAATGTTGAATGGCACCTGAAATACCTACAGCAATATATAATGTTGGAGCTACCTTAATACCCGTCTGGCCAACGTGCTCACTATGAGGTCGCCAATCCATATCAGAAACCGGCTTACTACAACCTGTAGCTGCGCCCAATGCTTTGGCTAGGTCTTCAATCATTCCCCAGTTCTCGGGGCCCTTAAGTCCTCTACCTCCAGAAACAACAATATCGGCATCTGTTAATAAGACATCGCCACTTGCTTTTTCCTGACCGGTAACAGTAATGTTTTTATCAGAATCAGGAATATTTACTGCTCCAGCTTCTACCGATGCATCTGCTCCGTCTTCTTTTATTTCTACGGTATTTTTGTTAACCACAAGCACTTTTTTGTCCTTATTTAAAGTTACACTGGCAAAAGCCTTTCCTGAAAAAATGCTTGTTTTAACTACAAACCCATTGCTTGTATCTGGTAAAGAAACCACATTTGATGCCATAGCTCCACCTAGTTTTACAGCAACTCTGCCACCAACGGCACTTGCTTTAGCCGATTGCGCTAACACTAGCACTTCTGTGCTAGCACTATTCATTACCTCAGCAACAGCCGTAGCTGTTTCTTGAATCGAATTAAACCCACCCGCAACCGCTATTACTTTAGAGGCACCATTCTTTCCCAAACTTGCTAACTCGCTTTCAGGTGTATCTCCTAACGATAAGGCAATTACATCGCCTCCTATTTGTGACGCATAACTAACCGCTTCTCTCGAAGCTTTTTTAATGGTTCCGCCTGCGCTATCTATTACTACTAATATTGACATAATAAAATTTTCTTAATCTAATAAATTATAAAACCTTGGCATCATTTTTTAACATATCAACCAGTTGGTCAACAGAATCGGCCATTTTAACACCACTCTTTGCTGGAGGCATTTCGTATGCACCATAGGTAATAGCCGCTTCTTCCGAAACAGGCTCAACCACGTTTAAAGGTTTTGTTCTAGCCGTCATAATGCCACGCATATTAGGTATTTTCCATTCAGCGATAGGTTCTTGGCACCCAGCTACAAATGGCATTTCAGCTTCTAAAAATTCTTTACCACCTTCAATTTCACGGCTCATACTAGCTTTAGTACTGTCAATATCGAGTTTCATAACAGGAGAAATAGAAGGAATACCTAACAGTTCTCCAACCATAGCGTGTACTTGGCCTCCATTATAGTCGATCGACTCGCGACCCATTAAAATAAGATCAAAACCACCATCTTTAGCCACATGCGCAATCTGCTGTGCAACAAATAATGAATCAATAGGGTCCGCATTTACGCGAACAGCATCATCGGCTCCAATCGCCAATGCTTTACGAATGGTAGGCTCAGTTTCTGCGCCTCCAACATTAAGCACGGTAACAACTGCCCCGTTCGAATCTTTAAGTTCTACCGCTCGAGCAAGGGCATAATCATCGTAAGGTCCTATAATATATTGAACACCAGTGCTATCAAATTTTGTATCTCCCTCTGTAAAAGAAATTTTTGATGTGGTGTCAGGAACGTGGGTTATACATACCAGAACTTTCATTTATATATACTTAGTTAATTAAACTTTCTTTATAGGGCGAAGTTAGTTAATTTGCTTTTACTTTATAAAGACTTTATATGATAAATAAGCGTATTTCTATTCTTGAATCTTTTTTAAAATCAGAGCCCGAGGATCCTTTTAACTGGTATGGCTTGGCTATGGAGTATAAGGCTATAGATCCAGTAAAGTGTAAAGAATACTTAAATCATTTGCTCGAGTATTTTCCGAGTTATCTAGCAACCTATTACCAAGTGGCAGAGCTGCTCATAGAGCAATCGAAAACTAATGAGGCCGAAGAAGTACTGGAAAAAGGAATTACCCTTGCCCGATCTCAAGATGATAAAAACACATTACGTGAGCTTCAAAACTTACTTAATAACATGCTTTTTGATAATGACTAAATTTATTATGATGACTAATGTTAATAATTGATAATTATATGTTGCCAATTATCAATTGATAATTCTATTTTTGACCTTATGCAGGAAACAACTAAAAATATTCATTTAATTGCTATGGGCGGTAGTGTTATGCATGCGCTTGCCATTGCTCTTAAACAACAAGGATTTAATGTATCTGGCTCAGATGACCAATATTTTGATCCTGCTAAATCTGCGCTAGAAAAAGCAGGCCTAAGCGTTGATGCTGGATGGAATCCGGACTTGATAACTACGGATATTAATTTTGTAGTGCTAGGAATGCACGCCCAAAAGGATAACCCTGAATTGCGCAAAGCACAAGAACTAGGGCTGATAATCTACTCTTTTCCAGAATTCATATACCAGCAAAGCAAGAATAAGCAACGCATAGTTATTGGTGGCAGCCATGGTAAAACCACCATCACCTCTATTATGATGCATGTTCTCAAGTTTTTTAATAAGAAATTCGACTATGTTGTTGGTGCCGATGTTGTTGGATTTGAAAATCGAGTAAAGTTATCAGACGCTCCAGTCATCATAATTGAAGGCGATGAATACCTTTCTTCTCGCATTGATCCTACCCCTAAATTCTTAAGGTATCAGCATCATATTGGCGTAATTAGTGGCATTGCTTGGGATCATGTAAATGTATTTAAAACGGAAGCAGATTATATTGAGCAGTTTAGAAAGTTCGTAATTTCTACCCCAAAAGCAGGCTCGTTAATTTATAATGATGAAGATAGTATTGCAAAGGAACTTGGCTCAATAGAAGGATTAGATATTAACTACCTGCCATTTTTAACATTAGATCATACTATAAAAGATGGCATCACTTATTTAATATCAAAAAATGACGATATTAAATTAAAGGTGTTTGGCAAACACAATATATCTAATTTAGCCGCTGCTAAAGAGGTGCTAATTAGGTTAGGTGTTAACGAAGAGGAGTTTTTCGAGGCTATTCAATCTTTTGAATTACCCTCATTACGACTCGATGAGCTATTAAAAAAGGGTAGCTTTACCATCTACCGCGATTATGCCCACGCACCATCTAAAGTAAAAGCAACAACAGAAGCAGTAAAAGCACAAGATAAATCGAAGCCATTGATAGGCGTGCTAGAGTTACATACCTATAGTAGCTTAAACAAAGATTTTTTGCCTCATTACAAAAACAGCTTAGCAAATTGTGATAAAGCCATTATTTTTGTTGACCCAGAGGCAATCGCTATTAAAGGCTTAGAAGCAATCACCAATAATGATATTAAAAATGCCTTTGAGCGAAACAATATTATAATAGTTAGTAACGCAGATGAGCTTAAAGCTGAATTGCAAACTATAGATCAAAAAAACACTAATCTTTTATTAATGAGTTCTGGCAATTTTGGCGGGCTCAATTTTACATCTCTTTTTTCATAACCTATGCCACTTCATTTAAAAAATCCTTTGGTTGTATTCGATTTAGAAACCACAGGAACTTCCATTGCCAACGATCGAATTGTTGAATTTTCATTTGTAAAAGTTAATATCAATGGAGAAAAAGAGGTTAAAACCATGCGTATTAACCCTGCCATGCCAATCCCAATTGAATCTAGCTTGATACATGGTATTTACGATAAAGATGTAGCAGATGCCCCAACATTTAAATCAGTTGCTAAGAACTTAGCAAAATGGCTTGAAGGTTGTGATTTAGGAGGATTTAACTCCATAAAATTTGATGTGCCCATTTTAGCAGAGGAGTTTTTAAGATCTGATGTAGAATTTGACGTATCGAACCGTAAAATGATAGATGCTCAGCGGATTTTTCATATGATGGAGAAAAGGACTTTATCAGCAGCTTATAAATTTTACTGCGATAAAGACTTGGTGGGAGCCCACGGTGCCGAAGCTGATACTTTAGCAACCCTTGAAGTACTTGAAGCCCAAGTTGTAAAATACGATGGCCAAGAAGTAACAAACAACCTAGGTAAAACCATTGGCACCATAGAAAACAATATGGATACACTCCATCAACTCACTTTTAATAATGTGGTTGATTTAGCAGGCAGGTTAGCCTATAATAAGGATAATGATATAGTATTTAATTTTGGAAAACACAAAGGAAAACTAGTTTCCGCTGTTTTTGCTAAGGAGCCCTCCTATTACGATTGGATGATGAAAGCAGAATTTCCATTGGATACTAAAAACAGGTTGACCAAAATCAGGCTGGGGGCTATGAAACGGTAGCAAAGAGCCCTTTATCATAAATTTTGATAAAAAAACATAAAGAGGAAATCCGCCAGCTTTCAACAAAGTATAAGGTATCTAAATTGTATGCCTTTGGTTCGGTATTAACCGAACGTTTTAATACTAAGAGCGACATTGATTTTTTAGTCCACTTTTCGGGCGTGCCACTTTTAGATCATTTTGACAATTACATGAATTTTAAAGAACATTTGGAATTACTGCTTTCAAGAAATGTTGATTTAGTTGAAGTTCAAACTGTAAAAAATCCAATCCTCAAACGCTCAATTAACCAAACTAAAACACTTATATATGATAGAAAAAGAGATACTCAAATGGCTATTTGATATAAAAAGTGCAATCCTTGAGATTGATGGTTATTTCAATTCCTTTCCAAGAGACTTCAAGCAATACCAATCTAACATTGTTTTAAAGAGAGCTATAGAACGTGACTTCGGAATTGCAAAACAATAACTAATTGTTTCTAACTCGTTCTTTTGCGTTTTATCTTCATCACTAAATTCTTACATAAACGTGGCTATGCGCAACTTTATTGACTTGCTAAAACACAAAATAACTTCGTTATAATTCAATGACTTATTGTTTTACAATTCCATAGAAATAATTGGGGAGGCTGTTAATCGAATTTTAAAACAAGATCCGGATTTTTCTATTGAGAATGCTAAACGGATTACTGGATTGAGAAACCAAATCATTCATGCCTATGACAATATTTCTGATGAAAACATTTGGGCCGTTGTTTCAAAACATATCCCATTATTAAAAGAGGAAGTTAACAACTTAATTGATTCGAATTAATGGATTATAATCTCAATTGCACTTACTATTTTTACGCTAATGAGTGATTTTTTAACTGATAGCTTTGGTCGCCCACTAGAATACCTGCGCTTAGCGGTAACAGATAGGTGCAACCTACGATGTTTTTATTGTATGCCTGCCGAAGGCATTAATTATGTGCCTCGCAAAGACCTTCTTTCTTATGAAGAAATGCTCCGTCTTACACGCATTTTTGTACAGCTTGGAGTGAATAAAATAAGGCTCACAGGAGGAGAACCTTTTGTAAGACATAATTTTTACGGGTTTTTAAAACGGCTTACCAAAATTGAAGGATTAGATAAAATTGCCATCACAACTAACGGTTCTGTTGCAGGCAAACATATTCCCTTCTTAAAGGAAATAGGCATCACATCCATTAACTTAAGCTTGGATACTCTCAATAAAGAAAAATTCAATAAAATTACCCGTAGAGATTTTTTTGACCAAGCCATGGAAACCTATAATTCAGTATTGGATGCAGGCATAAAACTATCTATTAATATGGTGGTAATGGAAGGTAGAAATATTGAAGACATTGTGCCCATGGCGATGCTTACCAAAAATAACGATGTTACCGTGCGCTATATTGAAGAGATGCCTTTTAATGGCAAAGGTGCAAGAAACACCATTGGGTATAATCATAGAAAAATTTTAGAAACGCTGAAATCAAATTTACCTGCATTATCTCCTCTTACATTTGAAGATGGCACTACAGCTCAAGAGTATTCTATCGAAGGGCATAATGGTAAAGTTGGCATTATTGCAGCCCACACACGTACTTTTTGCAGTTCTTGTAATCGTATTAGGGTTACAGCTACTGGCCAAATGAAAAACTGCTTGTACGATGATGGTGTACTCAACATTAAGCGAATGCTCACCAATGGCTCCTCCGACCAAATGATATGCGAAGCTATAAAAGCAGGCTATAGCAAAAAGTTTAAGGATGGCAGAGTATCAGAGGCCAATCAAACCGAAGCAATTTCAGAATCAATGAGTAGTATTGGAGGGTGAATTAAAGTTTATTGCTTTCTGCAATAAATTCAAAGCGGTGCATACAGTAATTGAAAACTCTGTTATAAATGCCTAATAAAGAAAAACTAGCTTCATAAATATGATTAATACTTTCAACTAATTCCTCCTTAATATAGGTCTATATTCATGCGCAATTTCATTTCGCTCTTTTCGTAATGTTGTCCAATCATTGGTGGATATAATTTCAAGCTCTTCTAATCTGTTCAGGCGATCAATATACGGCATACTTTTTACCTCCTCTCCTAATAAAACCAACAAATAAGGAAATATTTTATCCCCCATTGTATCTTGAAGCTTAGAAAAGCGAAAAAACATCTGGTCTATAAAACTAGATAGCTCGTCAGAAAGATTTACATAAACAGGTAAGGTTAGTGGCATCTTAGTTTTTAACCTGTCCATAGCCAATTGCAATCTCGTTTTGTGTTGATTGCACTCATAAAGCTTTTCAATAAATTTTTCTTTGCGTTCCATTTATAGCTCTATCCCATGTGTTAATGCTTCTTGTTCAATCATTCGGTTTTTGTCTTTTGCAATTATCACATCTATTTTTTGTTCGCCCAATGTTTGATCTAGCTCTACCAAAAATGCTATCTTCTGTTTATGAAGGTCTCTTGTTTTATCCTTAGGGCATACGTATAAATCAATATCGCCACCTTTTTTTCGGTCATCGATACGGCTTCCGAACAGATAAATCTTACCATCCTTAAAATGAGTTTTAAAAGATTTTTTTATTGATTCTTGCTGCCAAGGAAGTAATCTCATCTGTTAATTGTTGATTTATTGCTGTTTCAAATATACAATATTTGCTATGATGATTAAATATTTGCACTTTTAACTTCTTCTGCGGATCTTAAATAATTTGTAATATAGTTGAACAAAAGCCAATCAAACAGTGGCTATATCGGAATCTATGAGTAGTGAGGGGTAAGTAACTTCCTCCGAATCCTCAAAACACAACCCTCTTTATGACAACAGCAAGCGTATTGTGTTTGTAACTTCTCTAACCTCTATTCTACCAACTTTAATGCATTTTTCTTTTGCACTGGACTAATAGTATCCAATTCTTCTGTGTATTTTTTAATTATCTTTAGTGTGCTGCTATCATCGTGATAGACCGAATACCACCCTTGTCTCTCATGTGCAGGGTCTCCAATCAAAGAGTCTCCTTCTTTCCAAAAACCTCCAGGCCTAGTAGCTTTTTCCTGACCCCCCCAAGACCAAAAGTTACAACCTTGGATAGGATCCTTGTTCTGAATTTTTTGAAGTGTGTATTCAAAAATTTGCTGGAAATATTTATCTCGAAAAGAGGTAGAAATGTCTGGAGTGAATGCTCCACCATTTCTAGAGACTCCAAACTCTTCGATTACTAATGGCTTCTTTAATTTCTTTGCTATTTCATTTTGTTCATTCAAATAAGCTATGGATTTTGCTACAGCAGTATCAAAACTTGCCGTATCGTTCGGATCAAACCATCCCCAGTTTTGAATCCATACATGAGT
>JAKISE010000109.1 GCA_021648745.1 Cyclobacteriaceae bacterium
CTACTATAACTATTAACCAACCTACGCATATCACCATGTCGATGGCCAGAGCTATATAACCACAAAGCTCGCTCAGTAAAATGATAATCTACAAGCTGATCAGTTGTCATTCCCGTTAAATCAATTGGTGCAAGTCCTTCTGTTGCTCTCAAGTCATCATGAATGGCAGCCACATCAGCATTTAATCCAGTTTGAGCAGCCGCTTCTGCTTCAATTAATCGGGCTTCTATTCCTGATGCTAATCTAACAGGGGCACTTGGAGAAGGGTATTTAAGCTGAAAATAAACGGTATCTCTATCATTTTGGCCTTGTTCAGTTCCACCATCCCACGGAACACGAGGGTCACCATTGGTGCCTCTAGTTCTGTAGTCTATTCCATTAATTCCTTTATTATCGGCAATGGAAAACTGCCTACGAATGGTAGTCATTGTGAAAATTCCGTTTTCTTGTCTTCGGCTATTATCCGAATGCTCTATGTAATACACAAAGTCATCAGGAACAGATGAAGCTTCACTGGCAGCATTGCTAATTTGGCCTAAGCCAAGTAATGCTCTGGCCTTACCTACACGTGCCAAATTGCCTAAATCATCATTTGAAGCTGCAGCAGCACTTGCAATGGCATCATCGAACAAGCCAATAGCTGTATTATACATTTCATCAGCCGAAAGTGGCATACCAAGAATAAATTCTTCTTCTAAAGTAACCTTACTAAAAGGTACACTACCACAGAATGCTTCTGCAAATAGTACATAGCTAAAACCTGCAATACTCTGCATTTCACTTTCAATTTCAGGTAACCCACCAAAAGCGATAGCTCTATCAACCGTTGCTTCAGCAGAAGCTCGGGTTCTATGTAAGTTTCCGTAGATTGTGTTGATTGTACCATTAACGTTTTGAAGATTACGAGTGTCTCCTTCTGCACGCGAAGGGAAAGTGCCTACGTAGTCATATTCATCGGTCATTAGCCCACTCATAACAATTAGCCCTACTGTGGCACCATGCCCTGCTGATGATCCACTTATAGCTACGGCAAAATCTGCCAAAGAGCCATTTTTTAAGTTTATAATACCAGCTTCACTGTCTAGGCCTTCAACTGTTACAATATCTGGGTCTGTTACTTCAAGCAATCTATTACAAGAAGTTGAGCCAAATACCAGAAAGGCTGCCATGGTCATTAATGTAAACCAGGTTGCATTTCTGTCTTTATCGTTATTTATATTTATATATTTCATCTTGATTTTCTAAGTTAAAATTGTGATATTAAAATGATAAGTTCAGACGTGCTTTCCACATTCTAATAGGTGGCTGACTGAGAAATTCCTGTGTGGTGAAATTATCTTGTCCAGCAGCACTAATTTCTGGATCAAGACCAGAGTATTTTGTCCATACCCCAAGATTTTGACCTGATACTGTAAAGCTCATACGAGAAAATGTGGAGCTTAACCAATTAGAAGGTGCGTTAAAGGTTAAAGACACCTCGCGTAATCTCCAAAAAGAAGCGTCTTCAATATACCCAGCAGCAGTGCCGTAAAATACAAAAGCAACGGCTCGTGCTTGGTCTTCAAGCGAAGCATTTGGGTCATTCAACTCTCGTGTATTTCCATTTCTTTGTCTCCATCTACCTGTGTTATTATATAACATTTGGCCACCTCTAAAACTTAATAAACTTGTAAGCACTATTCTATCGTTAAAGAAACGTAGTGCAGGCATAAAAGAGAGCTCTGTGGTGGCAAAGGGTGCTCCTAAATAAGTTGCTTCGTCACTTACAGTTACTTCACTTCCTGCTATTAACCCATCTCCATTAACATCATCAAATGTATAAGTTCTATCCCAATATCCTCCTAAAGGAAACCCTTCTACATGGCGCTGTTGGCCAAAAATTACAGGTTCTACTCCTTCGCCTAGTTGTGTCAACTCATTATTTAAGAAAGAGCCAACTATGTTAAGATCAAAAGCAAATTTTTCTCCCTGAACAATCTGTGTATTTAAACCAATTTCTACCCCAGTATTTTTTACTGAGCCCAAATTTTCGAAACGGCCATTACCAACTCCTAAAGACAAGGGTAGCTGTCTAAAAATGAGTGCATCTTGCGTTGCTTTATTAAAGTAAGTTAGTTCTAATCCAATACGATCAGAAAACATGCTTGCATCAAGTCCTACTTCAAGCTCAGTTGATAATTCAGGCCTAAGCTCGTTATTGCCTACGCTACCAAAAGTAACGGCTGTTTCACTTTGCCCATCTATTGTGGCAGCAACAGGGTTGTAAAACCTTAAAGCATCATTGGTTCCGGGTTGTACCCCCGAAGCCCCCCAAGCACCTCTTAAACGAAGTGAGCTTAGCACATTGCTACTCACATTAAAGAAAGATTCGTCAGAAAGTAACCATGAAGCACTTATTTTGGGATAAATTACAGATTGCAATGCTGGCCCAAATGAACTTCCTCTATCTATTCGTATCGCTGCTGTAATAAATAGCTTTTCACTAAACCCTACCTGCTCTTCCACAAAGAACCCAGCTGTTCGCTGTTCAGTTGTTTCCTCATCGCTAAACGTTTGCGCTGCACCTGCAATAGAGCTGCTTCCTGGTACTAACCGCAGCCCTGAAGCAAAAGTGCCTTGTGTAAGCGATCCTAAATATTGGAGGCCTACAGAAGTACGAGATGAGATACCATCCGTAATATCTTTTTTATAAGTACCAACCAAATCTAATGTAGTTACATACGTATTAAATCTGTTTGAAAAACGTGCGCCTTCATCATAATTTAGGAAATCTGGAGCTTCTCCTGTTGGAAAAAACTGGTTATCCCAACGAGAGGTGTAATCTAAACCTCCTGCTACTCTAAAAGTTAACTGTTCGGTTGGTGTCCAAATAAAATTAAGTCCAGAAGTAAACCTATCAATATTTTGATTGGTTTCAATCGTAAACAATTCTTCTGGTGTAAACTCACCCCAACCTTGTTGGCCTTGGTCAATACTTGGAAAACCATTCAATCCTTGCCCCATCAGCCCAAGTGCGTAGTTATCATTTAATGGTAACTCGAGATTACTTTTAGTATAGCCAGTAGTAACATTAAGGGTTAGGTTATCAGAAAGTTTGGCGCCAATATTAGCTCGAATATTCCCTCTTGTAATGTTGTTAACTGGAAGCACTCCTTCATTATCAACATAGCTACCTGAAACAAAGTAAGTAACTACATCAGTTCCGCCAGAAACGCTTATTCCTGTCCCAAACTGTGCTCCTGACCTAAATGGGCGGGTACGAGGGTCGTTTAAAGGTTGAAATTGATTGATTGTAACGGGCACAAAAGTGCCTTCAGCTGCTTGGTAATTGAAGCCAGGATTACCATTTATATCTAACGCTTCGTAATTATCTGGATATACAGCTATGTCATTAACTACACCTGTTTCAATAAATGCCGACCACCTGGCTTTTCCTTTTTGACCTTTTTTGGTGGTAATTCTTATAACCCCATTAGCCGCAATAGAACCATATAAGGTCGCAGCTGAAGGGCCTTTTATTATTTCAATCGATTCGATATCCTCTGGGTTAATGTCGTTTAACCTTGAAGGTGACTGACCACCAGTTTCAAAGGAAATTGAATTTGGCTGGTTGTTTATTAATACACCATCAATATAAATTACTGGCTCGTTAGATAATGAGGCACTACTTGATCCACGAATTCTAATTCTTGATCCCATGCCTGTTGAACCTCCACTACCAAAAACTTGTACACCAGCTGCTTGACCTTGTAGCAGGTCAGAAATATTGTTGATGGGTCTTATTTTCACTTCATCGGCAACATCTAGCCTTGCAATGGAGTTGCCAATTTCAACTTTTCTTCTAGTTCCAGTTGCCGTAACTATTACTTCATTTAGGCTAGTAATATCTTCATCAAGTACAATAGAAATAGAAGTTTGCCCACCTACTGGATACTCTATGGTTTTGTAGCCCACAAAGCTTATCATTAGTGTGGCATTCTCATCAACTTCTAAGCTAAAATTACCATCCGCATCCGTTATGGTTCCAGTGGAAGTGCCTTTTATTAATACAGAAACGCCAGGTAGAGGAAATCCACTCGCATCTTTAATAGTTCCTTTTATTTTAATTTCGGCTGCTAGTTCTTCTTCTACTCCAGAAGCTACAGCTTTAGCATTTCCTCTGGTTACATGTATGTTTGCTCCAACTCGTTTAAATTGAAGATTTTCCTTGGATGATATAATCGAAAGAACTTCATATAAGGAACTGTTTCTTGCCGTTACACTTATTTTTGTATTTGGTACCACGGCATCATTATACGTAAATTTAAATCCGGTTTTTTCTTCTAGTATTCCAAATACTTTAATCACTTCGGTTTTATTAACCTTAAGCGACACAGGAACCTCTTTTAAGCTCGGTTGTCCATCAGCATTACTAGCGTAGGCCATAGTGGCAATGGTACATATAATCAATAGAGCAAAAAAAGTATTCCTAGACATAATCAAAAGTTGAATTAGTATATTATTTTTCATAATTTTGTATTGTAGGTAAAACTTTGTTTTATCGATGTGTCAAGAAAAGAAAGTATAAAATCGAAGTGTCGTAAGCTGCAGATTTATCTTTAATTTCTTGTGTAAAGTTGGTCATATCTAATATGGCCAACTTCTTTTTAACTTGTGTTGTTCATAATTTCTTAGTGATTAATATTTTATTTTCATTTATAATTTTATAGTCAAACTCTGAGGCAAAACTAATTCCGTCCAATACTTTTTCGAGCGACATGTTTTGATAATCGCCCGTGTAAAATCCTTTTACGTTTGCACCTTTAGCCACTTTAATATCTACTCCATACCACCGCTGAATTTTTTTACATACTTCACTAAAAGATTCATTATGAAAACTTAGTATTCCATCCTTCCATCCTATAATGCTTTGTATATCTGTGCAGATTGATTTTTTAACATTTTTATCGTAATGCGTATATTCTAATAAATCCTTGGGATTTAACACAAAAGAGCTGCCAAGTTCATCGGATACTGAAACTTCTCCTCTCACAACTAAAACTTGGGTCGTTTTTTCACTTCCATAAAATCTTACATTAAAAGAAGTGCCAAGAACTTTTGTTTGTAACTCACCACTTTTTATAATAAATGGCAGGGTCGGATTTTTTACAACATCAAAAAAAGCTTCTCCTTTAAGCTCAACGAATCTATCGTTAATGCCAAAATTAGAGTTGTAGGTTAATGAACTGCCAGAGTTTAATTTAATGGTACTTCCATCTGGCAATGTAATTAATAATTTTTGACCAATAGGGTTGATTTTTGAGTATTGAATAAGTTCTTTAGTTACAGGTTTTATAGTTGATTTGTGAGCATGCCATGAATAGGCTAGAAAACTTATGAGTAAAAATGTAATTGCTGCAGCTACTTTAAGGCGGAAGTTAATTTGACCTTTAGCTAGTTTTTTTGCGAATGGTAGAGGCTTTCTTTTCAATACATTTTCGAACATTTCAAGGTACTCTTCTTCTTTTAAGGCCTCAAAATCGTTATACCTGAGAGATGTAATAAATTGCTGTGCTTTTAAAATGGCAGCTACCTGGTTTGGGTGTGATGCCATCCACTTCGACCAAAATTCATTTGATTTGGAGTTTGGGTTGTTTACCCATTCAACAAAAAAATCATCTTTTATAAAATCTTCAACACTGTAGTCTTCGTACTTCATTTAGCTTAAAATAATACTGATCCTAATGTTATAGTATTGACAAATACTAAATGTGTCCCATTTATCGAAAAATAATTTTGAAAAATTATAGGATAGCAGAATTTAAAGGAGTAAAAAAGACGGAATAACAAAAGCAATTAATAGAGATGCCCTAACCTGAATTATTCATGAATAATTCCATCTAACTCACCATCCCGATGACCTTTACATTTTTAGTTTTTTTATGCTTTTTTATACATTCTACTCTAAAGTTAGCTGTTTATTGCTACTTTTTTTGAGAGGTCTTTGGAATGCGGGCTAAGATTAGTTTGCTATTTCGTCATTCCAAAGCGTAAGCTTTGTAATCTCCAACCTCTACCGAGGTTGCTAAGCTACGATTAATTACAACCAGTTAGCAGGTGAATGGTTTGCAAGCAACCAAGCAACTAAAAACTGTGGAGTCACTTAAAGTTTTGCAGTATATTACTGCAAAACTTGGTTCTAATGGTTTTAATTGGTTTCATCAGTGTCCCTTGCAGGAGACACTGATGGGGTATATACTCTAAAGTTAGCTGCTTTTTGCTACCTTGTTTGAGAGGTCTTAGAATACGGGTTAGGGGTTGTTATCCCAAACTCACGTTAAATTACTAAACTAAGTTTGTGAAAGTAGTATTGAGTCCACTCCGAAAACAAACAAAATCAAAAAAGTCTCTTTTCGGAGTGGGCTCAGTATTAATTTGTAGGTGAATTTGCAATTACTAGCCTTTTTTCTTAAGCTGTTCAATAACAGGCGAGCCAGACTCGCAGCCGCAGTTTACCTCGCAATTAGATTTTTTAGCAAACACGCTTTTGTAAACCCTTAACCCAAGGTAGGCAATGGCGGCAAGGACTACTAATAGTACGAAAATTTCTTGCATAGTGTAAAGGTAGTAGATTTAGATGAAGGATGTACGGAAATACTATACCTTGCTTATGTTTGATGTAATTAATGCGTATAGGTCATTTCTAACGTATTTGGAGCAATATCAAACTTATATCTAAGCGCTGTATCTGTAATGCTTATAATTTGCCAAACTTCGTTTCTTGTGTCTGAATCATCATACGTTATACGTAAAGTAAGTTCATCTTGATTTCCACTGAGCGACCAAGTTCCATTGCCGTTAATACCTAATAATTTATCGGTACTCGTACCATCACCATTAAAGGTGATTACGTTGCCTTCATAGGTTATTTCATATCCTGAATTTAAAAACGCGCTCCCTGCCTCTACACTATTAAAAGTCCAACTTCCTTTGGTTAGTTTAGCAGAAAGGTCTTCCACAATAACATCCTCGGGTGTACACGCATTAAATAAAACGAAGCTGATAACTGTTACACCTATAAACGCGCTATATAATTTTTTCATTTTCTCTTAGTTTATACTCAAAACACACTTTAATGATATACAATTTTGTTAATGTAAAACACTTTTCGGTTAAGCTTTATACCAGAATCCTTCAAATTTTTAATGCGTTGCACCCCATAGGCGATAAACGTATTGCCATACCATTTTTCAAGGCCTCCAATTTTGGTTGACGAATAATTATTTACTTCATCATCTTCAAAACTTAACTTTAGGGCATTAAATTTTTTTCCTTCAATCACCTCATTGCCACTAATTATTTTACTTCTAATTTGGTTATCGTACAGGTATAAAAGAACGATTCCCTGATTGGTAAATGCAGCATGGATAAACTGTTCTAATGTGTACGAAAGCACATCTTCTATTTCAAAGCTATTGTCCCAAAGCATTGTACCCTTTGAGTCAAAAGCGGCCACTACGCCATGCGTATAACGGTAGCCTGCAAAATTCATTGGCATATAATCATTTGTACCATAGCCATAACCACCACGTTGGCCTGGGGAAAAACCACTATTGGAGGATGAAGAGTACTTAGGATAAAAAGCCTCTCCAAGTAAAATATAAGTATCGCCTTGCTTAAGTACCTCATGTACCAAAAGGCGGTAGTTAAATTTCACTTTTTTCCCTTTCACTTTTTTCCGGTCTATTTTGTTAGATACTCGCTTCTGCCTTTTGGCTTTCATATAGCTAAAAAAATTATCAAAATCGGCATAATTAAAGTATTCTATATTCTGTTGATTTTCTTGGTCAACCAACCCTAAGAAAAGACCACGCGAATAATCTGATTTTTTAGCCCCATAAGTACCTACAATAAGGTTTCTAATATCTTCCACATCAGCTAACCGACCAAAAATAAGCCCTTTATCATACTCCGGATTAAATGCAAAAGTGTTCAAGTATTTACCCTCAATGTTATAGTATTTAATGGTTAATGTGTTTCGTTTATCAAACGTACGACCGCTTACCAGCACCGTTATCGATTCGTCATCAACTTTTAGCTGAACTAATTCTGT
The DNA here is from genome assembly GCA_021648745.1 of Cyclobacteriaceae bacterium. GTDB lineage: Bacteria > Bacteroidota > Bacteroidia > Cytophagales > Cyclobacteriaceae > JAKISE01. The sequence goes on from JAKISE010000109.1 coordinate 8,093, forward strand.
TCTTGAACCAAAAATACCCGGCAGCACTTTGGTTTTATTTTCTCTAAAGCTATAATGAATAACCACCGGCTCTCTATTATAATAACCACCAAGAATAGCAGCGCCATTAGTAACTTCAAACTCTGTGAGTGCTAGTGGCACTAAATTTTTAATCCTATATCTAAGCGTATCCCCAGTGGCGGCACTCATTTGCATCAATTTAAGATCTTTTGAATTTCCGCTTGTTTGTTGAAATAAGAAAAAATAACTCTCCATTGAATAATCAAACCCTTTAAATCCAATACCTTTTTCTAAGTAAAGCCGTTTTTGCCATTTAACATTTAATGTGGTGTCTAACAATATAAAATCCCATAGCTGCCCCCCTTTTTTATTATAATCGTTTAAGGTTCTGTATAAAATAACCCCGTTTGTTCCTCCCACTATAATTTCATACTCTGCATCATATCCTTCTAGTTCTGTTTCAAACCGTTGAGGTTGTTCTAATTGGGCGTAGCCAAAAAGTGGAATGACGAAAAATAAAAATAAAAATTTATGCATTTGTTAAATTTTTGCTGGAGTTATTTGCAAAGTTTACGTATCACAACAAAATAAGTTGATTTCATTGCCTTTATCGCATTACTAAATAAAAATTTCAATTACTTTTAGGATACCTCTATTAATGAAGAATAAAGATATAATTAAACTGCTTAGCAACACTGCTGCTTTTATGGAGCTGCACAACGAAAATGATTTTAAGATTAAAAGTTATAGCAATGCAGTTTAT
>JAKISE010000110.1 GCA_021648745.1 Cyclobacteriaceae bacterium
GTCATACACCGGATTTCCTTGAATATCTTTGGGAAACAAAACTATTATTTCCAAAAACTCAATCTTGGTGGTTCCTTGAATTGGTTTGCCTGAATTGCTCTTTTTAGAAGCTTGGTCTTCAGAAGTTAGGGCTATAGCTCCTCTTCCATCCAGTCTGTTATCACCCGATCCATTTAATACTGCAACTGCTGATGTAGTTTTATTAGTTACAAAATAAGCAATATGTGTATTGGTTTCAACACTCCCTAAGTATTGTACTTCTTTTTCACCCGTAATTACCGAACCAACATCATCTTTAGTATCTGAAATAGAATTTTTTTGGTACAAAAGACCATTATATGGTGCTCTATGGCGATACCATTCGGTTTCCCCAATTCCATATATTTTCCGATAATTAAATTTTGTCCAACCACCAAAATCATCTTGTGAAAGTCCATTTCCGGTTAAATCAACATAATCAGGAGTAGAAATGGAAGATAATAAAAAATTATTTGCATACTTTTTTTTGCGAATTTCACCTACTGCTGTGGAAAACTCCTGTGTGTTTAAATCTCCATCTGCAATCTCATACCCAGAATTACCATCAGTACCTAATTTCAACTCTCTAAAAGCTAGGTATTCCCATTCTTTGACATCCTGATTATCAATATCTACACTTAAATTGGTTTGATTACGAACATATACGGGGTTGTTATAGGCATATTTAAGGCCTTCTTCATTATAAACAGTAAAACCATTAATTGGATTATCGGCATTATTAGTCTCATACTGCGGTTCTGTAAAAGATGACCTCCCATTTTCTGAGCCTATGCTAAAATTAGCATTGCCATCACTATTAGGAGCAACTGCTCTAGCCACTTTGGCTCCAGGTAAATTAACCAATAAATCGACCACGCCTGTTTCAATATTGGTATCATCAGTATAACTTAGCGTACCTCCCAGGTCATTATTAAATCGGAAAATTTGACTGCCAGAAGAACCGAAATTCCCTTTGTTAACTACACTCCATCCATCTATTTTAGTTTTTTGCGAACCTATACCCAAATCAACCCCAACACCAATATTGACACCTACCATAAACTCAATACCCAATTGTCGAATTTTTAAGCTGCTTTCATCATCATTGGGTCTATAATGGCCTAATTCAGAATTAAAAGCTCTAAATCCTCCCGACAACCCTTCTCCTGATAAATTGAACATATCATAATTTGCAAACGGCATCCCTATAAAATAATCTCGTTTATCAAAAGCTGATCCTTTTTCCGTATAATAATCCATAACACCCTTGGTGCCTGCTTTATCCGAATGCATATAGCCATAGGTAGCCAAAGAATTTTTGTACTGGTTAAATTGCATATTAAAAAAACCTTGATAACCTCTTTGTAACCCTATTGGAGCTTGAGAGGCATTAACCTGGCCCGAAACTGACCAATTATAAGAAATGCCGTTGTTTTTGGTAAAAGAAGTGGGTCGTATCGCTTCAGAAAAAGTGGAAAGACTATATTCACTTACTGCAGATTTGGCATAATCTTTTGGAGGTTTTAAACCTACTCCAAAGGTCATTTTTGTGCGCTGTTTGGTATCAGTTTCAGCAGTTGGGTTACTTTCAGCTTCACTTGTGCTTTCCTCTTTCTTCTTGGCGAGTAATTTTGCTGGTGATATATTTCCAGACCAAGTAATACCATCATTGTCCATATTCATATTTAAACTTATGCCTTTTGCATGAAGACCAAAGCCTCGGCCTCTTACATACCCTTGGTAATTATTAAATCGGAGTGTTTGTGATAAAGATAGCCCAGCAACTGAAGACCTCTCATACCCTGGAAGTGGCGTGTCGTTCGATAGTATTTCAATTCCAGTAGTCACTCCTGCTCCTACAGTCCAAAGAGGCCTTGTTTTATTATAAATATCTATATTGGCTCCATTGGCATCATCAGGGAAACCACGCACCGTACGATTTATAGCACCTGGATTTAACGACCAGCCAAACCCTACCCAAGTGGCTTCTTGCTCTGATGTATTGCCACTGTTATAGGATAGTGAAAGTGCATATCCTCCACCTTCGGCTCCAGGGATTTCTATTACTGGTAAGTTATAATTAAAATCGCCAGTAAACAGGTTCACCATATCGGTGGTAGCTACAGGGGTAAAAGTAGAAAATTCAGGGGCTGAAGGCCCTCCTGTTAATGCCCATGCTATTGGAGGGAAAAAGAGCGAAAAGGAAAATTCTAACAGCAAAAATAATGCGGTAACTCTTATATATTTTCTATTAAATCTCATTGTTTTAAATTCTTAAGAAACTATTTGTTATATCTTATTTAATTCAAATTTCATTTTAGCAACCGTATCAAAATCAGCCTTATGAAAAACAAAATGGGAAATTCCGGTATCAAAAAGTGTATCAGAAAATTTAAAATCTAATTTTTCAGATGTTAATAAATCTTTTATATTTTCATTATCAGCAAATACCAAATAAATACTTTTATGCTTCGCAAGTTCATAAGTGTTTTCCAACGTATGTAATACTGGAAAAAGTTCTCCAGATTTAGTGTGCAAAGAAATGTAAGATGCAATATTGAAATTTAGATCTTGTACTCTTTTTTTATAATCCACTTTGTTAATTACATCGTAGAACATAATATCAGCTTGCGAATGTTCTTCGTCAGGAGCAATTGTGAGTAAGAAAGTTCTAAACTTAGTATAGCCATTCAATATACTATCGTATGTATTTTTTGCATACTGCTCTCCCTTAATATCTTGCCAAGCTAGGTATTGTGGTGGTAAATATTTAACGGTTAGTTTAAATCCATTTATGAGTTTTGTCTTTATCAATCCTTGATCAGGATTATTTACCCAATGCATTAATTCATTTGGTGAGCTGATGCCATTGCTGCAAGAGGTTAACAAACTCATAGATAGCAATGCAATGTATATAAACGAATGAAACAAAATTTTATTTATTGTAGTCATTTATTCTCCTCTATAATTTTTGTTCATAGCTTCTATTATTTCCTTGGTTATATCTAATGTTTGTTCTGCATACATAATATTCCCAGATTGGTTAGTTCCCAAAATTATTTTATACCCATTTTCTTCTCCATACGTTTTTACGAAGCTATTAATCTGATTCACAACACCTTCTAGTAACACCCTTTCCTGCTCTTCCGCTTTTTTAGCAATGGCATCACGGTAACCTTGCAATTGGTTTTCCTGACTGGACAATCTTTTTTCAACTTTCACACGTTGAATCTTATTTAAATTTGAGTATTCATTTCTATACTCTTCTACATTGTACTCAAAATTTGTGTTTAATGTATCAATGTTAGCTTGCCATTTGAGCTTTTCATTATTAAATTCTGCCATAGCCTCCATGGTACCAGCATAGTCGTAAATTAATTCCTGGGAGTGTATATATGCTATTTTGGTTCTTTGATAATTTAGAATTAACACAACAACTCCAACAGTTACCAGCATATTAATAAAGAACAGTACCAAGTATTTTAGTTTCATTTTATTTAACTTCAATTTTACCCCCATTTGTTACTATTAGCATTTTTATTGCAGGGCTTAGTGGAGCAGTTAGATTTATTTGTCCGTTTACTATCAATGAGGCATCAGAACCAGAAATTTCTAGTTTACCTGTATTCTCAATATTGATTTCTTCACAAATTATTTCATCTGTAATTTTTACTTGAAATCCTTCTATTATAGCTGTATCATTATCTCTTGGGTATTTATTTACAGGATTACCACCAGAACTGGTTGACCAAACGTTCACGTCTTTCCAATTTCCATTTCCAATAGCATAATAAATTCCGCTAAATATTTGTATTGTTACCAAATCCGAATAAAATACTTCTCCCCCAATCCAATCATTAGTCATTCTACATCTAAATTTTTTGCCATGATCCTCTACAATTGGAATAAAGGAGTAGTTTTCATTGGTTTCTTGATTGATATCAACCCATAAAGAACTTACTATATCCCATTCCTGCCATTGGTAATTTGTATAAACACCACCTGCTTGCTTGTTTACTATTGCAAATTCTCCTCCCATGCTCATATTAACAATAGTATCAATTTCGGCAATGTTCATCTGTCCTCCATAGGTAAAAGTGGTGAATGGATGCATATCTGAACCTATGAGATTTTTTTCAATGTCACCGATTGGGAGGTTATTGTTTTGAACATATACCCTCAAATTTGAAGCATTAGGGTGTGCTGTAAAGTCTGGAGAGGAAGTAAAATTATTGCTGTTCAAATACAAAATTTGTAAACTGGTTAAGTTACCAATGGATTCGGGTATTGGCCCTGCCAAACCAAGCCCTGTCAAATGTAGCGTTGAAAGATTTGGCCAAGCCCCAATAAAATCTGTTAAACTTCCTGTAAAGGTATTATTGCCAAGATAAAGTGCAGTTATTGTACTCTTGTTTTTTAGCCATAAAGGAAGTTCTCCTGAAAGTTGGTTATTATGTAAAACCAGTTGTTGCAGGTTGTTTAAGTTTTGCCAGTTTTCAGGAATACTGCCTGTAAATTTATTTCCAAAAAGATGTATATTATTTAAGTTCGGAAAATCACCCAAGTAATTCGGAAGATTTCCATCAATACCGCAATTTGAAATAAATAACACTTGTAATTTTGTTAGATTTTCAAAACTAGATGGAATTGATCCTGACATGTTGGCGTTACGAATATAAAAGAACTTCAGCTTTGTGCAATTACCTATCGAAGCCGGAATGGTTCCTGTGAATACATTATCATGTAACTGCAAAGACACTAAATTAATAAGGTTTCCAAGTTCTACTGGAATATTACCAGTTAATAAATTATTGTATAATAACAGTACAATTAGTTTTTGCAGGCTTCCTATTGAAACTGGAATACTTCCCCCTATCTGATTTGAATTTAATTTTAGTTGAGTTAGTTCTAATAAATCGCCTAAAGATTCAGGAAGGATTCCGTTTAAATTATTATTAGGCAATATTACTTGCGTTACATCTCCATTTGTTACAGTAACACCAAACCAAGTAGCCATTTCAGCGACCGTTGCAGTTGCCTGCCGTTGGCCAGCCTGTGTTGTTTGTCCAGTTGGCTCCATCAGTACTTTCGTATAGGGCTTTGAGGGCTTGGTATTCAGTATGGTCATTTACATCTCCATTTATGCTTTTTTTAAAGTAAACATCCGACATTTTAGCAGTTGGTCTCTTCAACGAAACATCTACTAATAGTTCACTTGTACTTGCTTGGGTTGATGTGTATATGATACTTCCATTTCTTTTATAATAAATCACGTTGTTTAAACGTTCTATTCGAAGTGTATCTCCTACATTATAGGTTAAGTTAGAAACTTTAGTTATTCCATTTTCAATAATTTTAATGGTACTATAATAACTAAAAAGACCATATTCGATGGTAGTAAAATCCTCATTCAAATTAACACTCGACAGACCAAGCATCTTCTCTCCAATTTCTTCTACTTTGTACTCAACCCATCCATTTTCTCCAACCCCTAATTTTGCTACTGAAGCTGCTCCGGCATTCCAACCAAAAGCAGCCGTTTTTAGTAATGTAGTGCCTGAAATAGTTGTATTTACAAAGTCAGTCCATACCACCGGTGCCTGTGCCCAACTATGAGTTGATGCTGTTATGTTAGTTACAGCAGCAAATAGCACAGGAATTAAAAAATTAAATCGTAGTCGTTTCATTGGTTTTTTTAATTTTCAATATCTCCAATATTGGCAATGGTCTCCGGTGGTAATACAAACCGCAGGTTGCCAAAATCATCGTATATAGGTTAGGTGTCTGCCACATAGATAATGGAATTGTGTGTTATAACCTACCTGTACCCATTTTAATATCGTTCGTTGTAGTTTGTCAATTATCCTATTTAATTATACGGGACACTTCATAAGCTGACACATCAATGGAAGATATTCAAGATGTGTAATCAGAACATTTTCATCTATAAATATATCTTAAACATATAGTAAAAGATATAAAATTCAATCTTAATCCTCATTTACTACAAAAATATTAAAAAAAAACAAATGTGTCAATTTTATTTCCTCCAAAATTAAATGGGGTTTTACACCTCCTTTTTCTATTCGATAATTGTAGCTAATCAAACAAACACTTTTTGAGCTTCATTGACCATTTATCCTCATATAATCGTACTGGTCTATTACCAGCAAACTGGTAAGGCGTATATCAGGGATATGAAGAAGCCAACGGGGCAATACAGTATATTTAACCCATAAAAAAGACCTTGCTACATTAAAGTAACAAGGTCTTTTTTTATTTTACTTTCTTATACTATTGAAGCAAAGCAGCAAATCCTGCATTGGCAACATAGTTTTGAAATTCTAAATCCTTAATAGCTTGTCCTTTTAACTCAGCATTTAAGCTAATGGCTTGCTTTAAGTTTTCAATCACTTTATCAGCATTATCTTTTCTAGCTTCAGTTACAGCCATCGCATAAAATGCATCGGCATTTTCACTGTTAGCGCTAACGGCATCGCCAAATGAACTTAAAGCGTTATCATAATCTTTATTTAAAAGATTAGCTAATCCTAAGTTGTATGCATTGTCAGACGAAGAAGCAGCACTTGATAATGAAGAAACAGCTCCACTATAATCAGCAGTTCTAATCTCTAAGTATCCTTTAACGCCATTCATTCCTTGAGTTGTTTCGCTATCGGCAGATAGAGATGCAGCTTTAGCTAAGGCATCCTGTGCTTTTGCAAAGTTTCTTTGATATGCATAAACAGAAGCTCCGGTTACATAAGCAGGAGCACTTTCTTGTTTGCCATTGGCAAGGTCAACTTGTGTTTCTGCTAATCCTGCATATTCAGCAGCTTTAGAAGCATCTTCGTTAGCCATTGCTACATAGGTAGCCGCTAAGTTAGCATGTGCATTCCACGAGTCTGCTTTCGTAATAGCTGCTTTGTAAATTCCTTCTTTCTCTGAAAGGTCAGGAGTAAGGCTAGCTGCATACATTAATTCTTCTATAGATAAAGTATCAGCAGAAGCAGATCCATCAACAATACCTTTGGCTAATACTGAAATTTCAGCATCAGTTTTCTTGTCTTTTACATTCAATATTTCTGTTTTAGCAGAACGTAATCCAGGATAAACATCTTTAAATACTTTTTTGTATCCATCAATTTTACGAAGTGCTTTCTCTTTATCTTCAAATGCACCAGGGCCATTAACAATGTTTAACATTTCTGATTTAGTATCGTCTGATACGCCTTCGTAAGAAGCTAATGCTGCTTTTAAGGCATTCCAATCATCAACAATTGGCTTAATAATAAATTTGATAGAATCAGCCATTCCTTCATAATCGTATTTATCCATTTGCTTTCTGTAATATTTTTCAATTACAGAAGCTCTATCGCTAGATAATTTAGAGTTAATTCGCTCAGTACCTTCAGGAGAGTGAGTACCTGTAACCGTTACTGTACGAGTTACATTTTTTTTAGCGATAAATGCTTCAAACTCTTTACCTCTTTTACTTCTTCTTTCAGAGTATTTAAGGTTAGATCGCCCTTGGTCGAAAAAGAAATCGATATTAGTAGGTAATAATTCTTCTTGGTTATTATAGCCATGGCCTGCATAAGCTGCAAAATACACAGGCTTAACCAATGCTGAAGTAGTAATAACGCCAGGAGCTAAGGTCATTGGCTCCGCAGCAACTTCTTTGTCTTTTCTAGGGTCTCTTGCAACACCTTTTACAACAACACTACCACTTTTCATGGCATCGGTATAAGCAAAAGAGAAGTCTTCAGAAGCAGTTGGTTGAGTTTCATTACTTTCAGGATAATCAGTTGCTTTAAAAACAATTGACTCCAACGCTAATTCTTGATCACCATATTGGTAAACCACATTAAGAATATACTCTTTTTCTTTAACAAGCATTTTTACTGGAAGGGTGGCCGACATATTAAATTTTACAGAGTCGCCATGTAATTCCAGTGGGTTAGGGTTTACGTTTATTTGTTGATCCGATGCCAATTTGGCCATTTTGGTAATTGAACATCCACTCAAGGTTAAAACTGCCAACAGGATAACCGCATTTAGTACTTTTTTCATTTTATAATTTTTTGTTTTTTAATTAGGTGCTTTCAAAATGAAATACAATGATATAAAAAAAATAACGTTAATCGACTATACATTGAGGGTTTGTGTACTAAATTTGTGTTAAACACTATTATTTTAGATGAAAAAAATACAAGGATTTGTTGAACACCAGGTATTTGGTGTTTGTACGCGTATAGGAGAGAAGCTTGGAATTGCTACTTCGAGTATCCGATTGTCCTTTATTTATGCTTCTTTTTTAACTTTTGGTTCTCCCATCATTGTATATATTACGCTGGCATTTATTATAAACATTCGTAAGCATTTGCGTAGGTTTAATTCTGCATGGTATTATTAGCTCTGCAGGTTATTTCAATTGATTGTATTTCTTATTTCCTTTTATAAAGTATTGCCACACTATCGAATAACCTTCTGTAAAATCGTATGGAGGGAGAATGTCGTTTCTTTTTGCTAAAAATTGTTTGCTTGTTTTATACACTTCTTTATGTGCTTTTAAAATAGCCCTTGCTTGTTTGCCCTTACCCTGTAAAAGAAAATAGAAAGCACTTAGCCAATCGAGTAATATGCGCG
>JAKISE010000111.1 GCA_021648745.1 Cyclobacteriaceae bacterium
GACTACTTAGAACATCACAGAAAGCCCGATGATCATAGTGAGTCCAATTTTATATTGGAGTAGCCAGCGTGGCGACTTTCAGTCGCAGGTTAAAACTATGGTACTTTCAGTCCATAGTCTTTATTTTCTTTTCTAAAACAATAGATTTGTGTTGCACAGTTGTAAAAATTCGTATAACTTTTTGTTGCCTTAAACTTGACCAAACGCAACCTCTTTTTTTAATTACTACGAAAGAAAAATGAAATTTACCTGTCAGGAAATCTCTAAAATAAAATTAAACCTATTTGAAAACAAGCTGGTTTATATGCACAACGGAAATGATGTAAATGTAAAACTCCCGTTACAGGCTAAGTTAATTTCTGAAGCTACAAGTTATATTAATAAGCAGCAGTACCTGCTCGATTATAACCCAACCACCTTAGGCTATTGCTGGATTAATGATAACAAGTGCTTAAGAACAGCAAAAGGGTTGATTTTAAAAAGGGTAAAAAAAGAACAACCCATTCAAGCACAGTCAAGTATCAATAATAAACTAACATACCAAATTGTAGATTGGCAAAAGTCTGTTAAACCAACAGGTGAAAGAAAATATACATTTGATAAAATATCTCAGATAAACGGAATATTAAATAAGACCAACGATAACACATGGTATTTAGAAATTGCAGGTAGAAAATTTACCATATTAAAAGATGAGTTAGAATTTTTTTACGAATATGTAATGGTACACCACTAAGCAACTAATTAAAATTTAGCATATGAAAACATGTATAATTATTGGTTTACTATTAATAACTCTCTTTTTTTTATTTAGAAGAGTATTGGCTGGTGGAGAAAAAATAATAGAAGAACGTAATCAAAACACTAAATGTTTAACTCTTGAAAATTATCTGTTGATACGAGAATCTCCCTATGCCGATGAGTTAAGCGAATACACCATATATAGGGAAGAGCATGAGATTAAATTTAGAGGAGAAGCATCATTTTTTACATTAACAAGATTTCCACCTGAAACCACTACTGTTAAACTAAGAGATCTTTCTACCCATGGGTTAAGAAAGAGAGAATTTTTAATATATGTATGCAATCTTGTAGATAAAATAAAAAAACAAAACAGAAAAACGATGCTATTATAGACTATGATTCCCTTACTAAAAAAGAATTTGAATACTATTTAAACAAAGCAGATATCGTTGACTTTACCCATTTTAGTAAACCTGAAAGTTCAAAACATTATACAGGCAGAGTGCATTTTGTGGGTAGATGCCATTTAACCCAAAATATGCAATAGAATTTCTATTAGGCCTTTAACTCACTTCAAATCAGTCGCTTTGCTTTGTTTGTGTTCTCACCATAGCGGTGCTATGCTTTCAAATCCAAACTGCCTGACTTATTGTGACTTAAAGCCTCATCACGAACCCTATCGCATAATTCGGGTTTAAAAATACAATATAGACTTAGCTTTTATTAAATTGAGCGAACACTCCGGCATTACGAAAGAGCCTTTAGGAAGTAATGGGGCATATGTTTTGAAAAAGAAATAATAGCAGAAAACACCTAATGCCAGACATCCTGTTTAAACTATGTTACGACACTTGAATGCTTTTTACATCTGCCTTTTCCGTTTACAGCACTAGTAAATATTAGGAAATTTGTCAGGTTCAACCTCACCCATCAAAGCATAAATCTTATCAAAAACCTCCTCTGCATTAGGCTTGGAAAAATAATCTCCATCTGAACCATAGGCAGGCCTATGCTCTTTGGATGAAATAGTTAAAGGTGCTGAGTCTAAAAAGCGATAGCCTCCTTGCTCTTCAAGCACTTTTTGCATCATATAGGCAGTTGCACCACCCGGCACATCTTCATCGGCAAAAACTACACGGTTGGTCTTTTTTACCGAACTTATAATTAAATGGTGTACATCAAAAGGCATAAGGGTTTGTACGTCTATCACCTCACAAGAAATACCAGCCTCCTCTAATTGTTGTGCGGCATCTATCACAATTCGACACATAGAACCATACGTAATAATAGTTAGGTCATCACCTTCCCTCAATATTTCAGGCACTCCCAGTGGCTCTTTATATTCACCAAGATTCGAAGGCATTTTTTCTTTTAACCGATACCCGTTCAGGCTTTCAATCATTAATGCAGTATCATCAGAAGCCAACATAGTATTATACATACCTGCGGCCTTTGTCATATTTCTAGGCACTAGCAAATAGATACCTTTAAGGCTATTAAGCAACATCCCCATAGGAGAACCTGAGTGCCAAACTCCTTCTAAACGATGCCCTCTTGTTCTAATAATTAAGGGTGCTTTTTGGCCTCCCTTTGTGCGGTATTGTAAGGTTGCCAAATCATCGGTTAAGGTAGGTAGTGTATATACCAGATAATCTAAGTACTGTATTTCGGCAATGGGCCTTAATCCACGCAAGGCCATTCCTATTCCCTGGCCGATAATGGTTGTCTCTCTAATTCCTGTATCATCTACCCGAATGCTGCCGTATTTTTCCTGTAAACCTGCAAAAGCCTGATTTACATCACCAATCTTACCAACATCCTCTCCAAAAGCAACAATTCGGGGGTCTCTATCTAATGCTTTATCAAAACAGGCTTGCAGCACTTGGCGGCCATCAACCACCTCAGAATCGGACTTATACTGAGCAGGAACATTGTCCACATTAAGCGCAGCATCTACTGATTCACTAAATATATGTGATCCATAATCTTCGCTGGCTTTACCCTCAAATACTTTTAACCAATTGATTAAAGGTTCTTTTTCTTCAAATGATTGCATACGTACAAGCCTCAATGCTTTTTTAGAAGCTTTTACTGCATCCAGTTTTAACGGATTAATAGCAGACGACAATTCATTTTTAAGATTTTCTATTTCTTGACTATGAGCAGCCTTGGCCAAGTTAGCCAGCAAAGAAGAAACAGTGGCTTGCGCCTCCTTTTCTTCATTTATAAAAGCTTTCCAGGCATCTTTTTTAGCCTGTTTTGCATAATCCTTTGCCTCCTTCTCAATATCTGCAAGTTCAGCTTCAGTCGAAAAGTTATTATCTAAAATCCATTGGCGCATTTTAAGGTTGCAATCATACTCGGCCTCCCACTGTAATCTTTCTTTGGTCTTATACCTTTCATGAGAACCCGAAGTTGAGTGGCCTTGAGGTTGTGTTGCTTCTATTACATGTACCAATACAGGTATATGCTCTTCTCTCGCTAACAATTCAGCCTTTTTATAGGTTGTAACCAACGCCTCATAATCCCAGGCTTTTACAGTTAAAATTTCAATTCCTTTTTCTTTGGCAGTTCGTTGAAATCCAGCCAAGGCCTTAGAAATAGATTGCTTGGTTGTGTGGTATTCTGCTCCAACAGAAATACCAAATTCATCATCCCATACCGACATAATCACAGGAATTTGAAGTACACCAATTGCATTTATGGCTTCAAAAAACATTCCTTCAGAGGTAGAGGCATTGCCAATGGTTCCAAAAGCAATTTCGTTGCCATTATCAGATAATCCTGTAAACTGATGAAGATCTTTATTCTGTCTAAAATGTTTTGAAGCAAGAGCCAGTCCAACCAAACGAGGCATTTGTCCTGCGGTTGAGGAAATATCTGCCGTGCTATTTTTTAAATCAACAAGGTTCTTTAATTGCCCTTCATCATCTAACATTCGGGTAGCAAAATGACCATTCATCAATCTTCCTCCGGAAGCAGGTTCGTCTTCCACACTAGTATGTGCATATAATTGAGCAAAATACTGCTGAATAGTTAGCTCGCCAATGGCAAACATTAAGGTTTGGTCACGATAATACCCTGACCTGAAATCACCATTTTTAAACACATGTGCCAAAGCCAACTGAGGCACCTCCTTGCCATCACCAAAAATCCCAAACTTAGCTTTGCCCATAAAAACCTCCTTACGACCCAATAAACTAGCTTCTCGACTTACAACAGCCAACTTATAATCTTCCAGGATTTGTGATATCTCTACAACTGGTTGTTTGATTGCTGTATTTTTCAAAATAATTTAATTTTAGTGAAAAAATCCCAAACCTTTATTAATATTATATTGGGAGGCAAATATTCCTACGGTTTTAGCAAATTTACGGCTTCCAACTCGGTATTCAAATTTTGTTGTTAAACGCAAAAAAATATTCAATAAATTTTATTCGGAATATGCCACCTACAAACAAATATAATTTGGATAAATATTATTCTTTTGTACATTCTCAAGTAATCATAAGTTCAACTCCATAGAAAATTAAATCTTATTTTTTTTCAATTGCTTATGGTGATTTGCACCCTAGTAAATGCAAAGTCGCCTTGCTATATTTGTCTAGTAATTAAACATTTAAGAGATGATTATAGGTGTTCCTAAAGAAATTAAAAATAACGAAAACCGTGTTGCTTTAACACCAGCAGGTGCTAAAGAATTAGTAAAACGCGGGCACGAATTGTATGTACAATCAACCGCAGGACTTGGCAGTGGTTTTTCTGATGCTGATTATGAAGGCGCAGGTGCTAAAATTTCACCTTCCATTGAAGCTACTTATGAAATAGCTGAAATGATTATGAAGGTAAAAGAACCTATTGAGTCAGAATACCCTTTGATTAAAAAAGACCAGCTGTTATTTACCTATTTTCACTTTGCTTCTGGCCAAGTACTTACAGAGGCAATGATTGAAAGAGGTTCTGTTTGCCTTGCTTATGAAACCGTTGAAACAACTAAAAGAGCGCTTCCTCTATTAATACCAATGAGTGAAGTGGCAGGCAGAATGGCAACACAGGAAGGCGCAAAATACCTTGAAAAACCTATGGGTGGCCGCGGTATTTTATTAGGGGGTGTACCCGGTGTAAAACCTGCCAAAGTGCTTATACTGGGTGGCGGTATTGTAGGTACAGAAGCAGCTAAAATGGCTGCGGGTCTTGGCGCTGACGTTACTGTAATGGATTTAAGCCTTACCCGATTAAGGTATTTAGATGATGTAATGCCTCCAAATGTGCATACCATGATGTCGAATGAGTATAATATTCGTGAGATGATTAAGGATACAGATTTAATTATTGGTGCTGTGCTAATACCAGGAGCTAAAGCACCTAAGCTCATTACTCGTGATATGCTTAAGGAGATGAGGCCGGGTACCGTATTGGTAGATGTAGCAGTAGATCAGGGAGGATGTATTGAAACTTGTACACCAACAACCCATGAAAATCCTACTTTTGTGATTGATGATGTAATTCATTACTGTGTGGCAAATATGCCGGGAGCTGTTCCTTATACATCAACCCTTGCACTTACAAATGCAACACTGCCTTATGCTATTGATTTGGCTAACAAAGGGTGGAAAAAAGCCTGTGCTGAAAGTAACGAGCTTAAACTAGGTCTTAATATTGTTAAGGGCGATATTGTTTATAAAGCAGTTGCTGACGCTTTTAATATGCCTTATGTTGATGTAGCTAAATATGTTGACTAAAGTTAATCAGGTTAGATTCTATGTACTACAATGTCATTTAGGGAAGTAATCTCTAAAGTTAGAGACTAGTGTTAAGCTGAACAAACTGCCGCTCCCGATTGTTCGGGAGCGCAGTGACGAAAAACTTAACTAAACGACATTATAGTACAATCCCTAAAAATTCACTTTTCTGTCAAAAAAATAAAGCTCGATTTATAACTACCTTCTTCATTAATCGATAGAGTCCATAAAGGTAAATGTAATCTATTAAAAAAATCTCCGAACGATACATAATTATATGTTGGTTCCAATCCAATTTTTTTAACAATGTCTTCCATTTCGTAATTAAGGTAATACTCAAAATACGTTTCCTCAGTATTATCATTAATTGATAATACTTGTAATTCTAATGTGTTATTAAGCGGCTGCACAATTTTATTAAATGACTCAGTTCTAGTGCTTGCATTGTTTTCGATGTGCAATATTGGTGTGCCATTTAATAATAAGTTTGCCGTAAAGTTATTCGGAGCTTTAAAATTGCCTTCACAGTATTGTAATTGGCCAAGATGCTCAATTTCGTTTTCAGGCACATTAATGGTAAAGGTTATTATTACAGGCTTATTTATACGCTCTTGCGAAATATTTTTTACAAGTTTATCTCCAAGCACTTCTGCTTTTGGATGGTGTATAACCAGTAGTTTATCAATATCTTCTGTTGAAATGCCTAAACTGCCTTTGCTTAAAACACCTTTCACAACAAGAGCCCGGGCAAATATATCTTCTATAAAAAAGGCTTGAACACCCTTATTAACTATTTCTGCAATTATTGAAGAAGGCTCAAAGACAACCTGTATTTCATTCTCTCCCCTTCGCATGTAAGCATTCAAAATAGTTTTGTTTTGATAACCCACCGGGCCACTAAATGAATGCCCATTTTTATAAGTCATTCCGTTGCCTTCAGCGTTTCTTAGTTCTCTTTCAATACCATTTACATAAACATGCGTTACGTAAAGCCCTGCATCTGTGTATAGTTCATACAGGCTAGGACCTACTATTGAGGGCATTTTTAATTCAGTTGGATCAGATTATGCTGGCATAATCGTTGTATTTATTGATGTGTGTTGCGAAAAGCTTATTAGATTAGTTATTAAGAATGCCCCTATAAAAAATATTATTTTCATCGCACAAATTTGGCATAGAGAAAGCTTAAAAAAAACACCGAAAACTGTGAAACTACAACTCACTGAAAATGGGGTACAAGTGCATAGGCTGTAAAAATTTATATTAAACCAACCTGTAAATTAACGGTCAACACATCTCAATCTGGCATAAAAAACAGATAAACCTATCCTCTAAATTCAGGTATTTCATCCAAGTTTATCAGCACTCCTTTATCACCCAATTTAAATGTATAATGTACCATTCCATTGGTAAGTATAATAACAGAAGCATTTAATGTTCGATTGTACATAGCCACTTGCTCAACAGTGGATTGGTCAATCTTAACACTTGGGGCTTTGCACTCTACTAATATGTTCGGACTGCCTTTTCTATCATAAATAATAATGTCTGACCGCTTCATCCTAGCATTATACATTACTCCAGATTCAACCTTTAATAGCCCTTTAGGGTATCCTGAATTTTTATGCAAATAATGAATCATATGTTGGCGTACCCATTCTTCGGGTGTAAGGAGAATGTTTTTCTTACGAATTACATCAAAAATAAAATCACCTTTCTCTTTTCGAGTAATCTTAAAATCGTAGTTAGGCAAATTTAAAGTTTGCATGGCACAAATATGCAACACAATTATTTTGAACGTATTTTTGCAGTCACTTAAATTGATCATATTATGATAACGAAACAAGGCATTGTAGAAAATTGGCTGCCAAGGTACACAGGCACAGAATTAGACCAGTTTGGAGAGTATATTTTACTTACCAATTTTAAAAACTACCTATCTCTATTTGCAGAGAAATATGGAGTAGAAATCATTGGTGATGATAAACCTATGCAAACAGCTACTGCCAATAATATTACCATTATCAATTTTGGAATGGGCAGTGCTATGGCTGCTACAGTAATGGATCTACTTTCTGCTATTATGCCTAAAGCGGTACTTTTTTTGGGCAAATGTGGCGGACTAAAAAAGAAAACTGAACTAGGAGATTATATATTGCCTATAGCTGCTATTAGAGGAGAAGGTACTAGCAATGATTACCTTCCACCGGAAGTGCCTGCCTTACCATCATTCAATCTTCAGCGTGCGGTTTCGTCAGTCATAAAAAATAGAAAACAAGACTATTGGTCAGGAGTGGTATTTACTACTAACCGTAGGGTATGGGAACATGATAAAGGGTTCAAAAAACGACTTCGACAGGCTCGTGCTATGGGCATAGATATGGAAACTGCCACCATTTTTACGGTAGGCTTTAAAAATGAAATTCCTAGGGGTGCTCTACTGCTTGTAAGCGACAACCCAATGATCCCGAGTGGTGTAAAAACAGATAAAAGTGACAATTCAGTTACCAAAAGTTATGTAAATCACCACTTGGAAATTGGTATTGAATCTCTTATTGAACTGCGTGATTCAGGGGATTCTGTTAAGCACCTTAGGTACGATTAGATTTTAAACCTTGGGCACTTAATGGCAATTTTAGGGTTAGTACCATAGCTAATCCAATAAAAAAGAAAACGCCAAGTGCTAGCGAGCTGTTTCTCATGCTACCAGTTAAATATTCGATTAGGCCGTACGAAAATGTGCCGATTACTATAGACATATTATAAGTTACATCGTAAAAACTGAAGAAAGAGGCAAAGTCTGTGGTGTCCTCAGGTATTAGTTTTGAATAAGTGGCTCGTGATAATGCTTGAATTCCTCCCATTACCAAACCCACGACAAAAGCCAGGGCAAAGAATTGTATTTTGGTAGTGACCAAAAAAGAGGCTACACAGATGAGTACCCAAATAATTAACATACTTGAGAGCGAAAATTTATTGCCTCTAAACAGGGAAAGCTTAGCAAAAAGGTAGGAGCCTGCAACAGCTACCACGTTTATAATAAGAATAGTTAAAATTAGCTCTCCTCCTTCCAGCCGTAGCACCTTACTACCAAACTGAGCAGCCATGTACATTACAGTTTGCAC
>JAKISE010000017.1 GCA_021648745.1 Cyclobacteriaceae bacterium
CAAGGCTTTAGTCGCGTATCAGGCAAGGTGGGCGTTTGCATTGCAACCTCTGGGCCAGGCGCAACTAACTTAATTACAGGTATTGCCGATGCTCAGGTAGATTCAACTCCTTTGGTATGTATTACAGGTCAAGTTCCTTCGCATTTATTAGGAACAAATGGCTTTCAGGAAATTGATATTATCGGAATTTCAATGCCTGTTACAAAGTGGAATTTTCAAGTAACTAAGGCGGAAGAAATACCTGAGGCACTGGCTAAAGCATTTTACATTGCGGCCAGTGGCCGACCAGGTCCGGTATTAATTGATATTACCAAAGATGCCCAATTTGGAGATCTTGATTTTATCTATAAAAAATGTGAGGGAATACGCAGTTATAAACCAGTTCCTAAACTAGACATTTCTTCTGTAGGGCGAGCAGCTACATTAATTAACGAGTCGAAAAAACCATTAATTCTATGTGGGCACGGAGTGCTTCTGAGCAAGGCAAGTAAAGCACTTTTAACTTTTGCAGAAAAAACTCAAACACCAGTTGCTTCAACTCTTTTAGGATTATCGGCTTTCCCCCCTACACATCCATTATATGTGGGTATGTTAGGTATGCATGGTAATTATGGCCCCAATGTAAAAACCAATGAAGCAGATTTGCTAATTGCTGTAGGTATGCGTTTTGATGATCGAGTAACAGGTAATTTGGAAAAATATGCAAAGCAGGCAAAAATTATTCACATAGAAATAGACCAATCAGAAATTGATAAGAATGTAAAAGCAGATGTGGCTGTACTGGCGGATGCTAAACAAGCGCTACAAGCAATTACGGCTTTGGTGCTAAAAAACAAGCGTGAAGATTGGCTTCAAGAATTTAAAGATTGTGATGCCATTGAAGAAGAAAAAGTAGGTAAACCTGAACTGCACCCTACAAGTGGTCCTATTAAAATGGCAGAAGTTATTAATATGATTTCGGATCAAACCGAAGGAGAGGCTGTGCTTGTTACTGATGTAGGTCAACATCAAATGATTGGCAATAGGTATTATAAGTTTAATACGACTGATTCAATTATTACTTCAGGTGGTTTGGGTACGATGGGTTTTGCTCTTCCTGCAGCATTTGGTGCAGGTGTTGGCGATACTAAACGTCAGGTAATTGCCATTGTAGGTGATGGCGGTGTACAAATGACCATTCAGGAGTTAGGAGCCTTGGCTCAATACAAAATTCCTGTAAAATTGGTGATTTTGAATAATAGTTTCCTTGGCATGGTGCGTCAATGGCAGCAAATGTTTTTTGAAAAAAGATATGCATCAACAGAAATGGTAAATCCTGATTTTGTGGCTATCGCTAAAGGATATGGTATCCAATCTTTCCATATTGAAGAACGTGAAAACCTAACTAGCGGATTAGAAAAATTGCTTACACATGATGGTCCTTATGTGTTAGAAATAAAAGTAGAACAAGAAGAAAATGTGTTTCCAATGGTGCCTCCTGGAGCCTCGGTTTCAGAAGTAATACTAGAGTAATTTTAAGATGGAAGAAGAAAATAAATTATATACAATATCGGTGTTAACCGAAAATAAATCTGGTTTACTTAATGGTGTTACCATTATTTTTACTAGGAGAAAACTCAATATTGAGTCTATTAACGTATCTGAAACTGAAGTTGAGGGTGTGAGTAGATTTACCATTGTGGTTTCTGCCACTCGGCATAATGCAGAACTTGTTGTTAAGCAAATTAATAAATTAATTGAGGTGTTAGCTGCCTTTTTATACGAGGAGGAAAATATTTATTACCAGGAGTTGGCCATGTTTAAATTGCCTACTGAAGCCTTCTTAAATGGTAACACCATCGAAACCATTGTGCGAAATAATGGAGCCAGAATACTGGTAATTGAAGAAGACCATATTGTAATTGAAAAAACGGGCCATCGAAAAGAGATAAGAGAGCTCTTTGAACATTTAAAACCCTTTGGAGTACTGGAATATGTGCGCTCTGGAAGAATAGCGATCTCAAAATCAAAACGAAAAACAGATACCTTCCTTCGCGAGTTGGAAGCAGAAAATTTAAACAAAATTTAACAATTATTTAAGATAGAAAAATGGCAAGAATTAATTTTGGCGGAGTAGAGGAAAACGTTGTTACACGAGAAGAATTTCCTTTAGATAAAGCATTGGAGACAATGAAAAATGAAACCATAGCCGTAATTGGTTATGGGGTACAAGGGCCTGGTCAGGCGTTAAATTTGAAAGATAATGGATTTAATGTAATTATTGGGCAGCGGAAAGAATCTAAAACTTGGGACAAAGCTGTTGCTGACGGTTGGGTGCCCGGTGAAACCTTATTCGAAATTGAAGAGGCTTGTGAAAAAGGAACGGTTATCCAATACCTTCTTTCGGATGCAGCTCAAATCAAACTTTGGGATACAGTTAAAAAGCATTTATCTCCAGGTAAAACTTTATATTTCTCACATGGGTTTGGTATAACTTATAAAGACAAGACAGGCATTGTGCCCCCTGCCGATGTGGATGTAGTGTTGGTGGCTCCTAAAGGATCTGGTACTTCATTACGAAGAATGTTTTTAGAAGGTAGAGGCTTAAATTCAAGTTTTGCTATTTACCAAGATGCAACAGGAACCGCAAAGGATAAGGTTGTATCTCTAGGTATTGGAGTAGGCTCTGGCTATTTATTTGAAACAACTTTTGATAGAGAAGTTACCTCAGATTTAACAGGTGAACGTGGGTCTTTAATGGGAGCTATTCAAGGCTTATTCAGAGCTCAGTACGAGGTGCTAAGAGAAAATGGACACTCTCCTTCTGAAGCGTTTAACGAAACCGTGGAAGAAGCTACACAATCATTATATCCACTAATTGCAGAAAAAGGTATGGATTGGATGTATGCTAATTGCTCTACAACGGCTCAACGTGGGGCACTTGATTGGATGGATCCTTTTTATGAAGCCACTAAGCCCGTCTTTCAAGATCTGTATCAATCTGTAAAAGATGGTATAGAGGCGCAAAAGTCGATTGATTCTAATTCTCAAGATGACTATAGAGAGAAGCTAGAAGTTGAGCTTAAAGCACTTGAAGATTCAGAAATGTGGAGAGCCGGAGCAGCCGTTCGTAAGCTTAGGCCAGAAAACTAGGAAAAGTATCATAGTAGTGAGTATCTAGTAGTTAGACCTAATAGAGTTCCTAAATACTCACTACTTAATTTATTTAATACTCTCTACTAGATACTTATCTACCTATTACTATTTTGATACAACTAAAAAACATAGAAGCAGCTGCCGTAAAGCTCCAAGGAGTGGTTAACAAAACTCCATTGCTCAAAAACTTAAATTTGAGTGAGCGATATGGTGCAGATATTTCGCTTAAACGAGAAGACTTACAAGTAGTACGTTCCTATAAAATTCGAGGAGCTTATAATAAAATTATTTCTTTAAGTACAACTGAAAAGGAAAACGGTGTGGTCTGCGCCAGTGCTGGAAATCATGCACAAGGAGTGGCGTATGCTTGCAGGTTGTTAGATATTAAAGGCACAATATTTATGCCAACCCCAACTCCTAAACAAAAGGTGAAACAGGTAATAAATTTTGGAAAAGAGCATATTGAAATCGTATTAACAGGCGATACCTATGATGAAGCAGCCAAAGAAGCTAAGACCTATTGCCATAAGAATAATGCTGCATTCATCCATCCGTTTGATGATGTAAAAGTAATGGAAGGGCAAGCTACTGTTGGCCTAGAAATTTTAGCAGAAGCCCAAGGCCTCATTGATTATTTAATTCTACCAATAGGAGGTGGAGGGCTCGCTTCAGGTGTTGGCACCTACTTTAAACAATTGTCACCAAATACCATAATTATTGGAGTAGAACCGCAAGGAGCACCTTCAATGAGTGAGTCAATGGCTCAAAATGAAGTAGTAACATTGTCAAACATTAATAAATTTGTGGATGGTGCAGCTGTTCAGCGTGTAGGGGATAAAACGTTTGAAATCTGTAAGCAAAAAATTGACAGGGTTATAACTGTACCCGAAGGAGAGGTTTGCACTAATATTTTGCGGTTATATAACGAAGATGCTATAGTAGTAGAACCAGCAGGAGCGTTAAGCATAACGGCACTCAACAAGCTCAGTAAGGAAATTAAAGGCAAACGGGTGGTTTGTATTGTTAGTGGTGGTAATAATGATATTACGCGTACCGCAGAAATTAAAGAGCGCTCTATGTTGCATGAAGGGCTAAAACATTATTTTATGATAAATTTTCCTCAAAGGGTAGGTGCTTTACGAGAGTTTTTAGTGGATGTGCTTGGACCAGCCGATGACATTTCTCATTTTGAATACTCCAAGAAAAATAGCCGAGAAAGAGCCCCAGCAATTATTGGCATAGAGCTTGCCAAAGCTTCTGATTTTGTTTCATTAATCGAGCGGATGGAAGATAAAAATATAAAATATGAACACTTAAATAATAAACCAGAACTATTCCACTACTTGATTTGAGAAAACTTAATTAAATAGAAACCCAACCCGATAGATGTCTTGGGCTGTGGACTTGAGGTAAAAAACTAAGTGCAGTAAAACAAATAATACATTGAAAAATAAATCATTATACACTCCAGAACTAGAACACGACTCTTGCGGAATCGGTTTTGTTGCACATATTAAAGGTAAAAAAAGTCATAAAATTGTAGAAGACAGCCTTACTATGCTTGCCAACATGGAGCATCGTGGCGGATGCGGATGCGATGCAGAATCGGGTGACGGTGCCGGTATTTTATTACAAACCCCGCACGAATTTTTTAAGGAAGAATGTGCTAAAATCGGTATTGATTTGCCGGAATTTGGCAAATATGGAGTAGGAGCTATGTTTTTTAATGCAAGTCCAGGTTTGGTGCAAGCTACCAAAGAGCGAATTGAGCTACATTTAGATCAACTAGGGTTTGAGCTACTAGGCTACCGAAAAGTGCCTGTAAATAATGAAGTAATTGGGGTTCAAGCAAAAGAATCTGAATTGCCAGTTGAGCAAATTTTTGTTCAGCTAAAAGATAAATCTTTAGGAAGCGATGAACTCGAACGTAAACTTTATGTACTTCGTAAGCTAACCACGCACTCCATAGGCAAGTCTGCTATTGAGGTGGAAGGGAATAATTATGAGTTTTATTGGCTTTCACTTTCATACAAAACGATTGTATATAAAGGTATGTTGCGCACCAATCAGCTTGGTGGTTACTACCCTGATTTACAACACCCGCAATTCAAATCAGCTTTAGCACTCGTCCACTCACGCTTTTCTACCAATACAGTTCCTAAATGGAAACTGGCACAACCTTTCCGTTTTATTGCCCATAATGGTGAAATAAATACCATTCGAGGAAATGTTAATTGGATGGTGAGCAAGCAACGCTTGTTTGAGAGTCAACTTTTTACTCCTGAAGAATTTGAATTGCTACTACCAATTTGTGATAAAGCTCATTCCGATTCGGCCAACCTCGATAGCATCGTTGAAATGTTAACGCTGGCAGGTCGCTCTCTACCTCATGCCATGATGATGGTGATACCAGAAGCTTGGCAAGGAAATGAAGAAATGGATGACGATAAAAAAGCTTTTTATGAGTACCATGCTTCACTAATGGAGCCTTGGGATGGACCCGCTTCCATCTCTTTTTCCGATGGAAATGTAATTGGTGCCACCCTCGATAGGAACGGTTTACGGCCTTCTAGGTATTTAGTAACTAAAGACGATGTGGTGGTTATGGCTTCAGAAGCGGGTGTTTTACCCGTAGATGAATCACAAATTTTAATGAAAGGCCGATTGCAACCTGGTAAAATGTTTGTGGTAGACCTAGCCCAAGGGAGAATTATAAGTGATGAGGAATTAAAATCTGATTTAGTTAAAGGCAACCCTTATAAAGAATGGTTGCAAGCAGGAAAAATAGAACTTAAAAATTTGCCTGAGGGCAAAAAAGAAGAGCTTCCCTCTCAAGTAGATTTATTAAAGCAGCAAGTTGCTTTTGGTTATTCTCAAGAAGATTTAAAAGTTATTCTTGGTCCAATGGCCAATTCAGCTATAGAACCATTGGGCTCGATGGGTGTGGACATTCCATTGCCACCGCTTTCCAAAAAATACCAACATTTATCAAATTTCTTTAAGCAACAATTTGCACAAGTAAGTAACCCACCTATTGATCCCATTCGAGAAAAAATGGTGATGTCATTATACTCAAGTTTGGGTAAAAACTTAAATGCCTTAGATGCAACTCCTGCTCATTGTAAGCAAATTAATTTAGAACAGCCGGTGCTAAATAATGTTGATATTGCCCGGTTAAAAGCCTTGCCAGCCTATGGGTTTACTTCAGCAATACTCGATACTACATTTGATAAAAGAGAATCAATTATTGCAGTGTTAAACAAGCTTTGTAAAAAAGCGGAGGAGTCGTTAAAGTATGGAGCCACAATTTTAATTTTATCTGACAAATTAATAGGAGAAAATAGGGTGGCCTTGCCATCGCTCTTGGCATTGGGTACAGTTCATCAGTTTTTAATAAAAAAATCTTTACGTGCAACCTCTTCTTTAGTGGTTGAGTCAGGCGATGTTCGTGAAACTCACCATTTTGCTACTTTAATTGGATATGGAGCTAATGCTGTTTGTCCTTATTTGGCATTGGAAACAATCCAGCAGCTGCACGAAGAAGGAATGTTGGCCGAAGGGATTTCAATTGATGCAGCTGAGAAAAACTACATTCAAGCAATCGGATATGGGCTACGGAAAGTGTTTTCTAAAATGGGAATTTCAACTTTACAATCGTACCAAGGAGCACAAATATTTGAAATTATAGGACTCAATTCTGAGATTGTAGAACGTAGTTTTAGAAAGTCAGTTTCCAGAATTGAAGGACTAGGATTTTCCGATATCAATAAAATGATAATCGAACAACACGCTAAAGCGTATCCTTCCTTAAATGTGGAGGGTAAAATTTTGGAGGAAGGTGGAATTTACCAGTGGAAGCACGAAGGAGAAAAACATTTGTTTAACCCTGAAACCATTCGGTTACTTCAGCAATCTACCCGTACAAACAGTTATAAAATCTATAAAGAATACGCGAATAAAATTAATGACCAAGTGAAGGAAGCCATTACTTTGCGTGGCCTCCTTGATTTTACAAATAAAAACCCGATCGATATTAAAGAGGTAGAATCTGTAGAATTAATCATGAAACGTTTTGCCACGGGAGCCATGTCGTTTGGTTCTATTTCGTACGAAGCACACAGCACTTTGGCCATAGCAATGAACCGCATTGGAGCAAAATCTAATAGTGGAGAAGGGGGCGAGGACGAAGCTAGATACGACAAAAAAGCCAATGGCGATTGGGAGCGTTCGGCCATTAAACAAGTAGCATCAGGCAGGTTTGGTGTAACCAGTCATTACTTAACCAATGCCGATGAAATTCAAATTAAAATGGCCCAGGGTGCCAAGCCAGGAGAAGGTGGCCAGTTGCCTGGCCATAAAGTAGACGATTGGATTGGAAGAGTACGGCATTCAACACCAGGGGTGGGCTTAATTTCCCCACCGCCTCATCACGATATTTATTCTATCGAAGATTTAGCCCAGCTTATTTACGATTTAAAAAGGGCTAATCGAGAAGCTCGCATAAATGTAAAATTAGTGTCAGAAGCAGGCGTAGGAACCATTGCATCAGGTGTTGCCAAAGCCAAAGCTGATGTAGTTCTAATTGCAGGCCACGATGGAGGTACAGGAGCTTCGCCTATAAGTTCCATTCAACATGCTGGGCTGCCTTGGGAACTTGGATTAGCCGAAGCACATCAAACTTTACTAAAAAACAAGCTGCGTAATCGTATAACGGTACAGGCAGATGGACAAATGCGAACTGGCAAAGATTTAGCCATTGCCACTTTACTAGGAGCAGAGGAATGGGGCGTGGCCACAGCAGCTTTAGTAGTGGAAGGGTGCATAATGATGCGTAAATGTCATTTGAATACGTGCCCTGTAGGAATTGCAACTCAGAACAAAGAGCTCCGCAATAAGTTTGCAGGTAAAGCAGATCATGTAGTTAATTTCTTTCAGTTTTTAGCGGAAGACTTACGCGAAATTATGGCTAAACTCGGCTTTAGAACTATTAACGAAATGGTAGGGCAGGTAGATCGATTAAAACTGTTGGATTATGTAAAAAATTCTGATTATAGCAACCTAGATTTCTCTCCTATACTTTATAAAGAGGAAGTATCTCCTGAAGATGGAGCTTACAAACAGAAGGAGCAAGATCATGAGCTCTCGCTTTCGCTAGATTGGTTGTTAATAGAAAAAGCAACAGATGCTTTGGCCTTAGGAAAAAAGGTGGAAGCTTCATTTGAGATAAAAAGCACAGACCGTTCTGTAGGCACGATTTTATCAAACGAAATATCTAAAAAATATAAGAGTGAAGGGCTGCCTCAAGGTACCATTAACTACAAATTTAATGGCTCAGCAGGGCAAAGTTTCGCTGCATTTGCAGCCAAAGGAGTTTCGTTTTCAATAGAGGGAGAAGCAAATGATTATTTTGGAAAAGGACTTTCAGGAGCTGAAATTTCGGTTTACCCTCATAAGGAATCGAAGTTTATTGCAGCTGAGAATCAGATTGTTGGGAATGTAGCATTTTATGGCGCTACTTCTGGCCAAGCTTTTATTGCGGGTTTAGCTGGCGAACGGTTTGCCGTTCGAAATTCAGGTGTTAAAACAGTGGTTGAAGGTGTTGGTGACCACGGGTGTGAGTATATGACAGGCGGAACAGTAGTTATTTTAGGAGAAATTGGTAGAAATTTTGCCGCTGGAATGAGCGGAGGAGAAGCCTATATTTATGGTAGTGATGCTAAAATATTGGCACGTATAAATCCTGAAATGGTTGATGTTGACCTACTAGATAGGGAGGACGAAGAGGCTGTTAAATTACTTATTGAATCTCATGTTAAAAGCACTAATTCGGTAAGGGGAAAATATATTCTTGACAATTGGGGTGGTGAATTTTTGAAATTTATTAAAGTAATGCCAAGAGACTACAAAGCCGTTTTGGCAAAGAAAAAAAGTCTTAAATCTAAAAATCTAACATCTAACATCTAATAAATCATGGGTAAACCAACAGGCTTTTTAGAAATTGAAAGAATTGATTTAAAGGATGAACTTCCTTTAGAAAGAGTAAAACATTGGGATGAATTCCATGCGCCAATGGCGCAAGATGCTGTACAAAGCCAAGCAGCCAGGTGTATGGATTGCGGAGTACCTTTTTGCCACACAGGAGCTAATTTGCCCAGTGGCGCATCGGGCTGTCCGGTGTATAATCTTATACCAGATTGGAACGACATGCTCTACAAAGGCCAATGGGAAAAGGCTTTTAAATTACTGTTTAAAACAAATAATTTTCCTGAGTTTACAGGTCGAGTATGTCCTGCACCTTGCGAAGGTGCATGTGTACTTGGTATTCATGAGCCTCCAGTAACTATAAAAAATCATGAATATTCTATTATAGAACATGCCTTTGAACAAGGTTGGGTAGCCCCTCGAATACCTAAAATTAGAACAGGAAAGAAAGTGGCCATTATCGGTTCAGGTCCTGCCGGGTTAGCTGCAGCCGATGAGCTTAACCAAATGGGCCATTCAGTTACAATCTTTGAACGAGCCGATCGAGCGGGTGGCTTATTAATGTACGGCATACCCAATATGAAACTTGACAAGCAAAAAGTGGTTGAGCGAAGATTGCAGATTATGCAGGCAGAAGGGGTTGAAATAAGAACAGGAGTAGAGGTTGGTAAAGACGTGAGTGTAGCTAATTTGAAACAAGAGTTTGACTCAACGGTTTTGGCTACAGGTTCTACAATACCTAGAGACTTACTGGTAGAGGGACGAGACCTAGAAGGCGTTCATTTTGCCATGAAATTTCTTACAAAAAACACAAAAAGCTTATTGGATTCAAACCATTCTGATAATGACTACATCAATGCTAAAGACAAAAATGTTGTAGTAATAGGAGGAGGCGATACAGGTACTGATTGCGTAGCTACTGCATTGCGCCATGGTTGTGCTTCGGTACAGCAATTAGAAATTATGCCCATGCCACCTGAAACTAGGGCTGATGATAACCCTTGGCCGGAGTACCCAAAAATCTACAAATTGGATTATGGCCAGCAAGAAGCCAAAGCTAAACAAGGGGTAGACCCTCGTAAATATGAAGTAATGACCAAACGATTTGAAGGGCAGGATGGCAAGCTTACCGCAGTGATAACCACTCAAATAGAATGGGTTAAAAAGAACGGGCGGTTTGTTCCGCAAGAGACTCCTGCTACTGAAAAGATAGTAAAAGCTGATTTGGTGTTCTTGGCAATGGGTTTTACAGGTCCTGAACAAAATTTATTAAAACAAGCTAAAGTTAACATTTCTAAAAGAGGCAATATTGAAGCCGATTATGGCAAATTTACCACCAGTGTACCTGGTATTTTTGCAGCAGGCGATTGCCGTAGAGGCCAAAGTTTGGTGGTGTGGGCTATTAATGAAGGCAGGGCTGTGGCTAAGGAGTGCGATAGATATTTAGTAAAGGAGAGTTAATAAGATAAGAACAGTCCTTTTATCATAAGTAAATAAAATTATCCCTGTAAATTTAAATATATATTTTAATATTACAGGGATAATTATTGTATTTGGTGCGTGATTGCAGGAATATTAACAGCAGAATTGAAGAAATCGCTCGATTTTTTAACTCGTTACTTGCCAAATATTAATTTCGTAAGTAACTTAGTGAATAATGTGGGCTGAGGTGATGCAAAACCCAGTAAATTAAGTATGCCAAAAACATAGCCAAGTAGTTGGATGCTCCTTGTAACCATTAAAATCAGTATATAGGCGTGAAACCCTCTCTCATTAAAATTCGAACGACCCTTTTAATACTCTCTTTTTTTCTAGTTACCAGTTCTATTGCACAGCAGCAGCGTACCATACGAGAACCTGCTTTTGGAGTAGAGTTTACAGCACCCGAAGGATGGCAGTATCAAAAAACAGAAGAAGGATATCTAATGGGACATAACTCTATTGCTGGAGTAATTATTATAACCGTTAACCCATATACTACAGTAGCAGAAATGCGCCAAGAAGCCTATGATGGTATTCAGGAAGAAGGAGGCACTAGTTTAAAACTTAACGGAGTGCTAAAACCTTTTGGGCAAAACGGTTTAGCAGGCAATTTCCAAGGCACAATAAATTGGGAACAGGTAAAAGCCTATAGCATCGGTTTGATAAGCCCTGTTGGAGGTAGTGGTATAAGCTGTATGATTATGACAACCCCTTCTGTGTTCGAAAATATCCATATAGTAATACTTGAAACACTTGCTAGCTCATTCAAATTTTTTAAACCCGAGATTCCTGATGTAGTTAAAGAATGGAACGACTGGTTTAAAACACCTGGGGGTTGTAGGTTAAAATTTATGTCGAGCGCCAGCAGCAGTACTTATGGTTACACCGCAAGCACTTCTCAAGCTACCATAGACTTATGCCCAAATGGGCAGTTTAGCTTTAGCTCTAGTAGTGAAATTACTATGAGTATTGATGCAGGTTCGGCTTATAATAACTCAAATGATGGAGGTGCTGGCCTGTGGAAAATAACTTTTGATGGAACTAACCCTGTGTTGGCATTAAACTTTAATGACGGACGAGCGTGGGAATATGTGCTTACCTATGTTGATCAGAAGACCTATTTGGATGATGCCAGATATTTTGTGCTATTTAATGAGGAAGGACCAGGGTGTTATTAAAGACATCTCTATTAATCCGAATTATTTGGATGATGGTTATAATGAGTTTAAAATAAATTTTGATTTAATAAATCTTTATTGCTCCTTTGAAACTCGATGATGAAAACAAATACATATTTCAACTATTTCTTTTTTTACTTCAGGAGCAAAGCACCGAGGTTAGAAAAATAGTATATGTAAAAAACTATATAAATCTAAAAGCCTCGGTATGTACCGAGGCTTTTTTTATGCTTTAAAATGAATAGTAAAAAAATAAAAATAGGGATACAAGGCGTTAAGGCTTCATTTCATGATGTTGCTGCACGGCAGTATTTTGGCAATGACAAGGTTGATTTGGCTGAATTTAGAGATTTTAGGAGCATGTCTCAGGCAGTAGAGGCCGGCAAGGTCGATTTTGCTATGATGGCCATAGAAAACACGCTGGCTGGTAGTTTACTTCCAAATTATGGTTTGTTAGAACAATACAGCCTTAACATTATTGGAGAAGAGTATTTGAGAATACAATTGCAGCTTATGGTATTGCCAGGAGAAACTTTAGATTCAGTAGAGCAGGTAATTTCTCACCCTATTGCCTTGAGCCAATGTGGCCAATTTTTGGATGAATACCCAAATTGGAAAGTGACAGAAGCAGATGATACTGCAAGCAGTGCTCGGCTTATTGCCCATAAAAAACTAAAAGGAATTGCCGCTATTGCTAGTAGCTTGGCAGCCAATACGTATGGGTTAAAAATCATTGCTCCTTCTATTGAAATAAATAAGAAAAATTTTACACGTTTTTTAGCGATTGCGAGAAAACCTAACCAATCAAAAAGTATAAATAAGGCTTCACTTAGATTGATTTTGAGCCATAAACCTGAAGCTTTATCTAAAGCGCTGAATGTGATTGGAAGCATGGGACTTAACTTGTCTAAAATACAATCAGTGCCAATTATTGGTAAACCCTATGAATATGCCATTCATCTCGATGTGTTGTTTGAAAAGGTTGAGAATTTTACAATAGCAATGGACAAGCTCAAACCACTGACTTTGAGTTTGAAGATATTAGGTACTTACCATCAAGGTAATAAACCAATTTTAAGATGATAGAAATAGCAGAAAGGTTTAAATCGGTAAAGGAATATTACTTCTCAGTTAAATTGCAAGAGATCTCAAAAATGAGGTCTGAAGGAATTGAAGTGCTTAATTTAGGAATTGGATCTCCTGATTTACCACCTGATAAGGCTGCCATTGATGCCTTAATTAATTCAGTTGTTAAATCGGATATGCATGCCTATCAACCGTATCGGTCTGGTACAGAGTTGAGAGAATCAATGAGCAAATTTTACGAAAATAGGTATAATGTTAACCTTAATTCCGAAACCGAGGTGTTGCCATTATTGGGTTCGAAAGAAGGAATAATGTACATTTCGTTGGCGTTTCTTAACCCTGGTGATGAGGTGTTGATACCAAATCCTGGGTATCCTGCCTACAGCGCTATTACTACTCTTGTTGGCGCAACGGTTCGCAGCTTCGATTTGGTAGAAGAGAATGATTGGCTTCCTGATTTTGAGGCCCTTGAGGGTGAGGATTTGAGCAAGGTGAAAATTATGTGGGTAAACTATCCCAATATGCCTACAGGCACAAATGCTTCTGCTCAACTATTTAAAAAACTAATTGAGTTTGGTAAAAAGTATAATATATTAATCATTAATGACAATCCATACAGCCTTGTTTTAAATGAATTTCCTCAATCTATTTTAAAATTTGACACGCATAAAGAGCACGTATTAGAGCTAAATTCGCTCAGTAAAAGTTTTAATATGGCAGGTTGGCGCGTAGGTATGGTGGCAGGGCACAAGCAATATATAAATGCCATTTTACAAGCAAAAAGCAATGTTGATTCTGGCATGTTTTTGCCAGTGCAAAAAGCGGCTTCTCAAGCACTTACATTGCCTCAAAAATGGCACGATGAGCGTAATAGCGTTTATGCCAAAAGAAAAAAAATTGCGTTAGAATTACTTAATCATTTAGATTGCGAAGTAAAACCAAATCAAGTAGGCATGTTCTTATGGGCAAAGTTGCCAGCGCATATTGAATCGGTACGTGGTTTTATAGATGATATTTTGCATAATACCCATGTATTTTTAACTCCTGGCGAAATATTTGGCACCAACGGGAATCGATTTATAAGATTATCACTTTGTTCAACCGAACAAGATTTTGAACTAGCTATACAAAGAATTCTAAAATGGAAAGCAAAGGAACTGTCGTTGGTATCATAGGGCTTGGGCTTATCGGAGGTTCGGCTGCTTTACGTTTACGTAAAGTTGGCTTCACTAAAAAAATAGTGGGGGCCGACCAATCGAAAGGAAATATAACTAAAGCGATTGAGTTAGGAATTATAGATAAAGAGCTGGAGTTGCAAGAGCTTACTAAAATAGCGGATATAATTATTGTAGCAATACCTGTGGATGCTTCGAAACACGTTATTGACAAAATTTTAACTACCTGTAGCAAGCATCAGGTAGTGATTGATTTTGGTTCTACTAAATCTAGCGTAGCTCAGGTTGTAAAAAAAAATGAAAATAGGAAGAATTATGTAGCCTGCCACCCAATTGCAGGAACAGAAAATAGCGGCCCATCTGCGGCATTTGATTCCTTGTTTGATGACAAAGTAAATATTATATGTGATAAAGAATCTTCTTCTATTGATGCCTTAGAAACGGCATTGAAAATAACGAATCTTCTGGGCATGCGGCCCAAGTTTATGGACAGTAAGGAGCATGATCGGCATATCGCTTATGTATCTCACCTATCTCATATTAGCTCCTTTACATTAGGCCAAACGGTGTTAGAAGTAGAGACTAATGAGGAAAATATCTTTGACATGGCTGGAAGTGGATTTGAAAGTACTGTACGCTTAGCAAAAAGTTCTCCTTCGATGTGGGCACCAATATTTACTGAAAATTCTGAGAATATCATTGAAGTGTTAGCAGCTTATATAGCTAACCTAGAAAAATATAAATTGATGATAGAACAAGGGAATGAGAATGGTTTACAAGAAGCCATGAAGCAAACTAATAGAATCAGAGTGGTACTTGATAAATCACCTAATAACTAATAACCATTAACTTAATAACAAATAATATTTTTAAATAACGAAATAATTTTTAGACAATGAATATAGAATTAAACATTGAACCGATGGAGAAATGGTTTCCGAAAACCAAAGATCTCCCATTATTAATTGCTGGCCCTTGCAGTGCCGAAACGGAAGAGCAAGTGCTAGAAACAGCCAAATTAATTGAGAAAGACCACCGTGCTATGGTGTACCGAGCTGGGCTTTGGAAGCCTAGAACAAGACCTGGTACATTTGAAGGTGTAGGGGCAGAAGGATTGCCTTGGTTAAAAAGGGTGAAGGAAGAAACCCGATTATTAGTGGCAACTGAAGTGGCAAAAGCAGAACACGTTCAGCAAGCCATTGATGCAGGAGTTGATATTTTATGGATTGGGGCGCGTACCACGGTAAATCCATTTTCGGTACAAGAAATTGCAGATGCCTTAAAGGGTCATGATATTCCGGTTTTAGTTAAAAACCCAATCAATCCTGATTTACAATTGTGGATTGGTGCGTTGGAGCGTATTAACCAAGCAGGAATTACTAAGCTTGGGGCTATTCACAGAGGTTTTTCTCCAAATAGTGAGTCTAAATACCGTAACGACCCTAAGTGGAAAATGGCCATTGAGTTAAAAAGATTGTTACCAGAAATGCCCATTGTTTGCGACCCTAGTCATATTGGTGGTTCTCGTGAGCTTATCGAGCCCGTTGCTCAAAAGGCATTTGATTTACAAATGGAGGGCTTAATGATTGAAACTCACATCAATCCTGATGTTGCTTTAAGTGATGCTAAGCAGCAAGTAACACCTGCAAGACTTAAGACTATATTGGACGCTATTATTCTTCGTAGAGCCGATTCTGCCAATAATGAATTTGTTGAATCACTCAAAGAGCTAAGAGGTAAAATTGATACAGTGGATAATGAGTTAATTAATCTTTTAGGGAAGAGAATGGCTTTAGTGGATGAAATTGGTGAGTCTAAAAAAGAGAATAATGTTACGATTCTTCAAGTGGGCAGATACGAAAGTATCCTAAACGACAGGGTTGCCAAAGGAGAAGACGAAAATCTTAGTCCTGATTTTGTAAAAGACATTTTCGAGTTTATACACCAAAATTCGATTAAGCGCCAAGAAAAAATAATGAATGACTAAGGTGATTTGTTTACCGCAAAAATGTAAAGCTTCGATTACTATTCGTGGCTTTGCATCTTAGTGGCTAAGATTTAATTGCCAATTCCAAGAATCTTTTAATGCGTCTTCAACAGAAAGCTCCGTTTTCCAGTTTAGCACCTCTTTCGATTTATCAACAGATGCATAAATTTGATCTACATCCCCAGCTCTACGATTGCCAATTGTATAATTGAGTTTTTGATTGCTTACTTTTTCAAACGTCTTTACTATTTCGAGCACGGAAGTTCCAGTGCCCGTGCCTATATTTATAAAATCATAGAAGTTAGATTTGCCATAGAGGTAATCTAATGTTTTTACATGGGCTTTAGCTAAATCCACAACATGAATATAATCTCTAACATTGGTGCCGTCAGGCGTATTATAATCGTTACCAAAAATGGTGAGTTCATTACGTAAACCTGCAGCAGTTTGGGTTACAAATGGCACTAAATTGCTGGGTATGCCCAAGGGCAGCTCGCCAATTAATGCAGAAGGGTGAGCCCCAATAGGATTGAAATATCGAAGTGCAACAGCGCTCAACCCTGTATTAGCTACTACTTGATCTTTAATAATGTCTTCAGCGATTTGCTTTGTATTGCCGTAAGGTGAAATTGCTTTTTGCGTTGGAGACTGCTCCGTGACTGGTAGCTTTTTAGGAGTGCCATACACTGTACAAGAAGAGGAAAAAACCAATCGTTTGCAGTTTTGCTTCTTCATTACCTCTAAGAGAACGAGCAGAGAAACTACATTATTTTGATAATAAGCCAGAGGCTTTTCAACCGATTCACCCACTGCTTTAAAAGCGGCAAAATGAATAACACCAACAGGTTTAGTTTTTGCAAAAACATTAGTCATAAAGTTCTTGTCAGTACAATCACCTTCAAATAAATCTATTCTCTTGCCTGTAATATCCTCCAAACCCTTCAGTACTGATTTCTCGGAATTACAGAAATTATCGATTATTATAGGCTTATAACCTTGGGCAAGAAGCTCAACAACAGTATGTGATCCTATATAGCCTGCTCCGCCCGTTACGATTATATTCTTATTCATTTTTTTATATAGCCTTCAAATGTGTTGTGCTCCTTTTTATACAAATCGTCCTTAGAAAGTGATTTAAAATACTCATAAGTGATTTTTAACCCTTCTTCTCTGCTTACTTTAGGTTCCCACTTTAGAATTTCTTTTGCCCTATTAATTTTTGGTTGCCTTTGCAAAGGGTCATCCTTTGGCAGTGGTTTATAAATTACTTTTTGGTCTGTGCCTGTTAGTTTAATAATTTCTTCAGCAAATTGCGAAATTGTAATTTCGTGTGGGTTACCAATGTTTACAGGATGTACATAATCACTAAGAAGCAATCTGTAAATACCTTCTATTAGGTCATCTACATAACAAAACGATCTGGTTTGCGAGCCATCACCAAAAATAGTTAGGTCTTCTCCTCTTAATGCCTGGCCTATAAAAGCGGGTAAAACTCGACCGTCATTTAGTCGCATTCGAGGGCCATACGTATTAAAAATACGCACGATACGAGTTTCTAATCCATGGTAGGTATGGTAGGCCATAGTAATGGCTTCTTGAAAACGCTTGGCCTCATCATACACACCTCTTGGTCCAACGGGGTTTACATTTCCATAATACTCTTCGGGTTGAGGGTGTACGTTTGGGTCGCCATACACTTCGGAAGTGGAAGCTATAAGTAAACGGGCTTTTTTGTCTTTGGCCAAGCCAAGCAAATTATGAGTGCCTAATGAGCCCACTTTCAAAGTTTGGATTGGAATTTTAAGATAGTCGATTGGGCTTGCAGGCGAAGCAAAATGTAGGATATAGTCGAGATTTCCGTTAATTTCTATATGGGTAGAAACATCATGATTAATAAATTCGAAATCCAGGTTGCTATTTAGATGCTCAATATTGCGCAAGTCTCCTGTAATCAGGTTATCCATTGCAATTACATAATACCCTTCTTTAATAAAACGATCGCAAAGGTGCGAGCCCAAAAAGCCTGCTGCACCAGTTATTAACACTTTTTCTTTAGCCATGTACTTCCTCTCTTCCTATGCTATAATATTCAAATCCATTATTTTTCATATCAGCTACTCTGTATAAGTTTCTACCATCAAAAATAACATTGTTTGTTAAAAGAGATTTAACCTTGTCAAAATCTGGTGATCTAAAAACAGGCCATTCGGTTATAATTAGTAAGGCATCTGCTCCCTCAAGTGCTTCATATTGATTTTGAGCATAGGATATTTTATCGCCAATAATATTTTTTACGTTTTCCATTGCTTCAGGATCAAACGCCTTCACTTTTGCTCCTTCTTTCACTAACTCGTCAATATTAATCAGAGCCGGAGCCTCTCTAATATCATCTGTATTTGGTTTAAAAGCTAACCCCCAGATAGCAATGGTTTTTCCTTTTAAAGAACCGCCAAAGTAGGCCTTTATTTTAGGTATTAATTTTGTTTTTTGAGTTTCATTGATGTTCATTACGGCATTTAGAATGCCAAAATCATAGTCAGCATCTTTGGCTGATTTGGCCAATGCCTGAACATCTTTAGGAAAACAACTTCCTCCATAGCCAATGCCAGAAAATAAGAATCGCTTACCGATTCGTGAGTCGGTTCCGATTCCTTTTCTTACCATGTCCACATCTGCTCCTAGCAATTCACATAGGTTGGCAATCTCGTTCATAAACGTAATTTTTGTAGCCAAAAATGAATTAGCAGCATACTTGGTTAGTTCTGCTGACTTTTCGTCCATAAAAATGATAGGGTTACCTTGGCGCACCAATGGTTCGTAAAGTTGTTCCATAATTTTTACAGCCCTATCAGATTGAGTTCCAATTACTACTCTGTCAGGTTTCATAAAATCGTCAACCGCAACACCTTCTCTCAAAAACTCTGGGTTTGATACCACGTCAAAATCAACCGTTGCATTTTTAGCAATCGCAGCGATAACTTTTTCTGCTGTGCCTACAGGAACGGTGCTTTTGTCTACAATTACTGCATAACTTTTTAAAATTGAGCCCAAATCATCAGCTACTTTTAATATATACTTTAGGTCAGCCGCCCCGTCTTCTCCTGGTGGAGTTGGCAATGCCAAAAATATTACCTGAGCTCCTTCAATTCCTTTTTTTAAGTCGGTGGTAAACTTTAGCCTTCCCTGTTTCGAATTTCTGTCAAACAGTAAATCAAGCCCAGGTTCAAAGATGGGAATTTGCCCAGCTTTAAGCATCTCAATCTTCTTGGGGTCGATATCAATACATGTAACCTCATTACCTGTTTCAGCAAAACATGTTCCGGTCACTAAACCAACATATCCGCTGCCTACAACTGCTATTTTCATATTTTGAAATAATTTGTCACAAAAGTAACTCGATAAACTGTTCGAAAATAGAGAAGTGAATATCTTTTATAACCATTTTGTTTAAATATTAAGGTATTTTAGCGAACGATAAGTGTGAATAATACGTAAGTAATTAAAAATCAATACTATAAATAAATGAATACTAGCGAAAATGTTAAACTGATCAGAGAATCTGTTAGAGGATTTGGAAAAAAATACATAGAAGCCGACCGTAGACGTTGGGATGAGGAACAGTTTTTTCCTAGAGAAATTTTTACACAACTTGGTGAGTTAGGGTTAATGGGGCTATTAGTGCCTGAGAAATTTGGAGGTGTTGGTATGGGATATCATGAATATGTGGCAGCCGTTGTGGAAATCTCCATTTGGGATCCTTCAATAGGACTTTCATTGGCTGCTCATAACTCGTTATGTACAAACCATATATTAGCGTTCGGTACTGATGCTCAAAAGAATAAATGGTTACCCAAATTGGCGTCAGGAGAATGGATTGGTGCCTGGGGGTTAACCGAACCCAATACAGGAAGTGATGCAGGAAATATGATGACAACCGCTGTTAAAGACGGAGATAATTGGGTGCTGAATGGAGCTAAAAACTTTATAACACATGGAAATTCCGGTGACATTATTGTGGTAATGACTCGTACAGGTGCGGTAGGAGATAAAAAGGCAATGACTGCTTTTGCGGTAGAAAGAAATAACCCTGGGTTGAAACCGGGAAGGAAAGAAGATAAATTAGGAATGAGGGCTTCAGAAACGACTGAAGTGATCCTGGATAATTGTGTGGTTTCTTCGGATAGCATTTTGGGAGAAATTGGAGATGGCTTTGTGCAAGCATTAAAAATTTTAGATGGTGGCAGAATATCTATAGCAGCTTTAGGGTTAGGAATAGCTGAGGGAGCGCTTAAGGAGTCTATTAAATATTCCAAAGAAAGGCAACAGTTTGGTAAACCGATTGCAAGTTTTCAAGGCATATCATTTAAAATAGCTGAAATGGCTACAAAAGTAGAAGCGGCAAGGCAGTTAATTAATAATGCAGCTGAGTTAAAAAACAACGGTTTGCCTATGACCAAGGAATCGGCCATGGCAAAATTTTATTCTTCTGAAATTGCTGTGGAAGTAGCCACAGATGCGGTGCAGATTTTTGGAGGGTATGGCTATACAAAAGATTACCCGGTAGAGAAATATTTTAGAGATTCTAAGCTATGTACTATTGGAGAAGGAACGAGTGAAATTCAAAAATTAGTAATTTCTAAACTTTTGTTAGAAGAATGATTTTGAATTAGATTTTTAGCTTCCTATATTTGCGCTCCAATTTGGAAATAAATATATAGTTATTGCTATGATTATTATAAATGTAAAAGAAAACGAGTCAATTGACAGAGCTCTGAAAAGATTCAAGAAAAAGTTTGAAAAAACTGGTGTTCTACGCGAGTTGAGATCTAGAACTGCTTTTGAAAAGCCATCTATTACTAATAGAACGATGAAACTTAAGGCTGCTTACAAACAAAAAATGTTCGCAAAAGATAATTATTAATCTTTTTCTTAAAGTCATTTTAAATTATTAAGTTAGTAGTGCGAGGCGTTTGAACCGTGTTACTGACTTAATGATTAATTCCTTCCTGAAATATATTGAATTTGAGAAACGTTACAGTATTCACACTGTGGTTTCTTACAAAAACGATTTAGATCAATTCAATGTATTCTTATCTACATTCGATTCGAAGTTAAACTTAGAGTCGGTTACCTATCAACATATACGGTCTTGGGTTATAAGTTTGGTCGAGGATAAAATCTCGCCTTCTTCTGTTAATAGAAAAATGGCTTCTATCAGAAGTTATTATAAATTTTTATTGAAATCTTCAATTATCTCTAAAGACCCCTCACTTCAATTACGGGCTCTACGAACCCCCAAAAGATTGCCCCAGTT
The DNA here is from genome assembly GCA_021648745.1 of Cyclobacteriaceae bacterium. Taxonomy (GTDB): domain Bacteria; phylum Bacteroidota; class Bacteroidia; order Cytophagales; family Cyclobacteriaceae; genus JAKISE01. The sequence goes on from JAKISE010000017.1 coordinate 21,340, forward strand.
TGCGCAAGAAGCAGAGATGCAAAACTTATTTGAATTAGATAATTTCTCAGACGATTTTGAAGGCACAAGAGATCGTTTGATAATGGAGTTGCTATATGCCACAGGTATGCGAAGGGCAGAACTTATAGGCTTAAAGACAGCTTCGGTTAATATTGTAAAAAGGCAAATAAAGGTGGTCGGAAAACGCAACAAGGAACGGGTAATTCCGTTAACAGTAGAAGTAACAAACCTGGTTCAAAAGTATTTGAAACTAAGAGAGATTGAGCATATGAACGAGGCAAATTATTTTTTACTTTTAACAGATAAAGGGCAACCTTTATACGAAACTTTTGTGTACAGAAAAGTAAAAAAATACCTTGGTGCTACAACGTCACTAGAAAAAAATAGTCCTCATATTTTACGTCACACTTTTGCTACACATTTATTAAATAATGGAGCAAATTTAAATGCTGTGAAAGAATTACTGGGGCACTCGAGCTTGGCGGCCACTCAGGTTTATACCCATAACTCATTAGATAAATTGAAAAAAGTGTTTGAGAAAGCACACCCTAAAGCATAATTGAAATTAATGTTACATATAAATATATAATGCTATGAATGTAAAAATGCACTCAATTAAATTTGATGCCGATAGCAGATTGCTTGACGTAGTTCAGAAGAAGATGAATAAGTTGGAAAGATTTTTCGATCGAATTGTAGATGGAGAAGTGTTTATGAGATTGAACAACGAAGGTATAAAAAATAAAACGGTAGAAATAAAACTGAACATTCCGGGCGATCAACTTTTTGCTACAGCAAGTGCGGCCTCTTTTGAAGCTGCAAGTGATGATGCTACCCAAGCATTAACAAAACAATTAAAGAGATTTAAAGAAAAAGCAATGAGTCATTAAATGACAGCTAAATTGGATATAAAAAAAGGCCCTACTCGGGCCTTTTTTTATAGGTTAAATGCTTCTTTTATTTTATCTACATAGTCAAGTTTTTCCCACGTGAACAATTCAACTTCCAATACCGTTTTTTGTCCTGCGTTCTCAAAAGTTTTGGTTACTATTTTGGGCTCCCTACCCATATGCCCATAGGCGGCAGTTTCTGAATAAATGGGGTTTCTTAGTTTTAGTCGTTGTTCAATTGCATAAGGCCTCATATCAAATATGGTCTCTAGCTTTCTAGCTATTTCGCCATCTGTAAGATTATTCCCACTTGCATCTTTAACATTTGAAGTTCCATAAGTTTCAACAAAAAGTCCACATGGTTTAGCAACCCCAATAGCATACGAAATTTGCACTAAAGCTTCATCGCAAACTCCTGCCGCTACTAAATTCTTAGCCATATGTCTGGTGGCATAAGCAGCACTTCTATCTACTTTGCTTGGGTCTTTACCACTAAAAGCACCACCACCGTGGCCACCTTTCCCTCCATAGGTGTCAACAATAATTTTACGGCCTGTGAGGCCAGTGTCACCATGAGGCCCGCCAATTACGAATTTACCTGTTGGGTTAATATGGTATAATATTTTGTCATCGAATAAAGCTTGAATTTCTGGGCTCAGTTGAGCCTTTACTTTAGGAATTACATATTCAATAATGTCATTCTTAATTGTAGCCAACATTTCTTCGTCTGGCGCAAAATCATCGTGCTGGGTAGAAACTACAATGGTGTCTATTCTTACGGGCTTATTATCATCGGTATATTCAATAGTAACCTGCGATTTTGCATCTGGGCGCAAGTAGTTAATTTTATCTCCAGCTCTTCTAACTTTTGCTAACTCTTTTAAAATTTTATGAGAAAGATCTAATGCCAAAGGCATATAATTTTCGGTTTCTTTGGTAGCGTAGCCAAACATCATTCCTTGGTCGCCAGCACCTTGGGCATCCGCCTTCGACTCGAAATCGTCTTCTACCTTACGATCAACTCCTTGGTTAATTTCTGAAGATTGCTCGTGGATGGCAGACAAAATTCCACAAGAATGAGCCTCAAACATATATTCACTTTTAGTATATCCAATTCTGGCAATTACTTCACGAGCAATAGTTTGTACATCTAAATAGGTGTTTGTGTTTACTTCACCTGCCAATACTACTTGGCCTGTTGTAACTAATGTTTCGCAAGCCACTTTTGACTGAGGATCAAATGCTAGAAAATAATCAATTAATGCATCAGAAATTTGATCAGCTACTTTATCGGGGTGCCCTTCAGAAACAGACTCAGATGTAAATAAGTATGACATTAATTATTTGTATTAATTTGAATGGACAAATGTAGTAAATTGAAAATAGTTAGATAGCTAAAAACAGAAAAACCGTTGGTTCTTTTCCGATCGTTAACTTTTGATTTTTCCACTGGTTTATGGGTAATGTTTTAATGTATTCTTTTGCCCCCGTAATGTCTTTAGCCACACATAATAAACTATTCGGGTTCAAACTTTTTAATAAAATTTCAAACGTGCGATCTGAGCGATATGGAGTTTCAATAAATAATTGCGTTTGGTTATTGCTTCTGGAAACTTTCTCAAAATATTTTATTTTTTGAGAGGCCTCTTTAGTGTCAATGGGTAAGTATCCATTAAAAGCGAAAGATTGGCCGTTCATACCTGAGGCCATTAATGCTAGTAGCAATGATGATGGCCCTACCAAAGGAACAACTTGCAGTCCTAGTTTATGAGCTATTCGAGCAACTTGTGCGCCAGGGTCGGCTACACCAGGGCAGCCAGCATCAGACAGTACGCCTATATTTTTTCCTTGCAAAGCAGGAGCTAAGTATTTTTCAGTTTCGGCATCTCTTGTATTCTTATCAACCTTTTCAAATTCAAGAGAAGAAATATCTATGCCTAATTTTAGACTACTGATAAACCGCCTAGACTCTCTAACTGTTTCAGCTAAAAAGATAGCGATGTTTTTTACAACGTCAAAAACTTGTGGGGACAATACTTTGTTTGCAGTATCTGGAGAAATAACAGAGGGGATTAGATAGATTATTCCTTTTTTCATATGTTAAGAAACTGGTTTACTTCTTCCAAAAACTCTTTAGGTTTTTCGGCATGTACCCAATGGCTTGCTCCTTTAACTGTAGCTAATTGAGCCGTAGGGAAATGAGTGTGAATTAACTCAATATCCTCTTCTACAATATAATTAGACATGCCCCCTCTAATAAATAAGGTAGGGTTACCAAACATTGCCGATTTAGGCAAAGCCTTGCCCACTTCTTCAATGTCCTTTTCAATAACAGCTAGATTTATTTTCCAACTAAACCCTTCGGGTGTTCGTTTTAAATTTTTTAGCAGAAATTGTCTTATTCCTAAAATGGGTACATAAGGAGCTAAGGCTTTATCCGCATCACCGCGAGATTTAAGTGCATCCAAGTCAATTGATTTCAGGCCTTCAAGAATAGTATCATGGTGTACAGGGTATTGCTTCGGAGCAATATCAACTACAATTAATTTGTCAACCAAATTAGTGTATTTTGTAGCGAATAACATGGCTGTTTTCCCTCCTAAAGAATGACCTATCAAATCAAATTCATTTATAGAATGTTCTTCAATAAAAATTTTTAAATCGGTGGCCATTGCTTCATAAGTAAACACATTACTATGAGGAGAATGGCCATGATTACGCTGATCAACTAAAAATATTTTTCGAGTTTCTGCTAAGCTTCGCCCAATGCTAATCCAATTATCCGATGAGCCGAATAAACCGTGCAATATTATTAAAGGCTTGCCTTCTCCTATTTCTTTATAATTAAGTTTCATTAAATGTCTAATTGTTGCAGATACATTTGAACTGTATTTTCTAACCCATAATATAAGGCATCGCTAATGAGTGCATGGCCAATGGAAACCTCATCTAAAAATGGGATGGATTTAGCAAAATAACTTAAATTTTCTAAATCCAAATCGTGTCCAGCATTTATTTCTAGTCCTAGTGCCTTTGCTTTTTTAGCGGCTGTGGCAAATGGTTTTATAGCAGCTTCTTTGTTGGTCTTAAATCCGCTCGCATAAGGCTCTGTATATAGTTCAATTCTATCTGATCCAACTTCTGCTGCACCCTCAATGTTTTGTAATTCTGTATCTACAAAAATGGAAGTTCTAATTTCATGTGCCTTTAGTTCTTGAATTACCTCCTTTAATAACTCTTGATTATTAATTGTATTCCAGCCTGCATTTGAGGTAAGCACTCCTGGAGGGTCAGGCACTAAAGTAGCTTGTGTCGGTTTTACTTTCAATACCAAGTCCATAAATCGTTGGTCGGGGTATCCTTCAATGTTAAATTCTGTAGTAATAACCTTAGATAAGTCGAGTACATCTTGGTAGGTGATATGGCGCTCATCTGGGCGAGGGTGTACCGTAATTCCTTGGGCACCAAACTTTTCAAGATCTTTCGAAACCTGTACCACATTGGGATTATCACCACCTCTTGCATTACGAAGAGTGGCAATTTTATTCACATTAACACTTAAACGGGTTGCCATATCAATAGAATTCCTATTTTTGTTGCAAGTTATTAATTTAACCAAACAAAAATAGAAAAATGAGTCTCAAGGAAACAATAAACGAAGATATAAAGCAAGCAATGCTTGCCAAACGCAAAGAAGAGTTAACAGCACTTAGGAGTATAAAATCAGCCATTCTTTTAGCTGAAACGGAAAAAGGAGCCAAAGAGGAGATTTCTGAAGATACTGAAATGAAACTTTTGATGAAAGCAGCTAAACAACGAAAAGAAAGTGGCGAGCTTTTTAAGAAAGAGGGGCGTGCTGATTTGGCTGATAAAGAATTTTTTGAATTTGAGGTGATTTCTAAATACCTTCCTACGCAAATGGAAGAGGCTGAAGTAAGAAAAGCACTTGCATCAATAATTGCTAAAGTAGGAGCTTCAAGCCCTGCTGATATGGGAAAAGTAATGGGTGCTGCAACTAAAGAATTGGCAGGTAAGGCAGAAGGAAGAATGATTTCTACATTGGTAAAAGAGTTGTTAGCTCAATAATGAATACGCTAGATTTGATATTGGCAGTTCCTATATTAATAGGTGCTTATGGTGGTTTCAAAAAAGGCTTTATTGTAGGTGTAATATCATTACTCGCATTAATTCTTGGAGTGTTTGGCGGGTTTTATTTCTTAAACTGGGGAATATCCATTTTAATTACAGAATTTGGATTTACAGGCAAGCTGATTCCTATTATATCTTTTATTATAATTTTTATTGGTATTATCATTATAGTAAATTTTATAGGAACGATGCTTAAAAAGTTTGTACAAATGATATTATTAGGGGGAGTTGATAAACTGGCAGGAGCTCTAATGGGAGCGTTAATGTGGACATTTTTAGTTTCTTCACTAATTTGGGTGGCAGCCGTTTTTAAGCTTAGTTTCCCTAGTGATTGGGAGCAAGGTTCTATGCTATTGGGTTATGTGAAACCTGTGGCACCATTTATGGCTTCTATACTCGATGGAATAATTCCTGCGGTTTCGGATATTTTTGAAGGATTAAGTGAATTAATTGATTCTGCTACCTAATAATTTAGAAAAATTTAATAAGATGTATTAATTTGGTGGTGATACCAATATTATATGGAGTTAAAAGAAAAAAACGGATACAGTTATATAGATGAAGGAGAGGGGCAAACCTTTTTGCTTCTTCATGGGCTGTTTGGTGCTTTGAGTAATTGGGAAAAAGTAGTTAGTAAGTTTTCTAAGCATTACAGAATAATTATTCCAATGCTACCTATTTATACACTTCCTTTAAAAAAATCAGGCGTAGAAGGCATCGCAAAATTTGTTGCAAAATTTGTGAATGACTTTGGCCTTAGCAATATGATTGTAATGGGCAACTCTTTAGGTGGCCATGTGGGCTTGGCTTATGTTGTTCAGCATCCTGAAAAAGTCGAAAAACTTATTTTGACTGGCAGTTCAGGGCTCTTTGAAAATTCTATGGGAGGGTCTTTTCCAAGAATTCAAAGCTATGATTATGTAAAAGAAAAAGTAGGTTATACATTTTATGATCCCGATACAGTATCTGAAGAGTACGTTCAAGAAGTATATCAAACTTTCAAAAGCCCTCAAAAAACGTTACGGTTAATAGCAATTGCGAGGTCGGCACAACGTAATAATATGGCTGATCAATTACCTAGTATAAAAGCACCAGTATTGCTTATTTGGGGGTTAAACGACACCATAACTCCTCCGGCCGTAGCACATGAGTTTAATAAGTTAATCCCAAATTCAACGTTAGAGTTTATAGATTACTGCTGCCATGCACCCATGATGGAACAGCCAGATAGGTTTAATAAAATTTTAGAAGAATATCTTTTGGGCAAATAATATGCAAGCGTCTGAACTAATAAATGAAATGATTCCTTCATTAAAATTGTCGGACACAACCGCCCATGCTTTGGTGTGGATGGATGAGTTTAGGTGCAATCAACTTCCCGTAGTTCATAAGGGGCAGTTTTTAGGATTAATTTCTGAAGATTTAATTCTTGATCAAGAATCGGAAGTTTCCTACATTAAAGATGTTGAATTAGAGTGTCGTAATTGCAGGGTAAATAGTTCGGCACATTTTTTCGAAATAATTAAAATTGCTTCTAGCAATGATATCGAACTTATTGGGGTTGTAAATGGAGAGGATGAATTTGTTGGTGTAATTACCATAAAAGATACAATTTCTGCACTCTCTCAAACATTGGCCGTTCAGGCTAAGGGTGCGATACTAATTATTTCCTTAAAGTCTATCGATTATTCATTGTCAGAAATAAGTAGAATAGTTGAGTTAGAAGGGTATAAAATATTAAGTAGCTCAATAAAAAATGACGAAGCTAATAGCGAGAAAATTAAATTGACCTTGAAGGTAAACAGCGAAGATGTGTCACGATTGGTAGCAACCTTTGAAAGGTTCGATTTTAAGGTAATATCTCAACTGCAAAATAAAGAAGATGGAGAATCAGATAAAGAACGGTTAGATATACTGTTCAAATATTTAGATATTTAATCATGGGTAAGCTAGTCGTAGTTCATGGAAAAGCATTTCAGGAAGAAGATAAATTCCAGATTGAAGGATTTTTTAACACATTAATACTTCATGGGTTTACGGCAATTATTTCAGTAGAATTCTTTGAAATTTGTAAGGCAATTAATATTTCTGGAATTGACAACTTGAAAAAATACAATGAGAGCTCAGAAACAAAGAGCGCAATGTTTGCCTTTTCTTTTGGTGGGGATGGAACCTTGTTAGAACTACTTACTCATGTAGGAGAATATGAGATACCTATTATAGGAGTTAACATGGGTAGGTTAGGCTTTTTAGCTACTACATCTTTAGAAAAAATTGAGAATGCCGTTTTAGCTTTGAGTAATGCTGATTTTGAAGTTGATGAGCGAGTATTATTGCAAATGGTTTCGGATCGAAGCATGTTTGAAAATAAAAATTATGCGTTAAACGATTTTACCATTTTAAAGAGAGACACTTCTTCCATGATAAAAGTGAAAGTGCTTTTAGATGGAGTATATTTAAATACGTATTGGGCCGATGGTGTAATAGTTTCGACCCCAACAGGTTCAACAGGTTACTCTTTAAGTTGTGGAGGTCCATTGGTGTTGCCACAATCTAATAATTTTGTAATTACACCTGTAAGTCCACATAATTTAAATGCAAGACCCCTAGTGATTTCCGATGACCGAGAAATAACTTTCGAAATAGAGGCAAGGAGTGATAATGTTCTGGTTTCCTTAGATTCTAGATCTGCTGTAGTTCCGAATGATGTTCAGATAATTATAAAAAAGTTTAAAAAAACAGGAAAATTGGTTAAATTTAGGGATTATAACCAATTTGAGACTATGAGAAATAAACTTAATTGGGGAATTGACTATAGAAATTGACTAGCATTTTTTAATTCGTATTGGATTAAATACCTTTGTATTAACTGCAATGCCACCTACTAACGGTAATTACTTAGATGAAACAACTTATTAAATTAACATTAACCATCCTGCTAGCTTTTACAGTGTCTGTTGGGTTCTCTCAAATCAATCGTAAACAGATAAAGAGAAACAATAAAGCCATGGCCAATTTTAAGGGCAAGAAAAATGGTTTTACAAAACAAAAAAAGTATTACTACATAAGTGCTGGCCTTAATTCAATGAACTATTTTGGGGATATAGCACCAAAATCTACCATTGGTAGCACTAAAATTTCCTCAACAAGATTAGGGTTTTCTGGTGCATTTGGCTACCGAATCGGGCCTCGTTATACATTACAAGCCTCATTGTCTTTTGGTACACTATTTAGCGATGACAATAAAGCCGCTGATCCTACTGGAGAAAATTCGAATTATAGATATAAAAGGAATTTGCATTTTAAAAACAATATTACAGAACTAGCTATTGTAGGTATTTTTGATTTATTTCAAAATCAAGGCTCGTATTTAAGTAGAGTTCAAATTACACCATATGCAATGATTGGTATCGCAGGGTTTTACCATAGCCCTCAAGCATTAGTTTCTGCTACCAATGCACAAACTGGGGGGGCACCTTTAGCTGAAGCTGACCAATGGGTAAAACTTCAACCCTTAGGGACTGAAGGCCAATATGCTGATTTATTACCTACTGATGCTAATTTCGGAATTAAACCTTATAGTTTATGGCAAATGTCTATACCATTTGGCTTAGGTGCTCGTTATAAGTTAGGTGAGGCTTTGGACATTTCGTTTGACATAACCTTTAGGTATTTGTTTTTTGATTACATAGATGATATCAGTCGTAATTATGTAGATTTAGATGTACTTGATAGCGATTTGGCAAGGGCAATGTCTGATAGGTCGGTTGAACCAACAGGTGCTAAATCTGGAGATGATAGGTCACAATATATCTCGGGTTGGGATATAGATCCCTATACTGGTAGAAATGGGGGCGTTTACAACACTGTTAATGGTTTTGGTCAAGAAGGGGTGGAAGGGTTTCCAAATAATCGCGGAGGTGCAAGCGATAATGATATTTATTATGTTACAAGTGTTAAAATAAGTTATATTCTGGGGTCCTCTTTTAGAAGAGCCAAGTTTAGATAATTAAAATATGATTAAAAATATCGAAATGGGAATTCAGGTTAAATATTGGATTCCCATTTTTATTTTGCTACTTATATCTGCTGTTTCAGGCTATGCTCAAAAAAAGGAAATTGGTGGCGGGATAGGTGTACTTTCTTATACAGGCGATTTGTCGCGCAATGCATTGAAAGGGCCTATAAAGCCTGCAGGTACCGTGTTTTACAGGTATAACATGAGAGACCATCTAAGCCTTAAACTTTCTTTTGTGGGAGGCAAACTAGCTGGAACGGATGAAAAGCCGATTGATGCTTTTTCGGTTGTGAGAGCAAGTGCCTTTAATATATTTTTATATGAGTTTGCAGCAGGGCTCGAATATTATTTTTTAGATTTTAGGAGTAAAAATGCTCCACAGAACTGGTCTCCCTACTTTTACGGAGGCATAGGTATTTTTGGGATGATTGGGCATCAGAATAAAACAGCAACCTACAGCGATATTCAATTGGCAGTACCTTTGGCTTTTGGGGTAAGGTATAGAGCAAGCCCTAAGTGGTCGTTTTCTGTAGAAGCAGGTATCAGAGCAACTTTTTTCGATTATATTGACAATATTTCGGAGGGAGATTTGTTTGCAAAAAATTATCAATATGGGAACCCAGAAGATAATGACAAGTATTATTTTGCAGGTGTAAGCCTTAGTTATACTTTTTACAGTGTCCTTTGTCCAACACTTCCTATAAAACAAGGTTATCGGAGACGTTAAACTAGTCTTTATAGAACATATTCTCAATTATTTACAATATTTTTGCATCCTAAAATTAGAATTGTGGGTACTTAATTTGTGACTAAGTTTAATAACATACCAGAACATATAGCCGTTATTATGGATGGCAACGGGCGGTGGGCTAAAAAAAAAGGCGCAGCAAGGATTTTTGGGCATAGAAACGCCCTTAAGGCAGTTCGTGAAACGGTTGAAAGTTGTGCTGAACTTGGAGTTAAATATTTAACTTTGTACGCTTTTTCAACTGAAAACTGGGGACGACCTCAAGCAGAAGTGGATGGGCTAATGGAGTTATTAATTGATTCTTTAAGAAAGGAATTGAGCACACTAATGAAAAACAATATTCGTTTAGAAACTATTGGAGAGCTAAGCAGGTTACCAAAACGATGTGTAAATGCATTAGAAGGGGATATCAGGGCATCAGAGAGCAATACGGGACTCACCTTAATTTTAGCTTTAAATTATAGTGGTAGAGCTGAAATTACAAAAGCAGTGGCTAATATTGCCCATAAGATAGAACTAGGAGAAATAAGAGCTGGTCAAATTGATGAAACAACAATTACTCATCACTTATCAACACGGGCGTACCCAGACCCTGAGCTGCTTATTAGAACAAGTGGTGAAATGAGATTGAGCAATTTTTTACTTTGGCAAATGGCTTATACAGAACTTTATTTTACTGAGGTTCTGTGGCCAGATTTTAGAAAAGAACATTTATTGCTTGCTTTAGAGGATTATAATAAGCGAGAGAGAAGGTTTGGTAAAACAAGCGAGCAGTTAACGTAAGGATATGAAGAAAGGATTTCTTAGTTTTTTAATATTAGTATTATTTGTATCATCAGCGATAGGTCAAATACGTAGAAGCCGTTCACAGCCTGCAACTGCCCAAAGCAGTACCGGGCTAGATTATAGCAGACCCCAAGAATATGAAATTGCTAATATTAAAGTAGTTGGTACTACTTTTTTAGATGGCAACACACTGGTATCACTAACTAATTTGAAGGTGGGTGATCGAATTAAAATCCCTGGAGAAGATATAAGTAGTGCCATTAAAAAACTATGGAAACATGGTTTGGTAGGAGATGTTAAAATACTTATTGAAAAGATAGAAACAGGAAAAATTTATTTAATTGTAGAACTAACAGAACGCCCAAGGCTTTCGAAATTCTCTTTCGAGGGTGTAGCAAAATCTCAAAAAGCAGATTTAAAAGAGTTGATTTCTCCTTATAGAGGCAAGGTGCTTACCGATGCAATGGTTAATATTACTAAAAACAATGTTCGAAAACATTATGTAGACAAAGGGTTCCTTAATTGCGAAGTTGATATAATAAAGGAGAAGGATACGTTGCTTTCAAACCATGTGAGGCTCAATATTAAAATCCAGAAAAATCCTAAAGTAAAAATTGATAGAGTTTATATTGACGGAGCTGAAGATGTAAGCCTGAGCAAAATAAAGGGTAAGATGAAAAATACTAAGGAGCGTGTTCGGCTCTCCTTATTTAAGGATATTGCTAATAGAATCACCCACCTAAATGTGAAGTCTTTTATACTGAATAGTAAGGAAATGGACGGAAAAACTACTGCAGACTACCTTACTAGGCATGTAAATATTAATGTCTTTAAATCGTCAAAATATATAAAAGCTGATTTTGATGAAGATAAAAAGAGTATTGTTAATTACTTAAACTCGAAAGGGTTTAGAGATGCAGTAGTAACAAAGGATTCAATTTTTAAAACTGATACCAGTTCTATTGCCTTATACTTAAAAGTAGAAGAAGGTAATAAATACTATTATCGCAATATTACTTGGTCTGGCAATTATGTATATGATGACGCAAGATTGCAGCGAGTATTAGGGATTAAATCAGGAGACGTTTATAATAAAGAAGAGATGGATAAGCGTCTTCAAATGAATCCACAAGGAGTCGATATTTCTGGTCTTTATATGGATTATGGATATTTATTTTTTAATATTCGACCGGTAGAAGTAGCTGTAATTGGTGATTCAATAGATATTGAAATGCGGATTTACGAAGGAGCTCAAGCCACTGTTAGTAAAGTTATTATTTCTGGTAACGACAGAACCAATGACCATGTAATTAGAAGAGAACTTAGAACTATGCCTGGTGATTTGTTTAGTAGAACAAATATTATTAGAGACCAGCAGCAATTAGGTACCTTAGGTTATTTTGATCCTGAACAAATTCAAATTAATCCAATTCCAAATCCAATTGATAACACTGTTGATATTGAATATAAATTAGTTGAACGACCCAATGACCAAATAGAACTTTCTGGTGGCTGGGGTGGCTTTTATGGATTTGTAGGTACCCTAGGATTAACTTTTAATAACTTCTCCTTGCGAAATGTTCCTCACTTCGAAAAATGGCACCCATTGCCAGTAGGAGATGGGCAAAAGCTATCGATTAGGATGCAGGCAAACGGCCGACAGTTTCAAAGTTATACAGCTTCATTTACCGAGCCTTGGCTAGGAGGTAAGAAACCAAACTCGTTAACTGTTAGTTTTAATACATCTATTCAAAATACCGATGAGCGGTTTAGCCCATTTGGTGCAGGGTCATTTAAAGTAAATTCTGCAACTATAGGTTTAGGAAGAAGACTTACATGGCCAGATAATTACTTTACTTTAAGCACGGCTTTATCGTACAAAGTGTATAAGCTTGATAATTACTTTCAGCAGGTTGGGGCTTTGCCTTTTAATACAGGCGTTTCCAATACATTTCTATTAACTTCAACCTTGGCAAGAAGCAGTATTGATAACCCCATGTATCCAAAATCAGGATCTACGGTTTCTTTATCTGCTAGTTTTACACCTCCTTTTTCTAAATTGAATGACCTAGATTATAATTCGGCAAGCGCAGAAGAAATAAATAAATGGGTAGAGTACATGAAGTTTATGTTTGATGCTAAATACTATCTTAATTTAGTAGGTAAGTTGGTGCTTGAATCTAGAATTCATTTTGGATTTATGAACACCTATTCTCCTGGAAGAGTGCCAGTAGGGCCCTTCGAGCGTTTTAGGGTTGGGGGAGATGGTTTGGCAGGTCAGAACTTTGTTTTAGGAACAGATATTATTGGACTGAGAGGTTATGAAAATAATTCTATCCGACCTATTGATCAATATGATGCTACATATACAGGAACTTCTGGCGGTACTATTTATGCTAAGTATGCAATGGAATTGAGATACCCAGTTACTACTGGTGCAGCTGCCACAATTTATGTGTTAGTTTTTGGTGAAGCAGGCAACAGTTGGGACAATTACCAAAAGTTTAGCCCGTTTGATACTTATAAAGCTGCAGGTTTTGGTGCTCGTTTATTTATGCCGGCTTTTGGTCTCATAGGTCTCAACTGGGGATATGGATTTGATACCCTTCCAGGAAGCAACGAGCCTAGTGGGATGCAGTTTCAATTTACAATTGGTCAACAGTTACGATAATATTTTATAATGGGTAAATCGGTTTCTAAGCTTGTTTTTATTATTTTGGCAGCGTATTTGCTACCTAGTCAGGTAGTGGCACAAAAATTCGGGTATGTTAATACGAATTTTATCCTGAGTAAGATGCCTAAATACAATGAAGCAAAAGGGGAGATTGATAAGTTGGCAATTGCCTGGCAAGTAGAAATTCAGGATATGCAAATTGAAATAGATAATATGCATAGCGATTTGAAGGCAGAGGAAGTTTTACTTACTGTTGAAATGAAAGAAGATAGGATTAAGGAAATTTCAGAACGTGAGTTTGCCTTAAAAGAATATCAAAAAAAAGTATTTGGGTTTGAAGGGCTGTTTTTTTTAAAGAAAAAGGAGCTTATAAAGCCTGTTCAGGATGAAGTGTTTGAAGCCGTAGAAAAAATGGCCCATGAGCATAAGCTGCAAATAGTATTTGACAAATCAGGCGAACTGGTTATGATATACACAGACCCTGTACATGATTACACCGATTTTGTATTAGAAGAATTAGGACTTGGAGATCCTAACGATGTTTTAGATAATTAAATTAAATTAAGAAAGATGAATAAGTTGAAGTATTTTGTAATGTTTGCTGCTATTTTAGGAAGCACGGTAGTAATGGCACAAACACAAAAAATAGGGCATATGGATATGCAATATGTGTTAAGTGCTATGCCAGAAATGAAACAAGTGCAGTCGCAATTGCAAACCTTACAAGGCCAGTTAGAAAAACAAGCAGCAGCTAAGCAAAAGGATTTTGAAGAAAAGTACAACAGGTATGTATCTGAAGGAAACACAATGGCAGAAGCGATACGTGTAGATTTAGAAAAGGAGCTTTCTACTATGCAGCAAAGTGCACAAGAGTTTGCAACAAGTGCACAACAAACATTGCAGCAAAAAGAGCAACAATTGATGCAGCCAATTTATGATAAAATTGGAACTGCCATAAACGAAGTAGCTAAAGAAGGCGGTTACGCTTATATTATAAATGCTGGAGTTCCTGGATTGGATGTTTTGTATTTCGCAGATCCTGTAGGTGATGCATCAAACGATGTATTGAAGAAAATGGGCATTACTCCTCCTGCTGCTAACTAATAATTTATTGAATTGATTCAAAACCTCTTTGTTTTTCAAAGGGGTTTTTTATTGCCATTTGGTTTTTATCTTTAGGTATGATTATTCCCACACTTTTAGCCGTAAAAGGTAAAGCTCGAATTATTGCACCATCTGGTATTGTGCCTTTTAAAGGGGTAGATGTTATGGTAAAAACCTTAAAGTCTTGGGGTTTAGAAGTATCTTTTGGTCGCCATTTATATGAAAAAAGCAGTGTATTTGCTGGTACCGACCCCCAAAGGCTCTCAGACTTTCAAGAAGCTATAGATGATGACCAAGTAGACCTAATATTATGTGCTCGAGGGGGCTATGGACTAGCAAGATATATTGACAACCTTAATTTAGCTGCCTTTAAAAAAAAACCAAAATGGGTTGTAGGCTTTAGCGATATTACAGCATTTCACTTGAGAGCGTTAAAGAACAATATTTTATCTATTCATGGGCCTATGGGAACTTCGTTTGGCAGAAAAGGAGGCGAAGAATCTATTCTTGCGCTACATAATTTGTTGTTTAATGGATTTTTTCAAGTAGAATCAAAGAGAAAGCAACTAAGAACGGGAAGGGCTAATGGTTGTGTTGTTGGAGGAAACCTTTCATTAATATGTGATAGCCTAGGCACAGAATCGGAAATTGATACAGATAATAAGATTTTGGTATTAGAAGATGTAGGAGATTATTATTATCGAATGGATCGCATGCTCAACCAATTGGCAAGAGCAGGAAAATTTGAAAAATTAAAGGGCTTAGTGATAGGTAGCTTTAGCGATTTGATAAATGGAGAAATTCTGTTTACCGAATCAGTAGAAGACATGGTTTTTAGATGTACTGAAAGAATAAAATATCCTATAGCTTTAATGCCCATTGGTCATGAACCAGCCAACTACCCGTTTGTACATGGGGCAGAATACAATTTAGTTGTAAAAGAGAATAATGCAATATTGGAGTTAATAACTGCATTATAACTTTCAACCCCAATTATGCAA
The DNA here is from genome assembly GCA_021648745.1 of Cyclobacteriaceae bacterium. Taxonomy (GTDB): domain Bacteria; phylum Bacteroidota; class Bacteroidia; order Cytophagales; family Cyclobacteriaceae; genus JAKISE01. The sequence continues at coordinate 36,710 of JAKISE010000017.1, forward strand.
TAGGTCTTCTATTACAAATAGCCTTAGATTGAACTTTGGTTAATAGGTAAACTCACAATAAAAGTAGCACCGTTACCCAATTGACTAATGCATTTAATAGTGCCTCTGAGTTTATTGATAAGAGAGGAGGCAATAGCTAAGCCGAGGCCATTAGACAGTTCGGTACCGGTAGGCGAAGCCAACCCAGTTTTATACTTTTCGAATAAAGTGGCAATATCTTTCTGGTCAATCCCTTTTCCATTATCAGAGATAGAAAATGAAAAGCTGTTTTCTACTATCGAACACTCAATCAGTACTATTTCTCCTTCAGGAGAATATTTAATTGCATTAGATAAAATATTATCAAAAATTCTGGAAATCGAGTTTACATCTGAATAAACTTGACGATTGGTTTCCAGAGGTTCAAATTTGATTTTAATCTTCTTTAAGAGTGCAAACTGTTCAAACCCTTGCACTCGATTATTAAAAAAATCATTGATTTCGAACGAGGTGTTTTTTATAATGTAGGAGCCAGATTTGAGTGCTTTTATATCTACTAAATTCTGAACCAGCACCAATCCGTCATGTGTTATAATATTAATTTTAGATAATAGGTCGGCAGTTTCGGCATCAATATTTTCTAGTTGCAATTCTAAAATATGTGCAAGCCCTTTTATTTTATTAAAAGGTGATTTTAAATCATGAGAGATTAAACTAATTGCCTCGTTTTTTTCCTCATTGGCTAAAATCAACTGTTGGTTTGCTCGCTTAACCTTTTTTAAGGTGTACCCAATAATGGTGGCTAGAGCAAAAACTAGGGCAGCAATTATAATTAAGAAATTTCTAATTAGTGAATTATTTTTTATTGTTAACGCTTGATTAGTTATGATAGCTTTACTGAGTTCATTTTCTTTTACTTGAATTTCTAATTCATATGAGTTTTGCATTTGCTCAACACGCCAAGACTCTTCACTATAATGTAGGCTATCCATTAAATTCAGGTAGCTTTCAAGGTATGATATGGCCTTTGATTGATTATTTATTTCTTTATAAATAGAATAAAGCACATAATATGCTCCTTTTTCTTCGTTAGACAGGCCTAATTTTTTTGATTCGCTTAGAGCGATTTCTCCATAGTAAATGCCTTTTTTAGCGTTTTTAGAATTTGCGTATGCTTGAGCTAAAGCGACATAGGTATGTGTAACTTCTTTCTTGTCATTTATTATTTTAAAAGTGTCTAGGGCCCTATAATAATCTGTGATGGCATCATCAAAGTTTCCTTGTGCCTCCATAACTCGTGCAATTTTTGCAATAGTTGTTGCATAACCATATCTATCTTTTAGGTTTTCTAAAGAGCTTAATGCCTTGTTATAGTAAATAATAGAAGAGTCTTGAATGCCTTGCTTGAAATAATAATCGCCCTTTAGCAAATAAGCCAAATGTAGCCCCCTTAAATACTTTTCTTCCTTATACACGTCAATGGCATAATCTAAGTATCTATCTGATATTTGAAATTTTTCGAGCTTTATATAGAGCCCCGCAACCCTAAGAGCTGAGCGAGCAATTTCAATTGGTTTGCCAATGCTATCAACTATGCTTAGCGCGATATAATAATTTTTCATGGCCTCAGGCAAGTTTCCTTGAGCTTCATAAACCTCTCCAATTTGACGCTTAGAAGTAGCTATTATCTTTTGGTTATTATTTGATATTTTAATTGCCTCTAGCATATGCATTAAAGAGGTGTTCAGTTCACCCAATTTAAGATTGGCAGCACCCATTCTATTTAGTGAAATAGCCTGTGCAGTTTCATTACCAAGTTCTTTACTTAAATGGTAGGCTTTTTCTGCATATTCGAAAGCTAATGCGGGGCTACTAAATTTAGTGGCCCATGAAAGCCCATTATATATACGTATTTTTTGATTACCATCAGCATTTACTAGTTTTTGCTGAAGACTATCTATGTAGTCTTGTTGCTGACTATATACAGAAAAGCATAAAAATTGGAGAATTAATATATAGGATATCTTTAAGTGCATGGCTTTAATTGTAGTATGCGCACAACCTCACTAGTATCAGTAAAAATACGATATTAAAAAATGCGTTTAATCGTGCAAGCAAGATAGTTGAAATTGGTTGAAATTGCAATTGTAACCAGCAATGGAGATAACATTATTCTTGCAAAAGAATGTCCATATCTTTTAGCAATTTATCTACAGCTTCTTCATCGGTGCCATCATATACCCCGCGAATTCTTCGCTGCTTGTCAACCAGTACAAACTTGCCACTATGTTCAAAGCTGCCATCATCTCTTACTCCTATATAATAACTAGTCTGAGCTATATTATAAATAGAGTCTTTAACACCAGTCACAAAATGCCATTTATTACTTTTAACCTCTAGCCGTTCTGCATAATCCTTTAACACTTTTACATTATCGTAGTCAGGGTCGATGGTGTGAGATAAAATGCTAACTTCAGAGTTGTCGTTGTATTTTTCGTAAACACGTAACATTTGCACTTTCATTAAAGGGCAAATACTAGGGCAAGAAGTAAAGAAGAAATCACTCACGTAAATTTTTCCATCAAAATCGCTATTGGTAATTAGGCTACTGTCTTGGTCTATAAAGGAAAAATCTTTAACCGTATGAAAAACAGTATCGATACCAGAATCAGAATCAAGAAACTCATGTCTTCCTAACATGGGTAACTTTTTATTTTCAGGTTTACCACAGGTGGTTAAACTTATAATGAGAGCAAAAAAGTATATTCGAGTCATTGATACTAAAGCTAGATAATTAGATAAAGTGCAAACTTAAATCATTGCATATCGTTTTATCGAATATATTGTTTTGTTTTGCTCTAAGAAGTTTTAACAAAGGTGTTGAACAATTATTGAAATTATAAATTGATTTCTGAACTATTACGATTATAAACTGTTAACCCTAATATGATAAAACTTCGAACCCTTATTGTTTGCCTGTTAATGCTTAGCATTTCACATTCAATTTACTCACAAGATTTAAATCTTCAAAACATCACGCCTTCCTCTATTATGAATAAGGGACAGGTTGAAATTAAGTTATTTAATAATTTATATACGCAACAGGCTTTTTATAATAGTTCATCTGAAAAGCAAGAAATAGGTTTTAGAGAAAACTATTTTACTTCGGCTAATTATTTTTTGATCGGAGTAAATTCTTGGCTAAACATTGGAGGAGAAATTTGGATTAATAGTGTTAATAGAAACACAGATCCAGAGCAAAAGAGAGTGGAGTTGTCGTATGTTGCACCTAAAATTAAAATAGCTCCTTTTACGTCTTTAGAGAGGTTTTCGATTACATCTACCTTATTAATTCCTATTGCTAACGATATGCAAGGAGGAGGCGACCTAAGCCAGCCTTTCTTGGCTTTTGATAATACTATTTGGATAAACCAATTATTTTATGACCAACAGTTAGGGCAAGACTGGCAAGTGTTTTTTGAGCTAAGTGGCTGGATGTATTTTAGAAAACCAAAAGTAGAGGAATCTGACTTTTTTTTTAGATTACCTACTAAAGCAATTCTTAGCTACTTTCCTACACAGCGTGTTACACTATATTTATTAAACGAACTAATGACTCAGTTTGGTGAGACAGATTTTGTTGAAAGCTATTATTTTCAATTGGGTCCTGGTATAAAATACCAATTAGTGCCTGGTAAGGTAGAGATAGAAGGCCTGTACACTAATTTTGTGGCTGGTAAAAGCCAAGGTGCAGGGTCTACTTTTAATTTGGGATTACGGGTTATTCGATAGACTTTAACCAACCATTATAATCTTCAACCGTATCTATATCAGCTAGTTGTGGTAATAATTCTACTTTTAAATGTAATGCTTCACAAGTTTCTAGTGCCTCTTCTAGTACTTTGGAGTGGCTCCATTTTTTATTTATAAAAAGCTCTTTAGGAACGACACCTTTTATAGCTACTAAGTAATAACCCCCATCTAGAGAGGGGCCGTAAATTATATCATTTGTTTCTAAAAGCTGATAGGCCTTTTTAATTATTTCAGGGGTGAGTTGAGGTGAATCTGCACCTATTAGGCATACCTTGGTAGAGGGGTTGATTTGGTCCTTTAGGGCATTAAACATTCGTTCACCTAAATCATTACCTCTTTGTAAAAATTGAGTGTTTACACCATTTGATGATGACCAATATGTTTTTAGTAAGCCAATAGATTTTTTAGCAGTTTTTAATGTTTTGGTTAAAAGCATTGAGTAAATATGTAGTGCTTTTTTATCACCAACTGATTTTGCTAACCTTGTTTTAACTTTGCCCAGCTCTGGTTTGCGAGCAAAAACTATTAAAATATTGTTCATCTTATTGATAACCTGAGTTCGGGATAAGGAATGCTGTCAGCTTTAATCGAAACTTTCATAAACAACTTAGATTTTTGTAGGACTAACGGGTTAATTCAAGAAAATATAAGGAGGTTTAGGGAAGTTTGGTTAAAGCCCAAAGGGAAAATGTCTAGCAGGCAATCTTTTTAATATAAAAATCTTGAAATAATCCATTATATCTTTGCTTTTTACATTAAAAAGCTCACCTACTATTTTATTTTCTGGCAGCTATTCCTTATCCCGAACTCAGGTTAAAAAGAGAGGCTCGCCCCACTAATTGAAAATAACGATTATTTATATGTTACTATTGATATAGATGGCTTTTCATCTGCTTATGCTCCTGGTGTAAGTGCGCCCTCTCCACTGGGTTTTACTCCATTTTTTGTATTCAAAATGCTGCGGTTTTTAATAGATACTGGAAAGTTAATATCTGTTGATATTGTGGAATTAAACCCCACCTTAGACAATGACCATAGAACTGCCAACCTTGCTGCAAAATTGGTAGACTTTATAGTAATGCACTATAAACCTGCACGGGTGAAGAAAAGTAGCTAGTATTCAGCAAGCTCTAAGTATCGAATTTACTTGCTTTGTTCATACTGGTTTTTAACAATTACTTGAGCCGGCTTATTTTGTGGTGTATACCCAGTATGGTCTACTCCTCCAGTGATCATATGATTATTAAACCATTTCCATAAAAACCCTCCGGCAAACCAAGGCTGTTCCCATGTGCTATTGTATAACGCAGCTAATGCTACCGATTGCTCGGACATGGAAGGTTCCACCTTGGTATATGACTCCCAAGGTCTAATTGTTGTACCCTCAATACTTCGGTACCCAAACTCCGTAAATAGAATTGGTTTTTTATTACTTGCACTAACCTCTTCCAAGTGATTAATAATTGGCAACCAGGCCAACTCCAATTCTTCTAATGTAGGCTTTGGTGTTTCAGTGAGAGGGAAATACCCGTTCACCCCTATAAAATCTATCTCCTTCCAAAAAGGCGTTTCGGGGTACTCATCCCAATTGGCGGCATAAGTAAGCTTACCATTATAAACACTTCTTACTTCCTTAATAAGTTGGTGCCAAAAAGCAGGGCGGCTCTTAATAAATTTTCGCCATTCAGTACCAATGCAAAATAGCTCCACATTATGCTGTTCTGCAACTTTCGCAAACGCTACAATATAGTTTTGATACGATGATTCGAATTGTTTCCAATCCGACTCTTCGGTCAACTCAAAATCACCCGTGTATGCCCCATGTCTTATCCAAACATGGGGTTTTAGCATTATTTTTAATTTCGATTTTTGAGCTAATTGTATATCTTTTGCAATGCCTTCAATTGTTTCGGACACCCATTGCCTTTCAGAATTATAGATTAATTCTTTCTCTCCTTCCCTAATAAAACCATAAGGCATTAATGCTACCCAGTTAGCTCCAACATCTAGCATATCAACTATATCTACAGAATCTATAAGCACATTTGCAGCTGCATAACTTAAACCGTTTACTTTAGTGGCTTGGTTGATATGCTCGGTATCCGCTTTTAGCGTGCACCCAGTTATGAAAATTAGTAAAATTAGAAATCGGACCATGGAATTTACTCTCAAAAGCATCTAATATTTTAATTAAGTAGAAAGATATGCAAATATTTAATAACCTCTTCAATGCCAAAGCTTCCTTTAATAAACTTAATGAATATTGGTCACCCAAGGTAATTAATGAGTTTAACGGTAACTATATAAAAATAGCTAAGTTAAAAGGAGAGTTCGTTTGGCATAAGCATGAAAAGGAGGATGAGCTTTTTCTCATCATTAAAGGGAATCTAACCATTGATTTTGAACATGAGTCGGTTGATTTAAAAGAAGGCGATGGCTATGTGGTTCCTAAAGGAGTTATGCACAATCCGCATTGTAAAGATGAGTGTTGGGTAATGCTTATCGAGCCCAAAGAAACAATGCATACAGGAAACGTAAGGACTGATAAAAGTAAATCTATTGATCAACAGCTAGTGTGATTATTCCTATTTTAGTGTTTTCTACAAATTAGTTTACCGAAAGAAAATATAAAGTTTTATATTTATTCTATAATTTACAAGAACAAAATAGAGTTGAACCAATTGTGCATATTTTTAATATTATGAAACTCATAAAGCTAATGCACACCATCGAAAAAAATAAATTATGGGACTATTTGATAGCATAAGAGGAGAATTTATAGACATTATTGAGTGGACGGATGATTCCAGTGATACCCTTGTCTACAGATTTAAAAGGCACGACAACGAAATAAAAAATAACGCAAAGCTGGTTGTTAGAGAAGGGCAAACTGCTGTATTAATCAACGAAGGGCAACTAGCAGATGTATTTACACCTGGTACTCATACGCTAAACACCCAAAATCTGCCTATCCTTTCAACATTAAAAGGGTGGAAGTACGGATTTGACAGTCCTTTTAAGGCAGAAGTCTATTTTGTAAGTACACGTAATTTTACAGATCAAAAATGGGGCACTAAAAACCCTATTACCCTTTCCGATGCACGCTTTGGCATGTTAGAAATTAGGGCGTTTGGTACTTATGTTATTAGAGTAGACGACCCTTCTAAGTTTATCAAAGAAATAGTAGGTACTGATGGTCATTTTACCACGGATGAAATAACTAATCAGCTTAGAAGCTTAATTGTTACCCGATTTACAGATGCCATTGGTGAAGCAGAACTACCAGTTGAAAAATATGCTGCCAATACAAACGAGATCTCTAAGTTGGTAAAGGATATCATGCAAGAAGATTTCAATGCTTACGGCATTGGGCTTACCAAGTTCTTGATTGAAAATGTATCAATGCCTGAAGAAATCAAGAAAGAAGTATTTGAGCTTAGTCGCTTAGATAAAATTGATTTAGACAAATTTGCAAGAATTAAGGCAGCTAAAGCTATTGAAAAAGCAGCTGAAAATGAAAGTGGGACTGCCGGAGCAGGAATGGGAATGGGAATGGGTTTCGCCATGGCCAACCAAATGGGTAATGCTTTTGCCCCTAATCAAGGGCAGCAACAAACTGCTCAACCGGCAGCATCTGGAAGTGCTCCGCCCCCAATACCGGTAGCCGAAACCTATCATGTAGTTGTTAAGGGGCAGCAATCTGGTCCTTTCGAGATGGGTACTTTACAAAAAATGATTTCTGAGAATCAAATTACGAAAGAATCATTGGTTTGGAAACAAGGTATGCCTACCTGGACTGCTGCCGGTCAGGTTTCATCTTTTACCAATTTATTTGGTGCTGTTCCTCCTCCCCTCCCTCCTAGTTAGGCAATGGGTAATAGTGAAGGAAACATACAACCAACGGTAGATATCTTTGGTTGTACAGATTGTGGGGCAGATTTAAAATTCAAACCAGGCACTACAGCATTAACCTGTGAGTATTGTGGAGCAAAAAACGAAATCCCTGTTTCAGATACTAAAATACAAGAACTAGATTTTCATGAGTATTTTGAAAAAGGTGCAAAAGAACTAGACACAATTGAGTTAAACCTTGTAAAGTGTAATACTTGTGGAGCAGAATCTTCGTTAGAACCTCATATTGCTTCATCCTCTTGTCCTTATTGTGCCACCCCTTTAATTGTAAGCAATGCGCATTCAGAAAGCATTATTCAGCCGAAAAGTTTACTCCCGTTTAAGCTTACAAAAAAAGAAGCGCTTGAGGCTTTTAAAATCTGGATAAACAAACTTTGGTTTGCTCCAAATTCTCTTAAAAAGGCCATCCTTTCATTCGATCATTTTAAGGGCGTCTATCTGCCTTTTTGGACATTTGACTCTAACACAACTACTAATTATACGGGCCAAAAAGGGGTTCACTATTATGTAAGTGAAACGTATTCAACTACTGAAAACGGTAAATCTGTAACGAAAACAAGGCAGGTACAAAAAACGAGGTGGAGTTATGCTTCAGGACAAATAATTCATGCTTTTGATGATGTGTTAATACCGGCTTCTGAGTCGTTGCCTAAAAAACAAGTAAAGGAATTAGAGCCATGGGATTTACCAAACCTTGTTCCATTTAACAAGAAGTATTTAAGTGGTTTTATTACTGAAAAGTACCAAGTAAATCTAGAAACCGGATTTAACAGAGCTAGAGTTGACATGGAAGACAGTATCACTGGACTGATACGAAGAGATATTGGTGGTGATGTGCAACGTATTCATACCAGAAACACACAGTTTGAAGCAGTTACTTTTAAACACATTTTATTGCCTGCTTATGTAAGTGCCTATAAATTTAAAGATAAGCTTTATAGGTTTATGGTAAATGCTCGTACGGGCGAAGTACAAGGAGAACGACCTTGGAGTACTGTTAAAATTGCGCTTGCCGTTGTTGGTGTAATTGCAGTGGCATTAGCAGCTTACTTTTTGTTTGGATCGTAAAACTGCTAACCAATGTTTGTCTATAAACCTTAGGTCGGCCTTTAGGTATTGCTTCTTAAATGAGGTCAATGACTTTCTCGCATATATAATGCGTTGTTCCTACAATAAGGGTTATGATTACAATAATCAGAAAACAAATGATTACTCTTTTTGCCTTGTTTTGAGTTTTCTTTTAAACCTGAGTTCGGGATAAGGAATGCTGTCAAACATTTTCATAAAACCTGTTGAAGGTTTTAGTCTTGGCCCTAAGATAATTCGCAGGTATCCTAAAGCAGCTAGCAATGATATTAACACCCAAATTTAAATAAGTTAGATTTTTTTTAAGGTGTTCATAATTTATTAACCTATCATCTGGCTAAGTGTCATACTCATCGTCATTTTCGAGCGCCCGCCTCCCGAAGTTGTGCGGAGGGCAGGTAAGGCTCGGTAATCTCTGGGCTCTTCCGAGCCCACTATTGGAAGATTATCACCTTGGTTGGTTAACATAGATTGTCCCGTTAAACGGGACAGTGGCAAGCTAAGTTGAAGGGTACAAGCCAATCTTTATAATTTTAGTTCGGACAAATGTTCAGTTATCAAAACAGATAATAGGGGCTTGTCCATGGATTGATTAGTTACAAAACTATTTTCACTTTTTATGGCATAATTTACAAAGCCAAATCTTGTGTTTTAACACTTATTAGTTAGGTTTTTAGGGTATTTCTTGCTGTACATAGACGACATCGTATTTCAAAATTCTGTTCCTTTTTCCCATAAATAAACATCTTTAGGTACTGACTTTCCTTGTTTAACTTCGTACCAAACAGTTATCCAAGTATTTTTATCTTTTTCCCATGTAAGCTCATCTATTAAAATAGATTGACTTTGCCTTTCTTTTTGGGTGTATTTACCAGAAATGCCATTTCTAAATTCTCCTTGAGCATCATCTATAATAAATTGTTCTATAGAAACAGGAGTACCGTATTTTTTAATGGCTTCTAATTTTGTTAAAAGCATCAATTTTTGAATAGATAGATTGTTTTCTTTATATTCTTTACCGTTAAATTTTAATAGTGTCTTTTCTGTAGTGATTTTTTCTGTAGAATCACAATCACCATTTTCATCTATGTAACTTTTGGATTCAATAATCTTGCTTTTTACTAAAATATCAACGTATGTATTTGTCATATTTTCAGAAATAATAAGCACTTTATTTTCATCAATAAACTTACCTGCACAATTTGTATCCCATTCACCCCCAGAATTCATCACATCATATTTTTTTAAAATATTTTTCAGCGTATTCTCCGATTTTATAAACAAAGAAATTGTTTCATTTTCATAAGGATTTGCCTGCGAACTACCAACATATCTTACTCTTATTCCAAATGCCCTAATGTTATCCTTTACGTTGTATGGAGCTGTATCTATTGTTATTTCTACCAGCTTTATAGCATCAGAAACCCAACTATTTGTTTTAGAACTCTCAAAATATTGATGTACTATTTTTCCCGTTACACTATTTACTATTAATATATAACTGTTGAGTTCAAAATACTGTTCACCTTCATCTACAATTTCGGGAATTACCATAATTGTTTCATTTAAGTTATTAGGTAACTCTTTATGTACAATTAATGCTGTCGCTATTTTATTCGGATTCAATT
>JAKISE010000112.1 GCA_021648745.1 Cyclobacteriaceae bacterium
TTAATTTGATTATACCGGGTTACTTCTTGCAAAACACAAAACCAATAGTGCTTTAAGTTTGGTGGAAGAGCAATTAATATATAGTAAAGATAATATGGTGGTAGGAAAAACGTATTTGAATGGGAAGGGAAAAACGGTAGCCACATCGGTAGTTTCTTATGCCACGGTTAATAATAGCACCACAGAAACGATTGATTGGCTGTCTTCTGAAAGCCGAACTAAAATGGTTAAATTGTATGATGTATCTGCAAATTTAATCAAAGAGCGTTTGCACCAGGCTGTGATGAATAAGCCTCTGTCGGATACTACCGAGCAAGTACTGGAGTATCAATATGATAAAAATGGAGTATTAATTAACACCAAACAATACAACACATGGGGAATGACTTTGAACCATGAGAATGCATTGTATTCTACAATCAACTTCGAATACGATTCAATCGGCAATGTAATCAAGTCTATTGAAAAAAAGGCTAATGGAGAGGTTAGATTTGAGAACATTATAAGCTATAAATATGATTTGAAAAATAATTGGATTGAAAAGGTTTCTTTTAAAAACAGCTTACCTGAGAGCAAATTAGTGAGGGTGATTTACTACAAAAAAAGTATGCAATAACTCCTTATTCTGCCTGCTGTTTTGGTTTAGTTTTTTACGGGGTACAGTTAATTAGTAATCAATTAAGAATCTGTTTTTATGGATAATTTATAAAAAACTACAGGCATCCGAGTAAAAATCCATTCTCTTGCAGATTGCACAGATATTCGCAGAATTCTATTTTGTGTTATAGAGTGCTAGGCAGCAACTGCCAAGAAAGGCAAAGAAGTACTTCGCAAGGGTATATCTCTACTAATTGATTTTGCTCTTTATAAATTTATCTAACAATCCATTGGTTTGTTGGTGTAGTTTTTTCTTAAAAAAAGAAGTGCCACCTAACAAAAGACCCTGAAAACCAATGGCTTGCTTTGCCCAGTTGTGTAAATCAAATGAATCTATATGTTTAATGATTTTACCATCTTTAAATCTAAACTGAGCATCTATTTTGTTTAGTACCGGTCGGCCTGTTTTGCGAAAGGTATAAGAGGCATCCCAATGTGCAGAGCCTGTATTTTCAGTTGCTTCAACTTTAGAAAATTCAATTTTTAAGTCTTGTGCATTTTTGCAAAGCATAACCCACATGGCCTTAGCACGTTCCCCTTTTAGGTTTCCAAAAGCAGGATCTGTAAATTCGATATCATTATGATAACAGCTTACCATTGTGGTACTGTCCAATTCTGAAAATGCTTTATAAAATTTAGTGATTAGTTCTTTGCTCATCTTCTAAGGCCTTTAGCGATTGTGTAATATGGGTTGATGCATTTAGGTGGTCGTTGATGATTGCTTTCACAACACCATCTTTATCAATAACATAGGTATATCTGCCTGGTAGCAAACCTAAGAAATCTCGAGGAACTCCAAGTAGGTTTCTTACTTTATTATCAATATCGCTTAATAGAGTAAATGGAAGATTGTGCCTTTTAATAAAAGCCTGATGGCTTTTGGGTAAATCAGCACTAATACCTACAACGGAGCAATTATAGCTTAAAAACTGATCGTAATTATTTCTAAAATTACAAGCTTCTTTTGTACAAACAAAGGTGTCATCTTTAGGGTAAAAGTATAGTACTAGATTATTGCCAGCCCTTAAACTGTCGATACTAGTTGTTATATTATCTTGATTTGGTAATGCAAAGGAGGGAAGCACCTCCCCAATTTTGAGGCTATTCTTCATCGTTTAGGATAATAGTAAAAATGGTTGTAAGGCCACAATTAAAAATTATAATGCTCAAAATCTTCAGTAAATTCGTTTGGAGCAAATACTGGGTTTAATTCAATGGAGTTATATTCGTACTTTTCATAAAGCCCTTGTTGATCGTATACCTTAATCACTAAAGGCAGGTGGTTTTCTTTATCAATTAATAAGATCATGCGTTTGGCATAATGTGATGGAACATTAATTATTTGATTTTCTTCCACATCGTCATAATTGTCAATATCTTCGTTCATCTCAATAATAGCGTAGGCATTAATATGTAGGTGGTTTGCAATGTCATCAACATTTTCTTCTGGCTTTACACGGTATTGGATTATACCGAAATCGTTATTTGAGAGTTCTAAATGGTACATTTCTTTTCCCAGCCAAACAACATCTTCTTTTCGCTCTAATCGTTCTATCGATAGCTCAGAACTGAGTTCGAATTTTAATATTTTAATCATTAAATCAAAACCAGAATCGAATACTGTATGGTGCTGGTTACGTCTCATCAATGACCCATATGGGTCAAGATAGAGGTTTATCCAAGGGAACGAGTTAAGGTTAACCGTAGCTTTTGTAGGAGGGCTTGTTATGAAAGCTAATACTTCAGCCCCTTCTTTAGGCGCTAATTGTTTTATATAAACTTTATATGGATGGCGGCTTAGCTTTACTTTAGAAAGTTGAATGATAACTTCGTCTTCAAGCCTTTCCTCCTTGTTAATTTCAGCAATAAAGCCATCAATTTTTGCTGCATCTTTGTACATCATTTCAATTATTTCCATAGCTGTTTGTCCATTACTGACATACGTTGAAAATATTGCTAAAAGAAGTAAGGTGTATTTCATATAAAAAATTAACCATCTCGATTCTCGGGATGGCTAATAAACGAAGGTAAGGCAATTTTAGTTCTTAGTTAATTTAGTGGGGTAATACTTTTCTAAAATAGCCGTAGGCGAAGGTGCCTAACATGGCTGATCCTATAAAGATGGCAAATACAGTATAGCCAGAGCCCATTAATACAAACATCATGCCTGAGCAAACTCCTGTTAAAGCCCATCCCATTCCAAAAATGGTGCCTCCTAGTATGTATCGCCACCATTCCCGGCTTTTGTCATTAAATTGGTGAGTAACCCCTTGTATAGTTTTTACTTTACCTCGTTTAAATAATTGGGTAATGCCAATGCCCATAATTACGCCTGTCATAATAATTCCGTACATATGAAACGATTGAAAATGGAACATTTCTATAATTCTAAAAGTTGAAATAGCTTCTAATTTCCACATGCCAAAACCGAACATAAAGCCAACCACCATGTATTTAAATAATTTCATTGTTTTTGATTTATATAGTGATTTGTAAAATATAAGGTAGAATTAACCATGTCATAATTAGGCCTCCAGTAAAAAAACCAATAACAGCAACTAAAGAAGGTATTTGCAAGTCGGCCAGTCCTGATATGGCATGGCCCGAAGTACAACCTCCTGCATACCTTGCCCCAAAACCAATAAGGAAACCTCCTCCTACAATAATTATCAACCCTCTTACAGAAAATAATGAGCTCCAAGAGTATAGATTCCAAAAAGCAGGTATATCTTGGTGAATAATGTCCTTACCAGGTATAAGAGGAACGGTACTTATTGTCAGCAGATCTTCACCGGCAATATTATTCAGGGTATCAACAGTAGCTTGTGAAACATGTGCCATTCCATCTCCACCAAAATAATTGGCGGCAATATAGCCTCCAAACATGGCGCCTAGGGCTACCATCAAGTTCCAGCCTTGTTTTTCCCAATCGAAATCAAAAAAATCGGCATAATCTCCTGCTCCATCTGCAGCACACATCGTTCTTAAATTTGCCGATAGGCCAAAGTCTTTTCCAAAATATAATAATAAAAATAAAGTGGTACCTATGGTAATTCCACCCATCCACCAAGGCCATGGCTGGCTTATAAATGCATGAATTTGTTCTAGAGTTTCGTACATAATAATTGTATTTCTTTAAGTCAAAGTTTGCCCTTAATATAGTTTTTAATTATGACAATTATCAATTCAAATTAAGATTAATATTATACAGCACACCTGTAAGTTGGTATTAATGACCTGAGTTTGGGATAATATGTACAAACTGATATAAATCATTGTTGTAAAAACTTATACTCGATTATTTTGTAGTTATTAATAATGCTATGGAGAAACAATTTGACAGAATACCTGAACATTTAAAGCCAAAAGATAAAGGCACAGATGCTTTATTTAAAAATGGGTTGGTAGAAAAGTTAACCAGAACACATATATCGGTACCGGTAACAATGCACCTAATTATCGTAGGATATGTTTCTTATTTAGCACTACAACAATTTAACATAATGCTTTTTATTCCCTTATTTGCAGCTGGTGTTTTGTTTTGGACATTTTCAGAATATTGGGTGCATCGATATGTGTACCATGTAAAGACTGAGAAAAAATGGCTTCTAAAAATTCAGCATTTGGGGCACGGTATTCACCACCAATATCCGAAAGACCCAACGAGGTTAGCAATGCCCCCTTTACCTGCACTAATTCTGATTTCTGTTTTTTATAGTCTTTTTTACGGTATATTTTGGTTAATAGGTAATGCCAATCTAGCTATTATATTCTTTCCAGGTTTTCTTTTAGGGTATGTAGGTTATATTTCGTTTCACTACTTGCAACATGTACTTAAGCCACCAAAATTTGGCCCGGTAAATCGTTTATGGAAATTTCATGCATTACACCACTATAAATACCCCGAAACTAAAGCATTTGGTGTAACCACTAAACTATGGGACATAGTGTTTGGGACATTGCCTGATGAAAAAGTTTAAGTTAGCTCAGTAATATTCTTCAATTTACACCTTTTCGTTGCTTCTAATTACTATTTTTGAAGCAAATGGAATGATATGGGCTTTGAAAACACACATTGCCGTGAATGTAAGGTTAGACATAAAGGGAGATTTAATGATATAGGCTCTGAATGTTTAGATACATTAAGCGATAATAAAACATGTAATATCTATAAAAAAGGACAGCTACTACTACATGAAGGGAGCCGACCTATGGGTGTGTATTGCATTAAAGAAGGAAAAGTAAAGGTTTTTAAGCTAGGTCAGCAAGGAAAAGAGCAAATTACGGCCATTCTTAAAGAAGGTGATTTAGTTGGCTATAGAGCAATGTTAGGAGACTCTTTGTTTCATGTATCCGTAGAAGCACTTGAAGACGTTGTGGCCTGCCATATTCCTAAATCTGATTTTTTAGCTGCATTTGAAAATGATAAAGCCTTGCATTCTAAAATTATTGGAGAGTTATCGAATGAAGTAATGGGGCTGACTGCTATTATTACAGACCTAGCTCAAAAACCAGTACGAGAGAGAACAGCAGCTGCATTAGTAATGTTAAGAGATGTGTATAAAGATGGCAGTAACGAATCTGAGCCTGTTGACATTAGCTTAACCAGAGAAAGCTTGGCTAATATTGTAGGTACAGCTACAGAAACACTAATACGAATACTCCACGATTTTAAAGAAGAAGGACTAATAGAATCGAAGGGCAGGAAGCTAACCGTGAAAAAGATTAAATTACTAGAACGAATTGGAGGTGTCTATTAAAACTAATAGATTATACGAATAGACACTATCCCGTAAAGTGTGTAAGTTCAAAATTACTAGGATACTTATGCAGGAAGTTTGTTAAGCTTCTTGTTTTTTATTGCATAAAATTTTAACTGGAAAACTGGTGCTGGAGCCTGAATTGGTTTCACTGCAATAATTTCTAAATTATTATAGGCAGATATAAATTCGTTTCTTCCTATTCTTACTCGTGTGAAAGCATTTTCTGCTTCCTCTTTATAATACTGCATTCTTCCCGATTGATTAGCCAAGGCACTATAAATAGTGTCAAAATTAAAGCCAATGGGGGAGGGGACATATCGTACCTCTGTACTCATTAATAGCTATATACCTCTTGGTAGTTCTTAAATATAAGGTTGTTTACCATGTTGTTGTATTCGGTTAACAAGTGAAATGCTTTTTCGGGTACATAATTAAAGCGCCCCTTCAGCTCCTTAATTTTTCTTGTAAGCTCTTGTACATAATACTGTAATTGACCTATGCTCTTGCATTTGGCTGGCTTCTCAAAGTTTAGAGAAGTGAATTTTTTGAAGTCGTTGTCGATTTTTTTCTTTTCGTAAGTTCCCATGGTGTATTATTTCACAATAAATAATTATATATATACATCAAAGATATATTAATAAATTAAATAAACAAATCAATTTGTGTAAAATTGCACAAATCGAATCAATATTTACATGATGGAGATTGATTTTTGCTAAAATAATCTGTGATTTTTATCACATAAATTGCTAGAATTATAATAATAATTTATTACTTTAATGTTGAAACAACATTGAGTCAACCTAAATTATAACTATGGAAGAGATTTGGATGTTTATCGGTATTGTGGCATTACTTATTTATCCTCTTTTGCTAATTATGCTAAGAAAGATATTTAAAGGCTCGTTTATAAGTAATGTTGGAAGTGTAATTCTTGCAGCTCAATGCCTCATAGGAATTCAATGCTTTATCATAGGCAAGCTGGGTCTTTGGCATTTGATTTGGGTTTTCCCTACTGGTTCTGCAGCTCTTTTTGCTACATATTTCTATATGCATAGAAATATGCAAAGGCCTTTGGCTCGCTTAACTGAGAATTTAGATGCCATGGCCAAGGGGCACTTAACCATTTTAATTAAAAAAAAATCTCTAAATAGAAAAGACGAAATTGGAAGGATATGTACAGCTATGCAATTAATGGTATCTAATTTAACAGGTATTGTTACAAATTTAAAATCTTCGGCAGGCACCGTTACATTAAACAGCGAGAAAATTTCCCAAAAATCTTCTGAGGTGTCAGAAGGAGTTACCAATCAGGCAGCTTCTATCGAAGAAATAGCGGCTTCTATTGAAGAAATGACAGCAAGTATGCAGTTGAATGCTGATAATGCAGACCAAGCCAATAAATTGGTAATTGCTGCTAGCGATGAAATAGATGAAGGAGCTGAATACATTAATAAAACGGTTAGTTTAATGAGCGAAATAGCAGAGAACATGGCTTCCATTAGAGAAATCTCTGATCAAACTAATATGCTTGCGCTTAATGCGGCAGTAGAATCTTCTAGAGCTGGAGAGCAAGGCAAAGGGTTTGCAGTGGTGGCTAAAGAAATAAGAACATTGGCAGAACGCTCACGCGAACTTTCAGATAATATTAATGAGCTTACGGGTCATTGCTTTGATAACTCGAAAAAATCTGGAGAAAATATGGATAAGGTTTTGCCCGGAATTAATAAAACAACAAACTTAGTAAAAGAAATTGCTGTTTCCAGTAATGAGCAGCGAAACGGGGCGGAGCAAATTAATGAGAGTGTACAGAGTATGAATCATATAACCCAAATAAATGCAAGTTCTGCTGAACTTTTAAGCAATATAGCCAACGAAATGAATGAAGTAGCTCAACAAATGAATGAAGGCGCTAAATTTTTCAAAACTGAAGTTGAAGTTAGCGAGCAGAACTAAATTATTACTCTAAACCTGAGGTCAAACTAATGTTATAACGATTTTTTAGTAATGTAGTACCTGTAACCCACTATCAATTTGTCAACCTTCGAAAGCTTCATCAAATTTTTATTTCTCATGCTAGGCAAGAGTGCTTTGTTGATCTTAGCCAATGCTTTAAAAATTATTTTCATATAAACTTTATAATTCTTTTACGTTATAGATTTGTATGTAGTATTATTAACCCAAACTCAGGTTATTAATTAAATTTAATATTTTTAAGCTTTATGGAAAACACGGATCCGGGGTATCATCAATTTGTTGAAGGATGGCACCAAATTATGATAATTGCAGCTCTTATCTCTGTTGCAGTTGCTTTTGTATTTTTAATTATTCATTTTATTAAATTTTCGGCTATCAAATCGTATAAAGGTAAATACGATTATCTTAAACTGAATAGAATAAAGGCCTATCAATTTTTCTACTTTGCATTAGCGGCAGCCGTATTTTTTTATGGCAATACCCTTGGTGATGCAACCATTGGCAAAAGCTTAATGTACATTTTTGTAAGGCTTTTTATTAGCATGTGTGTAGGTGTATTAATAGGTTATATTATTTACCTAATTCTAAAATTTTACTATCCTACTTCATTAGAAAAAAAGCTTACTGCATTACGATACACCCCGCGGATATCAAAAGCTGGCAACAAAATGCATTTGTTAAGCGAAGAAGAAGAAGATGTACATTTGGATGAGGGCATGCAAGCAGAGGAAAATGTGTTTTCTATTGATTATGATGTTTGGGTGGATGAAGAAACAGGAGAGGTGCAGATTGAAAAATACCTTGGTTATCTTGAAGCGCTGGAATGCGGGTCGTGTGGCTTTAGAACTTTAAAACTTGAAAAAGAAGAGATTCTTAAAACGGCAAGCCTAAGTTCGGAAGGGAAACTATTAAAAAATTATAAATGTACGTATTGCCAATCGGTTAGAACAACCCAGCATAACATTGCGAAAATAATAAAA
>JAKISE010000113.1 GCA_021648745.1 Cyclobacteriaceae bacterium
AAAGTTTGGGGACGCATTTCCTACTGTGCAAGGTTTAGCTAATGCTGATGAGCAAGATGTGCTCTCCCTTTGGCAAGGTTTAGGTTATTATTCACGAGCTCGAAATATGCATAAATGTGCAAAAGTTATTAGTACAGAGTTTGACAATGTCTTCCCAGAAAGTTTTGAGAAGCTTTTAAAGCTGCCAGGCATTGGGCCATACACAGCGGCAGCCATTAGCTCTTTAGCTTTTAACAACCCAACTCCTGTGGTTGATGGGAATGTATATCGAGTATTAGCTCGTGTTTTTGACATTGAAAATAACATTGCAGATGCCAAAAGCTTTAAGTTGTTCTTTGATTTATCCGCGGAGCTAATCGACCATAAAGAACCAGGCACCTATAACCAAGGAGTGATGGAGCTTGGGGCCACTGTTTGTTCTCCGCAAAACCCTGCTTGCACAAATTGCCCTGTGGAAGAGGTTTGTTATGCACGAGCCAATAAAAAGCAAAAGGAGCTACCTGTAAAAATTAAAAAGAAGAGGAATACGAATCGCTACTTTACCTATCTGGTGTTAGAACAACGTGGGAAGCTTGCGATGACAAAAAGAGTTGGAAAAGGAATTTGGGAAGGGATGTATGAGTTTTATTTAATTGAAAATAATGCCCATACTGAAACAGGAGACATTTTAAACTCACTTTTAGACAACCTATTGAATAATGGTTGCGTAATTCAGCAAGAGGAGCAATTGCCAAAGCATATCTTGAGTCACCAAACCATTTTCAGTTCTTTTGTAAAAATCAATTTAAAATCAGGGAGTAGTTGGGATATACTCTTGGAAGAAAATGGGTTAGTTTTGTACTCACAAGTAGAGATAGAGGCATTGCCGAAACCTGTTTTAATATCCAACTATTTGAATAGTGTTTCTAAATTCATAAATTTACAAGACAAACAATAAACCGATATGGCTGGAGTAAATAAAGTAATAATATTAGGACGACTAGGAAAGGATCCAGAAGTTAGGCATCTTGAAAATGGAACCCCCGTTGCTTCTTTTTCGGTGGCTACATCAGAGTCGTATAAGGATAGAAATTCTGGGGAGAAAGTGGAGAAAACAGAGTGGCATAATATTGTTTTATGGAGGGGACTTGCAGAGGTTGCTGAAAAATACTTGCACAAAGGCGACCAAGTGTATATTGAAGGAAAACTGCAGACTCGTTCGTGGGAAAAAGATGGTGTTACAAGATATTCAACGGAGATTGTTGGAAGAGAAATGACAATGTTGGGAGGTAAAGGTCAGCAAAGTGGAGGCGAGCCTAACCAAGGGGGGTATAATGCTCCTGCTGCTGCACCGAGTCAGCCACAAGCTGCGGCACAACCGGCAAACCCAGCAGCTGTTGAGGCACAAAATAACCCTGAGTTAGACGATCTTCCTTTCTAGCAGAGGCATGAAAACTATGTTCAATTTAGCAATCAGTGATTGGAAACATCAATAGACGAACCTCCAAGTTGGCTCTTGGGTCAACTTTTAATACTTTCAGGAGGTACTAACACGTCCCTTATTTTTCTTTTACTCGTAGTAGGAGTTATTCTAATACTACTAGTTATTTCCGCCATTATTTCAGGTTCTGAAGTAGCCTTTTTTTCGCTATCCAGTGTAGAGCTGGAAGAGTGCGAATCAACTAATTCTAAAAAGGATAAGTTAATTTGTTATTTGGTTGCCAAACCAAAAGAGCTGCTAGCCACCATACTTATTCTTAATAATTTTGTAAACGTAGCCATTATTACCATAGCTACATTTGCTACTTGGCAGGTGGCCGGCCACACCAACGAAGGGCCTGTATTGGCCATTTTGGCAGCTGTAATCACCACATTAATAGTGTTTTTTGGAGAAATTATTCCTAAAATTTATGCCAATCAAAAAGGTTTGGCTGTTGCAAGGCTATCCTCTTCTCTGTTATATTATTCCATGAAGTTAGTAAAACCCTTGGTATGGGTTCTCGTTTCAATGACGGGGCTTGTGGAGAAACGCATTAAGAAAAAAGGCTACTCTGGCTCAATGGAGGAAGTGAATCATGCTTTGGAACTTTCGACTAAAATTGGAACGACTCAGCAAGAAAAGGACATTCTTAAGGGGATTGTTCATTTTTCTACCATCCCTGTTACGCAAATTATGAAGGCAAGGGTGGATATGGAAGCAGTGGAACTTTCGACTTCTTTTCATGAATTGATGGATAAAATAAACAAAACAGGCTTCTCAAGGCTTCCGGTATTCAAGGAAAACTTAGATTCCATCGAAGGCATTCTATACATAAAAGATTTACTTCCCCACACCAGAAACGATGAGTTTTTCGAATGGCAATACCTTTTAAGGCCAGCCATTTTTGTGCCTGAAGCCAAAATGATAGACTCTTTGCTTAAAGAGTTTCAAGAAAAGCATGTGCATATTGCCATTGTGGTTGATGAGTATGGTGGTACAGAAGGGTTGATAACCCTTGAAGATATTATTGAAGAAATTGTGGGTGAAATAAGCGATGAATATGATGAAGAAAACGAAGTCTACAAAAAAATAAATACTAATACCTACGATTTTGAAGGAAAAACCTCCATCAATGATTTTTGCAAAGTAGTTAAAGAAGACGCTATACTATTTGAAGAAATTATGGGCGAAAGCGAATCGTTGGGAGGGATGATTCTGGAAGTGCACACCCGGTTACCCAATACTGGGGAGCAGGTAAAATTTGACAAATACACATTTACGGTTTTATCCGTTGATAATAAGCGTATCAAAAAAATTAGAGTTACAATTGATGAGAAATAAAGCTTGGTTATTAGTAATGCTTGTTTGGTTTGGCTGCGAGCAAACCTATACGCCTAAGCAAAAAGGCTATAATCGTCTCGATTTACCAGAGCGAACCTACATCCCTCTTCCCGACTCCCTTCCTTACCAATTTCAGATTTCAAAAGCAGCTAAAATATTTCGAGACTCATCTTATATAGCCGAACGCTATTGGATTGATATTTACTATCCGGATATTGTAGCCAACGTGCAATTAACCTATAAGTCGCTTAATAACAATGAGCAGTTGCTTAAAGAGCTAGTAAATGATGCCTATAAGCTAACCTCCAAACATCAGCAAAAGGCTTATGCTATAAATGAAACTATCGTACTTACTCCATCTGGCAAAACAGCGGTGGTGGCAGAGCTAGAAGGTGAAATACCCTCTCAATTGCAATTTTTTATTACTGATTCTACCGAGAACTTTTTAAGAGGAGCACTATATTTTAGAACTTCTACAAAAAACGACTCTTTAGCACCCGCTATTGAATATTTAAAAATAGACATCATCCATCTGCTTAACACCTTGGAATGGAAAGAGCCCAATAGTTAACAGTCTTGAAAAATCTAACTGAGGCTATAACAAATTACCCTCTCTTATTTCTTTTGAAAAACTCCCAAATTACTTCCGTTGCATTCATATCCATACTTTTAATTCCAACTAAATTAGGATAATTTGGCCCTGTACCTTGAGGCCAGGTGTGCCCACCATTTTCAATCACATAGCCAATCACCTCCACCGAACTATTCGAGTACACCGATTTGGTAATAGTTGTGCCGTCATTGGCAACATCAGGAAGGGTAGTAATTACCGGGCTCGAAGAAACTCCATTGAGGCTAACCCATTTAGTAACTGCGTTGCTATGCGAAACGGCAAAACCACCATCGCCCTTTACCATTTCTCCTCCTTCAAAAGGCACAAATGTGTCTAGGGTTCCATGTATGTATAAGCCACTCACATTATTAGAAGGGTTGCAGCTTGGAAAAATATCGTTGGCTTCAATGGTGGCTGATACGGTAGCAAAAGCTGCTATCTTATCACTTAATTCACACCCCAATCGCGATGCCATAAAGCCTCCATTAGAAACTCCGGTAACAAATACGGCTCCTGTATCAATATCAAAGTTTGAAACCATTTTATCTATGAGTGCACTAAAAAAAACCACATCATTAACACCCAATAGGTTAGCATCTGTGGGTCTGCCATCGTTCCAATTACTAGCTACTCCTGCAGGATAAACGGCTATGAATTTATCAGAATCAGCAAGCTCCCTTAAATCGACATTATTCATCATATTTTTAGGGTTACCTACAGAACCTCCGTGTAATGCAAAAACAAGAGGCATAGCTGTTTCAAGGTTCCAGCCTTTTGGCAAATACTGCACATAAGTTCTAGCTCGTCCATCAACCTGTATGGTTTCGGTTGTTTGCTCTGCTTCTTTTGCCTCCAGTTCAACCGAAGTATTATTACCACAAGCTAGTAGCACAGACAAAAGAAGAAGAGGGATTATATAAAATCTCATAAGGTTAAAGATAACACTCTATTAAACCTTGGCAAGAGATTAGTTACTTAATCCAGTTTGTGGTTGTATTGTTAACCACTCTTATATTCACTTAATTTGTATTACCTCCTAAGGAGGCTGAAGCATCTATGTCAGATTTTCTAAACACATCAGTAGAGTTTATAAAAGGGGTTGGCCCTGCCAAAGCCAAGCTCTTAAATTCGGAGCTTGCTATTTTCACGTATCGCGACTTATTAGAATACTACCCCTTTCGATACGAGGACAGGACTAAATTCTATAAGATTTCAGAGCTTAGTCCTGATTTACCAAATGTGCAGTTCATCGCCACCTTGGTAAATATGCAAACGATTGGTTTTGGTCGCAAAGTTCGGTTGGTGGCAGTAGCTAAAGACGATACAGGCAGAATAGAGCTGGTGTGGTTTAAAGGCGTAAGTTGGATGGCTAAAAAGCTTCAACCAGGTGTTAAATATGTGGTATTTGGTAAGGTTACCAAATTTGGGAGTAAGCTAAATATTACGCACCCAGAACTAGAGCCAGTTACCGAAGGCAATACAGGCAAAGGCACACTTAGGCCTGTGTACCCAACTACCGAAAAACTTAAAGCTAAATTTTTTGATAGTAAAGCGATCGCGCGTGCAATTGAAACTATCATTAAGGCTGCTATACCCCATATTCAAGATTCTATTCCTGCGGAGATAATTCACCGATTAAGCTTAATGCCCAAGGCAGAAGCGGTTTTTCATATTCATTTTCCGCAGAGTAGTCAAACATTAGAAAAGGCTCGTTTCAGGCTAAAATTTGAAGAACTATTTTATATTCAGGTTCAGTTACTATCTATAAAATCCGGTAGAGTAAAAAGGTTTAAGGGAAAAGTGTTTGATGACACCGCCTTGCTAACCAAGTTTTATAAGGATCAGCTTCCTTTTGAGCTTACCAACGCTCAAAAAAGAGTTATTAAAGAGATTTATGGCAATATGAAATCGGGAGTTCAAATGAACCGCCTATTACAAGGCGATGTGGGCTCCGGTAAAACCATTGTGGCCTTTATTTGTATGCTCATTGCCATTGGTGGTGGAGCCCAATCAGCACTTATGGCTCCTACCGAAATTTTGGCGCAGCAGCACTATGAAGGATTGAAGCCATTTGCTAAATCAATGGGGCTACAAATAGCCAAACTCACGGGGTCTACTAAAGCAAGCGAACGTAAAAAGCTTCACTTGGCTCTTGAAACAGGTGTTCTCCATATTTTAGTGGGTACTCACGCCTTACTTGAAGACAAGGTTCAGTTTAAAGAATTAGGCTTGGCAGTGGTAGATGAGCAACACCGTTTTGGCGTTGCTCAACGCTCTAAACTATGGAGCAAGAATAAAGATGTATTTCCACATGTGTTGGTAATGACGGCCACACCTATTCCTCGTACCTTGGCTATGACGCTTTATGGAGATTTAGATGTATCGGTAATTGATGAATTACCCACAGGTAGAAAACCCATTAAAACCATTCATTATTATGAATCGAAACGGTTAAAAGTGAATGGGTTTATTAAGCAGCAAGTAGAGTTGGGCAGGCAGGTATATATTGTTTATCCATTGGTGGAGGAATCTGAAAAGCTCGACCTAAAAGCTGTAACTGAAGGCTATGAAAATATGCGTAGGTCATTCCCGGAGTACCACATTAGTATAGTGCACGGGAGGGCTAAGTCGGCAGATAAGGCGTTTGAAATGGAGCGGTTTGTAAAAGGGGAAACCCAAATTATGGTAGCAACCACCGTGATAGAAGTTGGAGTGGATGTACCCAATGCATCGGTTATGATTATTGAAAACGCAGAGCGTTTTGGATTGGCACAGTTGCACCAGTTAAGAGGCCGTGTGGGTAGAGGTGGAGAACAATCATATTGTATTTTAATGAGTGATGTAAAGCTTTCGTCCGATGCTCGCACCCGGATTAACACTATGGTGCGTACCAATAATGGTTTCGAAATAGCGGATACCGACCTTAAGCTTCGAGGGCCTGGTGACTTAATGGGCACTCAACAAAGCGGAGTGCTCGATTTAAAAATAGCAGATTTAGCAAAAGACCAAGCCATCCTTCAATTGGCCAGAGATGTAGCATTTGATTTACTGGCTACCGATGAAGAGCTATTGATGCCAGCCCACCAGCCCTTAAAGCTGAAAATGCAAGAGATTAAACAATCGAGTGAAAACTGGAGTATGATAAGCTAACACCCATAAAAAAAGAGTCAACAGGTCGCTTTAATTGAATACAAAGCCAACACCAAAATTGATAACAAGTTGTTCTAAGGGTGTGTTATAATTAATTTGGCTGTTTAAATAGATTTTATCACTCAGCCCCAAATCAACGCCAACACCAATGTTTAAGCCTGTGTTGTTATTAATAACATCTGGATTTGGTATTAAATCAATATTGTTAGGTACGTTTATATAGCTAGCTCCTGTTTTTTCTCGAGTCAATGTTAGTCCTAGTAAGCCATAAAGATTAATGTGTTCTGTTGAAAAATAATACTTTCCATCAATGTTGAAAACGCTAAAACGAGAGGAATACTTAGCTCCAAGTCCAGGAGAAAACCCAGGAGACGATTCAAATATCTCAGAGTAAGACGACTCAAAAAAGAATGAATAACTTGGTGAAATACTCAAATTATCCATAATAAAGTAGTCTCCACCAAAATTTAAGCCCACACCTAATTTACTTCCTCCATCATCTGCTAAGCCTGTTTCTGTTCCTATTACTAAAGCCGATCCAACTCTAATTTTTCCTTTTTCTTGTGCTATAGACTGAGCACCAGTAAATATTAAAAACCCAAGTACTAAAAGTGTAAGCTTCTTATTCATGTATTGTGGTTTTGCTTTATTAATTAAAAATACTAATACATTTTCTTTTTTGCGAATTGGTTGGTGTAATTTGTATTCTATATGAAGGAAACTGTTATCAGAGAATTACAGAATCTTTTTCTTCAACTTTAAAATTCGCCTATACGATTAATCTACTCGTTCTTGCTTAATTTTACTATCAAGAACTAATTGTATTTTCGCATAAATCTAATTTTTGGGAGTTGTTAGTGTTGTTAACTCTTTATTTTTTAATAAAATAGAAACCCCAGAACTTGTTTAAAACCTATTTTTATAATTGCTAATCATTGGATTTATCAAGTAGGCCATGGTTAAACGTAAATCCAATACCTGCATTATACACCATTTGTTCTAAGGGTGCATGGTATTTTGCTTGTGCATTAAGCACAAACCTTTTTCCTAAACGGAAATCTATGCCACCTCCAGCATTTATGCCTGTTTTATTTGAACTTGTTTCAAGGTCAAGTCCATTAATACGAAGGTTCGCACTTGCAAAAGAAACGCCAAATAAGCCATAAATACCTATTGCTTTATTAAGCAGGTAATATTTAGCATCAATATTAAAAGCATTTGCATCAATACTGTAATCGGTCCCCGCAACATTAACAGTGCTTTCGAAAAAAAATGTGTAGCTAGTAACTAGGGCGAATTTATCAAAAATATAATACTCTCCAGTAGCTGTAATTCCACTACCCATACCAAGTTCACCTGTATCAGATATACTTGATTGTGTACCTAAAGCATAAGAAATTAATATTCTGCTTTGTCCTTTTGTTTGAGCTATTGACTGTGCACCTATAAGTAATAAAAAGCCAAGTGCTAAGAGGATAATTTTTTTGTTCATGTTAGTACGTTTAGATTAATGAATAAACAAAAATAATTAAAAATAGTATAATTCAAACACGAGGTATTATGATTGACATCAGTATTTATAAAATCTCTGTTTTCAACTTCAAAATTCGCTTATACGATTGATCGATACGTTCTTGTCTTATTTTGCCGTCAAGCACCAGCTGCTTGATAAGTGAGTGGAGGTAGTCAAATTTTCGATCTTTAGAAGAACGTATATTATTGGAATAAATA
>JAKISE010000018.1 GCA_021648745.1 Cyclobacteriaceae bacterium
TCAAATCAGTCGCTTTGCTTTGTTTGTGTTCTCACCATAGCGGTGCTATGCTTTCGAATCCAAACTGCCTGATTTATTGTGACTTAAAGCCTCATCACGAACCCTATCGCATAATTCGGGTTAAAAAGTAATACTAACCTTAGGTCGAACTCAGGTTACTAGCATAAGCATAGATTCTACAAGTAATAATGGGCATATACATTCCATTACTGTGGGATGTGCTTAAGGTTTGGTTAGCTAACCTATAACCCTAACAGATTTCGTCATTGCGAACCCCGTCCATAGTTTCTATTTTTAAAAAAGGTGAATGGGTGTGGCAACCTGCTTTAATGTATAGCAGATTGCCACACCTCGTAAAAACGAGATTCGCAATGACGTTCTTACTGTCGGTTTCCTACACTAATTTAATTCCTCACCCTCATAAAGACATAAAAACGGATTTACTTAGGTAAGGAAGTTATTTTAATGCTGTACAATTATCCGTTTTTGAATAGGTTCTCCATTCAGTTCTGTTTGAATGTAGTAAATGCCAGGTGTCCAGCTCACCGTTGCCAATTCTATCTGGCTATTTCCTTTTACTAGTGTGGTAGTATAGGTAAGCTGCCCGAGCTGGTCATATACCTTTATCTTGGTGTCTTTAATTACCGCATTTTTAAATTTGAAAGTTAACTCCTCATTAGCAGGGTTAGGGTAGGAGGCAAACCCATATAAGTCCAGTTGCTCTTCTATACCTGTTATGGTGCTTAAATTCGGTTCAATTATCTCTGTTTGATACACCAGCTTGCTTTGCTCATCTTGCACGAAAATAATAATTGAATAGGTGCCAGGTGCATATTCTTCACTGGTTGACCATGAATTAGTTACCGTAAAATTATCTCCTTGGGTTAAAGGGGTATCAAATTTTCGACCGGAGGCGGATGGAAGCATCTTTTGAACTACATAATTAAATCTATTTTCGCCTGACAATATTTGATCAGCAGGGTAGTTAGAAGCCAATAATTGATTGGCTACAATGGCTGTGTGCACAATATAATTGCCGGGTAAATTTTCTAATGCTGTAATATCTGAACTAATGTCAATGGCATCACCATTTTGAGCCACCGTGGTAATAATAGTTAAAGGTGAACTATTTAATGCACGGATACTATACTCGTCCTTTCCCCATTCTGTGTAACGTAAGTCCGCTTCCGCCTTCCCATCAATGGCCACTCTTGGGGTGGTTGTAATGCCATAATACAATGCTCTGGCATCGGCATCAGGGGAGCTGCTCAATGGATCATCTCCATCCATATCTGGGTGGTATTCTATTACGGCCAGTGCTGTGGTGGTGTTAGCTAATGTGTCAATTGATGCATTCTCATCTGCCGTATTAGTGGCTTGCATTGTACTTGAGAAATTCTCTAACAGCACGGTTCTTGTTCTATTGCCAATAAATAGATTGTCTATCGCTAAACCATCTTTATTTGGCCTATTGGCATCGCCACTTACAAACTGAACTCGTAATATAACATTACCCATGGCAGGGTTCACTTCGTCCAGTACATGCTTCGATTCTTGCCAGGTAGTATCTGTATCTGCCGACCAACCAAATAGTTTGGTATCTTGATCACCTGGATTAGCAAAAATATCTTGTGTATTATACCATTTGTCTCCAGTTCCAAGTTCTCCTAAAATCTCCCAAGTGGCCGTAGCTAAATTGGTATCATTGGTATATTGTATCACTGCACCATCATCCCCTGTGGTGTTATAAAAGGTGCCAATTTTAATCATAGGGCGTTCTAATTGAGAAATATCGAAACAGGCACTGTATAAGTTTGTTTTGGTGCCAGCTGAATAGCCAGGGTTTAATCCTGTCATCCATACATTTTGGCCTTCTTCAGCGGTGTTTATTACATTTCCATTGGGTAGGCCATACTCCCAGGCCGATATTCCAGAAACACTTTCTGACACCCAACCTCCTCCATCAGCTTCAAAGTCTTGGTTATATACATTTGTCTCCGTAACAGTAATAGATTCTAAAACACCAATTACTTGGGTAAATGACACTATGCAGCCTGTAGTAGTTTGTAGGTCTAAAACTAAATTATAACCGCCTGGTTCAAAACCAACTCCAACAGATAGCTCGATTATCTGTGTAGGCAGTACATTTGGAAAGGTTTGAATGGTATTGCCTTGTAAATCTTGAATTTCCCAATTTAATTCACTTATTTGATTATTATTTCCTAAAGGAAAACTAATTCTTAATGTTCCTGAATCATCGTAACAATTATTAATTAAATTATAAGCAACACCTGTAAAGTTTATAAATATTACCTCTGTTTCTTCACTTTCGCACCCATTAAATAATACTTGACTAACTTTAAATGTATTACTTTCACTAGCCAATTGGGCGGCATTAGGTGTAAAAAGAGGATCGTTCGAAACTTCACTTCCAAATACATCTCTCCATATAACTCTTGCCTCTACAGGGTCTCCATCTCTATCAAAACCTGTTAATTGGTTAGTAATCGTTGCTGTTGGTATATTGGTTAAATTAGTTACACAATAGGTGTTATTTAGCTCTGTTGTTTGAGGTGTAAAGGGTTGTGCATAAATCACCATATTTTTGATTATGGTATTCTCACAAACAATTCCAAATTCATTTCCCTCGGCATATCTATAAGTAATATCAAGGGTATCTCCATTAATCGAATCTTGCACTATTAATTTATCAATATTAAGTTCAAAATCTTTCCATTTTGTTTTGTCCAATGGGTTATTTGTATCAAAAAAGTATGTAATTACACCTGACTCCGGTCTATTGGTTGTAAATTCAAAGAAAGTGCCTGTAGCTGCACTTACAGTATTGCCCGGTTCTAAGCTTATGTCATTGGCCGTGGTACAAACACGATTTTCAGCCAGTATAAAGTCTAATGTAGGTCTTGCAAAAACCGTAGTAAGTTGGCTTCTGGAGTTATAAGTAGTCAAAATCGGGTCATAAGTAAAATAACGTACAAGCAGTTCTCTTTCTTGCGATGTATTTAGGTATTGTCCTGCGCTGTCAGGCCTAAAAATGTAGTCTATTCCTGCCACGTTTATGAGACCTGAAGATGTGGATTGGCTCTGAGTGAACAAAGTTCCATCTTCTTGTAATCTCCAAGCATAGTCAAACTCATCATTTATCAAAAATGGATCTAGTATCACTGAAGCAGAATCATATACGCAATATGCTCGAGCCAAGCCTGTAATTAAGCTGTTAGCATCGTATAACGTAAATATTTCAGTTCCTGAGCTCGTACATCCATTTGCATTTGTAAAGCTAAAAGATATAGTATAAATATTATTACTAGGTGCTATTGAATCATAAGTGAGTAACGAAGGGTTAAAAATCCAGTCATCATTGGAATCCTTATAAACTGCTTGTCCCGAAAAGAAGATGGTCGTATCGGCACTCTCTATTAATTGTGTGGTGTCAGAACCGTTAATACTAACCAACTCAAGAAGAAATGGAGCATCTGCTGTTGTAAAGTTAGTTTGCGGAGGTAAAAATGAAACAGGAGGCAATGGGTTAACAGTTACGTTTACACCCTGCATACCACTACAACCGTCAGTATTTATTTCGGTTACATTAATTGTTTGCGCAGATGCTGTAATATTTGTGCCTGAGCCCCAATCTACAATAATAGTACTGGTGCCTTGCCCCACAAAAGTAGTTCCGTCAGTAGTTGGAACTGTCCAATTATAACTACTACCTGCATTATCAGAAACAGAATAAAGAACAGAATTATCTCCTTCACACACGGAAAGAGCTGGGTTATTAAAAGCAATGGTTGGTATTAAGCTAAGTGAGAGGGTCATTGGTTCTGCACTTGGAGTACCCACTCCACCAGTAGGTGTTAGTTGTAGGCTAGCATATCCTAATGTGTTTTGCTCATAATTTGACAACGTATAAGTTCCATTTAAAATAATGGAACTAACAGTTCCACCATCAAAACCAGCATAACTTCCACCATCAGGATCAGCACCATCTGGTATTCTTTCCCATAATCCACCTGTTGCATCTCCACCTACTTGGCCATCCAGTATAACTATTACAGGGTTTACGGCATTTCCATCCCAGCAAAATGTACTACCCCCTCCTGCAATTTCGGGTGTTGCAGTAGCATCAGCTACAAAATTCACAATTAAATTGTCTGAAATAGGATCACAAGCAGTAGGGTTTCCTGTGGTTGTTAAGGTTAGAACTACACTATTATTGAAAATATCATTCACACCAATGGTGTAGTCCGCATTTAAGTTAGTATCGTTATCGAAAGACCCATTACTAGATCCCGGGTTTGTCCAAAGAATACCACCAGCACCTGAAAAAGAAGGAGGGTTTGCAAGAGGTCCAGCATCTAGTGTAAATACGAAGCCATTTGGCAAGTAGTAGCTAAACTCTCCGAGTGCATCCCCACCAGCTTCCACCACAGCTCTAGAATTTTCTCTTATCGTATAACTACCTGAAATCTGAGCTAAAGAAACACTACACCCTTCATTATCGGTAACACCAGTTAATGTATATATATTATCCTGATCTAAGTGAACCGGGTTAATACTAATATCATCTCCCAGAGTATAACCGTTTTCAATCAAGCCATCGTTAATTGTTAATGCTTGATTTTCACGGGTGTAATTAATGGTATAATTAGAAGTGCCGCCACTAATAGCAATAGCTAAGGTAGATTCTGTTGTTGACCCACTGCTACAAACTGTGGTATTATTAATACTTCCGAAAGTTAGTGAAGCACTACTTGGGCCAAGTAAAACCGTATTAGGAACTATCGCCAATGTATCTGTTTTAACTTCTGCTTGTGGGTTACCTGTAGAAATGTCTTTCATAGCAATAATAGGTCCGGTTAATGCGTTTAATGGTGCTATTGCCCGAACCTCCGTATCACTGATAACTACCACATCACTGCCAGTAGCAACTAGGCCACCTTCAAAAGTTACATGGGTTACGCCTGTTAAAAAAGAACCGTTAATAATAAGGTTTTCACCAATACATATAGCAGTGCCAGTTTCAGGGGCAATGCTAGTAATGTTAGGAGGTCCAAAGGTGACAAAATCCCAATCGGTTGTGGTGTTATAGCCTGCAAATTGGTTACCTGCTAAATCGAGTGCCACGGTACCATCTATGGTAATGTAATACCCTGTGCTTGCAGCTAAATCTGCCCCAGGGTTAATGGTTAATTGGTCGGTTCCGTTAAAACCTACTTCAACCGGTGCTGTACCCATATCGTACTGTGCAAACAGAACACCTCCTGCATCAAAAATACGTATAAAACCAGTAGTAGGCGTTTGAATATCTTCAGCAAATTGGATAACAAAGTTGCCATCTACTCTGTAATTAAAGCTGTCATCCGCAGGAGTTAATGTGAGGGCGGTTGGTTCATCGGTATCAATGATAATGGTTTTATCATTTTGAATAGAGTTGCCCCCATTAATTGCAGGCAGGGTTAAAATGGCATTAAGGTTTACCACATCTCTAATGGTTCCTCCATTTAGCACCAACGAGGTAGTAGCTGCATAATCTAATGGGTTGGCATTATCGGTAGCGCCTACGGTGTAGGTAAAAGTATGGGTAAGTCCGGCAACACTAGGTGTATAAGTGGCAGTCCCTCCTGAGTTTAAAATTAACACAGGGCTTCCGGTAAAAGCAACGATCTCGTCAAAAGTAATTTGAATAGATATTACATTTGCATCGTTATAATACCCAGTGGCTGTTAAGGAAGTTACAGCCGTTATACTTGGTTGCTGTGTATCTACTTCAATCGTTTTGTCGTCCTGCAACCTATTGGGTGCTAATGGTATGGTTAGGTTAGCACCATTGGAAACAGCATCTAATATACTGCCCCCATTTAAGTTCATAGAAACCACATCCAAAGGGTCTGCATTTTCATTTGCCCCTATGGTGTAGCTAAATACGAGCTGAGTAGCAATGGATAATCCTGCATTATAATTAACTACAGCAGCAGAAGGGGTGGTGTTAAGTGTAATTTGAGGAGTGCCTGTAACCGTTACAGCCTCATCCAAATTAACTTCAATATTTATTATTGTTGGAGAGGTATATATACCAGATAGGGTAGCAGTAGTAATGCTAGTAATTTCTGGTTGTTTTGTGTCAATAACAAAAGGTGGAGAACTGCCCCCTATATCGGTATTTCCAGCAACATCAGTAGCTCCACTTGCGGTTGGTACAATGGCTATTTCTGCTGCAATTTGTTCTTGTACTACACCATGGGTAAACGACTCTGTCCAAACTGTATTGCCCACACTCCAAGCTCCATCATTATTTGTGGTAAAATCGGCACTTGTTCCAAAACTGATAGTTGGTTCTTTGGCTCCAGCAGGATCCATAGCTTCATCGTAAGTTACCGTTACTGTTTGAGTGAGACTTCCTAGTGTTATGGGGTTGGTAGATATGGCAACGGCAGCAGTAGGGTTTCTGGTGTCTAATACAAACGTATTAGAGGTGCCACCAACGGCATCTGCATTGCCTGCTAAATCTAGTATTCCTACAGCAACGGTTACCGATTCGGTAAATTCTTCGGCTATTACGCCATGTGTAAAAGCCTGTGTCCAGGTGTCATTAGTGGTGTTTGTTGTGCTCCAACTGCCAGTACCTGGCGTAAAATCAGCACTATTTATAAAAGAGATGCTTGGATTCACTCCAGTTTGCATCGACTCACTATAAATAATTTGAATCGTTTGAACGAGGTTGCCATCATAAATGGGGTTTACACTTGCAGTAGTTGATAAAATAGTAGGCGGGGTTACATCTGCAAATGAGAATAAATCTCCCACAAAAGGAGTACCTATTACCGCTCCTGTACTTACAGATAAATCAGAGGTGTTGGCAATAGACAATTGTAAGGTTGGGGTAGCAGCAAATACATTTCCTTCTACCTCTGCTATAATAAAAAAGTTATTAGCAGTTGTACCATCAATCGATTCAGAAATTCCAGAAATTGAAATGGTACTTGCTGTGGGTGTTGTTATAGCAGCCCCTGCTATAAGCGTATTATCACCTGCCGTAGAGTAATCTCCATCGGTAGAGCGGTACAAACTTAGGTTGAGTATTTTGCCATCAGGGTCAGACGAAGTTGTTATTGTGCCTCCTGTAAAGTTTAAAGTGCTACCCGTGGTTGTTAAGTTAAAGCCAAACAAGGCATTATTGGTGGAGCCACTACTTAGAGGAGAGGTAGCAATTCCACCTGTGATTTCTGTAACTGTGGTACTAGCCGACACTACGGTATTAGGTGAACTATTGGCAACTAAACCTGAAGGTGAAGTTGTCACTCTTATTCGTGATGACCCTGTGCTTTGAAGGTTAAAACCCGAAGCTGTAAAATCAGCATAGCCATTTGTAAAACTAGCTAAAGCACTTGCAGGGTTTAAGGTTGCATCTGGCGTAGTTACTGCTAGTATTTCACTAAAATCCAAATCAATATTACCATTGCCATCTGTGGCTTCTAAAATGGGCTGTTGTGCAAGTGCTATGTTTGCTATGGCTGTTGCCGAAGGTTGTGTGGTATAGGCAATTTCTGTTGCAAGTACTTCAATTGGGTTATTATCACCCAAATCTGCATTTGAATTAGTGGTGGAAGAAGGGTTGAAACTAGAATGGCCTGCAATAATGCTAAAATCACCACCTGAAATTTCAAACGCTAAGTTTAGTCCATCAATGGTAGACTGAAGGCCTCCTAAATTTGTTTCCAGGTATACTATAAGAGATACTACTTTAGGGGTTCCTTCAGGAATATTTCCTAGTTGATTGTTTGAATTTGATATACCTGTGAAAACAATGCTATTATCTGTAGGGGTTGCTGTATATGTATCGCCCCCGCTACCATCATGGCTTAATCTTGCACTGGCCAGTACACCAGCCCAGCCTCCGGTATCGTCACTCCCCGTTTCGCGATTAATGATTAATTGCGTAAATTCAGTATCATTACCATCACCAGCATCATCGGTAAGGGTAAAAGTAAAAACAATAGGAGCTCCTAAAAACGAGTTTTGTATCGAACTAATAGAGGCTGCTCCCGTACCACCAGTTATGGTAGAAGTAGGTAAAGGCCCTGGTGTTGTGGTAGAATTTGTAGGAGGGGAAGTAATGTTATAACATTTTGTGCTGTTGTTATAGGAAAACACAGCCACAAAATAGGTGCTAGAACTATTTAGATTGTTAATAGTAACATCCGATCCATTATCGTCCGTGGAAACCACATAATTACCTGTACCTATTTCGCTTCCACTTTCAAAATCAGTGTCTGCCGTATAGGTAACACCATCAACAGGTACAGCATCTACTGCACCTCCTTCTTTAATAACTACCAAAGTCCTATCACCGTTTCCACCTGTCCAGCTTAAATCAAAATGATCTCCATGAACTGTTGAGAATGATAAACCCGTAGGTTGTGTGGTTGGGTAATTACAAAGTGTAAATACTGATGTTAAGGTATTTGAGTTCCCATAATTATAAGTTGTTGGCTCACTTCCATCCCAATCATAAGGCACGATTGTGAAGCTATATTCAGTTACTGCTAATAGAGGAGAGATTGTGGTGGTCGTACCTCCTGTAATATTTGCCACAGGGCTGCCAGTAGGTGCTGCCCCATCTGTAAGAGAAGGTGAGGGAGCAGTGCTACCAGTATTCATATAAATAAGGTAGCCAAAAGCATTGGTAGAAGCCCCCCAGCTTAGATCGATTGTTGTTGCAGCTTGAGCTGGAGAAGTAAATGTTGCAATAGCTCCAGGTTCGTTGGCTAAGGTGTAAAAAGAGCCTTCGGGTCCAATGGTTGTGGCCACTGCGTTAATGGCATAAGGAGCATAAAATATTTGTGTTTTTGCAGGTAAACTACTTCTTGCATCAGTAAATACACCTCCGCCTGTACCTCCTTCATCTAATTGATTATCTGATATGCTTATAGGTGAAGATGTTTCCCAAAGGGTTCCTCGTTCAGTTAAAACGTTTCCTCCAACATCGGTTATGTTTCCACCCAAAGTAGCACTATTATTTGTAATAGCTGTTTCCGTTGGTGAAGTTACAACAGGGGCGGTTTCTAATGTAAATACAGAGGTTAGTGTTATCGGAGTTCCAAAATTATAAGTTGTTTCTTCACCGCCATCCCAATCATAGGGGATAACCGTAAAGCTGTATTCTGTATACCGTGTAAGTCCAGTTTCTGTAAAGGAGGTTCCACTCTGATTTACTGGACTCCCCGTGGGAGATGTTCCATCTGTAAGAGTAGGAGTTGGGGCTGAACCACCAGTGCTCATATAAACAAGGTAGCCAGTTGCACCAGTAGAAGCATCCCATGTTAAATCAATGGAGGTACTGGTTTGAGTGCCAGAAGTAAATGTTGCGATGGCTCCAGGTTCGTTGGCTAATGTGTAAAAGTTGTCATCGGGGCCAACGGTTGTTCCTCCACCATCAATGGCGTAAGGAGCATAAAATATTTGTGATTTAGGGGGTAATGCTATCCTACTATGTGTAAAAGTACCTGTAGTTGTACCTCCTTCTGCTAATAGATTGTCTCCAATAGAAGGGGCTGAGCCAACATTCCAAACAGTGCCTCTTTCGGTTATGCCTGTACCCGTATCAACAGTGCCACCTAGTGTGGCAGTTGTATTGGTAGTTGCAGTTGCTGTTGGAGCAGACAAGGTTGGTTGAGCAACTGCTTTTGTAAAAGAAAACAGTACTGAAACTATTAAGATACTTAATATAAATGTGGGCTTTACAAATTCCGTAAAACTGATAGGTTTAATTTTAATCATTTGCCAACTAGTTTAATAAGCCTTTGCTGTTTGTTTTTAATAAAAATGTTTGTTGCGCGCCCTTCGTATTTATAGAGGTGCCTAAGATTAGGTAGCTGCCATCTGTAGTTCTTCTAATTTTTACCGGTATTTCATCGCCTGTACCACCAAAAGTTTGGTTAATGCCCTCAGGTACTATATTGCCATCAATGTCAAGTTCCAAAAGTAATAAGTCTGCGTCAGTTCTTGCCTCTTCAGAATGTTCATCTGTTGTAGCTGCTATAAGTACGCCATTAAGCGTGTTGGTTAAAGAATACCCAATGTAATTACCAGTTGCAAAGTCTCCGGCTTCAATAATTATTTCACTACTAATACTTCCATTAATAAGGGATGCATACCCAATTTTAGATTCGCCATTACTATTTACAGACTGTACAAGCCCAAAGCCTCCAGGTGTTTTTACTATATCGCCTTCTGTATTTGTTAGTATTTGATCATCAAACAAGGTAGGGTTGGATTCGTTTCCTTCATTATTATGTAAAACAGTAGTAACACTCACACTGCTTTGGTTGGCATAATAGTTTAGCCAGGTAATACGTTCGTTTTCATCATAAAGTGAATTACCGGGTAATTCAGAAAGGTATTTTCTAGGGGATGGCCAAATAGGAGTTAAGTCTAAAGAATAGCCTTGCAATAGAATGGAGTCGCCTTGTGCTGTTGAGGTATAACCTAATCCAATAATTTCATCGTTTGCGGTAAACGTAACCGCAGATCCATGTTCTGCTCCCGTGCCTATAAAAGTAGAACCAAGTCTAGCTCCTGTTTCTTTATTGGTTTTGATTAGTTGCATAAAGGTTGTTCCATCTATGATATTTATACTATCACCGATAACGATGTAACCATCAGTTGCTTCAGTTATTGAGCTACCACTAAAATAAGTTAAAGATTGAGCCCAAAGTTTATTGCCTAACAAATCAGTTTTCAATAATAAGGTGGTTGAATCTGTGTAGGTACTCAAAATCAAAAAACCATCCTCTAAAACTACTACATCCTTGCTATTCATAGTACCGGTTTCGCTATAATACTTTAGAAATGTAGCGGTTTGGTTGGGTTCTAAGTTGTTAACCGAGCAACCACCCAAAAGGGCAAGAAGTAAAAGGTATAAAAACGCAATACGCATGTTATCTTAATTTTTTAGGTATAAAAATGTTTCTTGTATATCCTACTGAAAAACCAATATCTTGGAGTCTAAATCCATCGTAGGCATCAGTTAATTCCCATAAAAGGTTTGGGTTTGATGGAGTTAAAGAGTTTTCAGGGTTGCTTGAGTTTAACACTTGTTGAGAATATCTAACCCTAAGATTTATATACCCTTCATCAAGTTGCATTTTTGCCCCAATAATTCCTATGGCAGAAATATTAAATCTATTTCTATCAGGGGTTAAAACTATTTTATTAGTTGTTACTAACCTACCATCAATTTCAAACGTAGTTGCATCACTTTGATATGATTCACTTAATAATAATTGAGGGGCTACTCCTAAGGCACAATACATAGTGAATTTATTTTTTTTCCAAAAATGATATTGAACTAATAGGGGTATTTCGATTGAAGTTACTTCTTCGGCTCCGGTAAACCCTCCATTCAAAGCACCGCTAATAATTTTTTGCGATTCATGTGTTTTTTCAAATTCTATTATCTGAAAGCTAAACCCTCCCAATAAATATAGTTTTGGTTTAAACTTATACTCAATGAATAAATCGCCTTTAATGCCCAAAAGAGGAGAGTAGGATTGCCTTGAATCATTATTTAGGTCTGGTGTTCCATTTAAATCTGTAATAATTGGCGAACCAAAAACTGTCCCAAACATGCCTCCAATATTAAAAATAGGTTCGTGCCTATATTTATCGTATAAGTTTATAAACTCGCTGGGGTCTATGGCAGGGTTTACTGTAAACAAATGATTGGCATGAAGTAGCTTTAACATGGTTTCACCCGCTTTTTCCGGCTCTTCTAAAAATAAGTAGGATAAAGTAAGCAATTTAAGTGCTTGAGTTTTACCGGTTTTATCAAAACCTCCGTCTGCCAGGCAGTCACCTATCAGGGGTTCTACATCTTGTATTCTGCCTTGGTCGTACTTGGATTGCGCTTGTTCTAGCTTTATAACACAATCACTCTTTTCTTCCTGCCCGTATATAGCACCAGAATAAAAGCTAAAAAGTAAGAGTGAAAAAGTTATTTTATACCAATTAGTTTTGAACATTTTTACACGTATTTTCTTTTGCAATATCTTTTAAATCTGCCACATATATTTCCCATTCTTCATTCGTCATACTTCTGTTTATATGTGTGCATAGTTTTTCAGCCATTTGGGTAATGTCAATAGGCCAAACCCGAACTTCGCCATTGGCAAAGCCTCCTCCTAATAAAAACTCACCATCAGTGGTAAAATCAAGAGCTGCCGCCCAATCGGTATAGCCCGAGAGAACCAGAGGCTGTAATTTTAATTCATCCATATTCCAAACCCTCAGGGTGCCATCGAGGCTGGCAACGGCTAGAAATTTACCATTGGGGCTAAATTCTACATCATTGATTTGCGCTTGTATTTCAGAAAACCTTCTTACAACAGCTCCTGTTACTGGTTCTATAATAGTTACTAGTCCTTCTCTATTACCAGCTACTAAATATCTGCCATTTGGGCTAAACCGTACCGAAGTAATGGCATCGCCCTTGGTTTCGTAAATAACTCGTTCTTTATTACCATTGGAGAGGTCCCAAATAAACACTTTCCCATCGTTACCACCACCCACCAATAATTTGCCATTTGCACTTAGTGCCAAATGATTAACTTTTACAGAAGGCATAATAAATGCACTAACAGCATTTGTTGAAAAACTATATTTGACTATATCTCTTCCATTTTCTTGTAACGCTAAAAACTCGTTTTTTGAAGGTAGAAGCACGGTGTTTTGAATAACACCCTTAAAACCTTCTAATCGCCTTGTTGCGTTGTTGGCTAAATTAAAGTAATCAATAAAGGTGCTGCCATCAGCCGATGGGTAATCTCCACTTGCAATGAGCCAATCACCATTTGGGTCGCCTGTTAAATCCTTGGTGTTATATCCAAGCCTTGCACCTACAATGGTATCGGCACTTACTTGGCCGTTTTTAACTGACCATTGCAATATTTTTCCTTCAGAATCGGCAGAAAAAATGCCTTGATCACTGCTCCCATTATTAATAACCACATTTACTTGTTGCGAATGGCCTTTTAAACTTTTTGTGGAAATATCGCCAAATTGAGCCAGTGCTTTATATACTCCATCATAAATGTCTGAATTAAAGCTAGGCCCGGCATGTTGCACGTTAAAATTATAGCCTTGGCGTGCCAATAATCCTTTTAATTGTGAATCTGGTATGTTTTTAGTGGCCTTAATGGCCAGCGCTTTTGAAAGGGCTAGGTATCTAAGTTTATCTGCATTTTCTTTCTCTTTTTGGGCTTTGGCTTCAGCTTTTCTAGCTTCTTCTCCCTTTTCTATGGCAATTAGCTCTTTATCTTTTGCGTTAGCCTCTGCTCTTTGAGCCCTGCCTGTAGCCTTAACTGCTACCGCTTTTTCATCGATAGCAACTTGTTCAGCTTTTTGGGCAGCAATAGCAGACTCATCTGCTTTATCTCTGGCTATATCTGCAGCTGCTTTTTGCCTATTAGCTTCAATCAAATTCTCATTAGCTTTCTTTTCATTGGCGTTTGCTCGAACAGATTCTTCTAATGCTAATTTTTCTGATTTTTCGGCTGCTGTTTTTTGCACAAAAGCAAAGAGTAAAAAGAATAAAGAAATTACAGTGGCAGCCCCCATAATTAAGGCAGTCATTCGAGCACGTTTTAGGGCTCTTTTAGCTTGTAATTCTTTAATTTTTTGCTCTTCCTCAAATTCTTTTTTAGAGTATTCGAGAAAGACCATAGTGCGCTCATAGGCAAGGTCGTACCTTTGCCCCCAAACAAGGGTGGGCTTATGTTTTAATTGCCAATTGAGTGCTAATTGTAAATCTGGTGGTCGCCATAAACCTCCTTTACCCACCTGATGCATGGCTGAGGCTTCGGAAAGCCGCAAATACATACTTACAGCTTCCGACTCTTCATCTACCCAGTTTTTTAATCGAACCCAAATGCGCATCAAGCTTTCATGCGAGATGTCTATCATAGAGTCGGCATGCAGTATTTGGTCTGCGGGAGGCATTAATAACGACCTGCCTGGCTCTCTAAATCGTTCAATTACACTCGATACTTCTTCTACTGATACATCTGCAATAGAAGCAATTTCACTCAGTAGGGTAGGGCGCCTTATGCCAAAGCTCTCACCTCTTTTTTCAGTAATGGCTTTAAACAGAATGGCACATATTTCTCTTTGGTAATCGTTAAGCTCATCAAAAGCTTCGTTTGCATGCATGGAAAGGGCTTCTTCCATGGTGCCAATGGCCTCGTAATGTTTGAGGTCCATTTCTTCGCTATCGGTTTCTTTATTATTCTTCCAATAGTCCCATGTACGCATTAAAGCATGCTGTAAAATCGGAAGCTGATCGGGGTTGTCACCTAAATCGTTAAGCAATTTTTGAACAAGCCTTGGCGTAATT
Source organism: Cyclobacteriaceae bacterium (assembly GCA_021648745.1). GTDB lineage: Bacteria > Bacteroidota > Bacteroidia > Cytophagales > Cyclobacteriaceae > JAKISE01. Next base: position 14,411 of record JAKISE010000018.1, read on the forward strand.
TCTCCACTACCAACGGCCACAGGGCCTTCGATGGCTCTTCTTTTCTGCTCACGTGTGAGCATTGGAATTAAATAGTGGCTATCATTAATTTTTCTAGTGAGCTCCGCAAATTGCGCACATTCTCCAATAAAATCGGAGCGCATAGTAATAGCTATATAAATAGGCTCGTCTTTATAATTTATAGCCTCCATTAATAGGTTAATAAAACTGAGGGTTTCATTAACGGAGTCGGTGTTTAAGCTATCATCTTTAAATCTGAAGAGTTCTTCAAATTGATCGACCAGGATCAAGTAGTTTTTGCCAGTTTGCTTTCTGGTTTGCTGAATGGCTTCCACCAATCCTAATGAACTACTTTTCATTAGGGTAGAAATAATGGTTCTTTTAATCTTTCGATCTTCGTAGTTTGCTTTGTCGTAGGCAGGGTCATGCTCTAAAATGGCTTCGCCTAAATTTTCGATAGGGTTATTACCAGGCCGGGTTACAACTACTTCCCAATTAGGCCCCGTTTCTGTTAAAAAACCTCCATATAAAATGGGGAGAGCTCCGCAATAAATAAAGGAAGATTTACCACTTCCGGATGGACCAATGATACCTACAAATCGATGTTGCGATAATTTTAATAATACCTCATCTGTTTGCCCTTCTCTGCCAAAGAACAAATGACTTTCGTCTATATTGAATGGTCTGAGTCCTGGAAATGGATTCTCAATATGACTGGTTATGGTGCTCATATTGCTTTATTTAGTCCTTTAATAAATGCTATAATTGCATCTTCAGTAGATTTTTTATTTTTAAATTCAATTAAATCCACTTCGTAATCTACAAAGCCTTCTTTTGATAATTCAATGCCTTCTCCGGCTAAAATAGCTTTGCCAACAATGGGTTTATTTCTGCCTAAACCTGGGGCTTTAAGCAGGTCTAATAACTTCATTCTCACCCAATTCATGTTTACCTTTTCTTGAAAAACAATGGCAAGATCTAATTGCTTAAGTTTTTCAAGATGCCCTTTCCTAACCTCTAGTAAATCATTGCCAAAATCAGGTTCAATAACATTTAACCCCTCTTTAACTAATAATTTTATAATAGATGAAACGGAATTTTTATCAATTTTATCATAAATAAGGTAAACATTGAGTTTTTTCTTGTCCACATGAAATGTTTCTTCCTGCGGAACCCCGAAACTGTCATTTACAAACATTTCTTCCCTCATTATATTTTTAAAATCTTCCAACGGTGTTTGAAGAACCTCTGCACCCTCTAAAGCAGTAGCGTCTCTTTGCAAGTTTTCTAAGAACACCTTTTGCTTATCGCTTGATTTTGTTTGGTCGGGTTTAATCCAAATCAATCGCTGCATTTTTCCTCCGTCTTTGGTTTTAATTTGTGAGGCTAGTTTGTTTTGCAGGTCAACCACTGAGCGGTCGCTTCCTTCAGGAATATCGCCATAAGAGTTGCCTAATAAGTGGATTCCAAAAACACATTCTTCTAAATTTTTATTAATTTCTTTGGTGAGGTCATCAAGTTTAGGAGAGAGGTTGTGATTAGGTAACACTTTAAAGCCGTGTCGTTGAAGTTCTCTTCTAATAATATTACGCTGTATAGAAAGGTCGTTTCCGGTTACTGCCAAATAAATAGATTTTCGATCGAACAAAGGTTTAATGTTTTTAACATTATTTTCTTGTTCATATAATAATTCATTAATATCAAAAGCAAGATCTACGAGCTTCATCCAATAAATACTTTCGGCATTGGGCCCAAAAAAGTCGTAAAAAGCATTTTTATCATCACTTTCGGCATTATATAATTCGTACGGGATTAGCTGGTTTAGTTTTGCAGGTAAAAGTTCAACACTAACATGCTCTTTCATTACCTTAAGCACTTTGGCATCTGATTTTTTTCCAGCGTAAAACTCTTCTATGGCGTCTAAGCAGGGGCCACTCTTAACCATTTCATTAGAAATAATACTAACTAGTACTCCTGTGTTTTTTAGTTCTGTTTTGGTTAAAGAATCGGCATCTGATTTTGAAACTATCACAGGGTTAGCTCCTAAAACCTGGCTTAAAATTGTTTGCAAAAACTTTTCGAAACTGCTTACCCAGCCATCATTGCCATTTTCTGCTTTGTTATCAGTTTCGCTATAATTAATTAAAATATCTATTTCCATTGTAGAAAATTAGTTTTTTGAATGTTGATAAAAATGGTTTTGCAAATTTTTGCTTGTCGTATTTATTATTCTATTTGCTAGCACCTTATAGTTTGTTAGCACATCAAATATGTCGTTTAAACTTAGTTTAAAAAGCTTAACTTCTTTCTTTGCAATTATTTTCTCTAATCGAGTGTCCTCACTTGAAAACATGTTGCCAATGAACTCATGTTCAATAAAACTAGACTCAGCTCCATCTGCTGCAATTACAGTTGGACTATTGGATAATACATAATAAGCAAACTGGTCATCTGAAATAAAGAGTTCATCATCAGTATTCAGTTCTAAGAGCTCTGCTTTATCTATAATTTGAGAAATGTGAAGCCCTGTTAAGAATTTGAATGAGTCACCTTCTGCAAAAAATCGACACATATCGAATTTTAGTGGAAGGTCTTTCTCAATCCGATCCATTATATCCCTAAAGTCTTTATTTTGAAGAAGCAGCCTTTCAGATATACTTTCATAAATTTCTTTATTGTCTTCAATAATAATTGCGGCCGCTAATTCCGAGAGCAAACTATCAGGGTTAAACATTTGTGCTATTATGCTTTTTGTAACCTCTTCCTGTTTGTTGTATTTTAAGGCATATAAGGTACACGCTTTCGTCCAACGATTAATATTATTATAATCTCTATTAAGTAAAAAATTATAGGTGGTGGCTTCGTTATAGGATTGACGTGGGTAAAAGTGCTGTAGTTTAACTAGCTTCTCCTTGGTTTCAATATCGTCAAGTAAAGGAAAAAGCTTTGGCTTAAGGTCAGGGGCAATAAAAATGTCTAAAAGTTCTAGTGCAAAGGTGTTTCCTTCACTTGTACCTGCTTCAATGTTTTCCTTCACCAGTTCTATCGATTCGCTGTCGTAAAGCATGGAGAGAATAATATATATCATACTAAAATTGCTCTCAACCTCATCTGCTAATGCCAATTTTAGAGGCCCATTATAGTCTTCATCAGACAATTCATCGATGGCAGCTAAGTTCCAAATGCCTTTGCCGATTTCATCAGATAAAATATCGTTGAGCTGCCCTAACTCGTTTTCACTTGCTCTAAAGTTTTTTTCTTTAAAGGCTAACAGAATCTGTCGTACAATTTTTCGATCTGGAAAATCTATTTTCTCCCAAAGGATATCGTGCGACTCTGGTAAATTTATTTGGCTAATAATAGAAATGATTTTTAGCATTACTGACTGGCTTTGCCCAGACCTGTGGAACGCATTTTCTAAACTTTGAAGTACTGCTTCACCCGATTCAATTAATGCAGATGATGCATCGTAAGTAAATGTTTTATTGCCAAGCAATTCAATTAATAGGGGCCAAGTTTCCTTTCGCTTTACCTTGCGTGCTGTAATAATAGCTTGTCGCTTTACATCTGCATTTTGATCTCTTAACAGTTCGAGCAAAACAAAAATGGATTTATCAGAGACTAAACTCCTCAACAATTTTATAGCTAATATTCGGTCTTCTTTGAGTGTTGATTTAGATAAAGTATATAATCTATCTGGAGAGATTGAAATTACATCTCCGGCTTCAGCTTCATTTGCTGCTTTGTTAGCAAGGTTTTTGAGTTCAAGATTTGAGTTGGATGGCTTAGAGTCAAACTCCAGTTCCATCTTCTTAATTTTTGACTCTAAATAATTAAAAATATTGCCCTTTACGCTATCAACCATTTTGAGTGCTGTTTTCTCAAAGGTTCCAGGACTTGTTCTTTCCAATAATTTTAAACCATTAATTATTTGCTCTTCAGGTACTTGGTCGTTATTTAACTCATTGTCATGATGACCTGTTGTTTTTTTATTTTTCTCCAGGGTGTGCTGCAAGCTTGATTTATAGCCGTTATGGAGCTTACTTGTGATAAAATACCAAGCAAAAAGAACTGGAATTAGGCCTGCAACTACAAAAATGAGCTCTACATCAAATTGGTTCATTCCTATTAGGATTAAACCTGCAAGAACTCCACCAATAGCGGTAACCACTCCTTCCACCTTGGTTATAACATCAAACTTAATGTCGCTATCTATTGGTAGAAAATAGAGTTTAAAGGTTGGGCCATCAAGCGCATCTTTTAGGGAGTCGATAAACAGTTTACTAGCAGCAACTGCCAAGAAAAACCAAACAAAATTTTCAGCTTGATCGGTAAAACCCATTATTAAACCCACCAATAAAGCAGCACCTGCTAATACAATTGCTAGTAATGGATTAACTATTAAGGAGACTTTAAGGCCATAATTTTCTATTAGCCAGTCAGTTACAAAAGTTTGAAATAAAAAACTAAAAATGACCACTGTGGCTTCAAATTTTGCTAAAAATGCTCCTTTTTCAGCAACTGTTTCCCATTGTATATTGGTTACCGTTAAAAAACTGTAATCAATAAATGTAACTGCAATAAGCGAAACAATCACAAATAAGGTCATCCAACGTGTGTAGCGGTCACCGAATATTTTAGAAAAAGGTTGTGATTTTACTTTTTTTACGTTTAAAGAGGTTTTGCTAAGTAATGAGTTTGCTGAAAAAGTGGCAATTATCATTCCCACAATTCCTGCCACAGAGCCAATGTATAACTGGGGAGTGCTAATAATGCTATTGTCTAGAATGTAACCAATTGCAAATAATGCCAGTATTGATGCAATTAGCTGTCCAGTATCAATTCCTCCAATAACTCTTTTTGATTGCTTTAAGTTGAACACCCTACCGAAATACCCCCAAAAAATTAGGCTTGCAATAAAAGAAAAGGGCAGTGCTAAAATAAAAGCGACAAAAACAACAACTTCGTTAGCTTCAGAGGCATTGCTTTGTACCCAAATAGCTGCAGTGCCAGCTAAAAGTAGAAGTAAAAAAAATAGCACCAAACTTTGGAAAGCAATTCTACGTTGCAGATAGGCATAAATATACGTGCTAATTACACTTAAAACTCCTGATAAAAGGATGGCCTGGGCCAAGATAGTGTTGTCTTCGAAGGTGGCTAAAAACAAGGCAGGAGCAGCTACATCGTAGGTTGCTAAAAAAATACCCATAAAAAAACCAAGAATTAGCAGTACCCCAATGGATGAAAATTCTTCTGGGCGTGCGTTAAAGGTCTTGAGGATTAAATTTTTCAAGGGTACTGGTTGTTAATAAAGATGAAAGATAAGGTTATTTTGATTTGTTACAAAGCAATAAACCCTAATCAATTCGGATTCTTTATCAAGGAATTAATAGAGAACTATCACCAAAGCTTAAAAATCTATACTCGTTTTGCAATGCATGTGTGTAAATTGATCTCCAATCCTCTCCAATAAAGGCAGCTACAAGCAGTATAAGGGTGCTTTCAGGCTGATGAAAATTCGTGATTAAGCCCTCGCAAACCTTAAATTTATACCCAGGAAATATAAATATTTCGGTGTTTCCATACAGGTAGTCTAGTTCTTTGTTATCCGCATAATTATGTATGGCTTCAAACGCTTCTTTCTTAGTTGGGTTTATGCTTCTTAGTTGGTAAGGAAAAAGTTTGTCAATTTTAAAGCTTGCATCCGGGTTGTTAATTAATTTTACCCCAAACCAGTAAAGACTTTCAAGGGTTCTCATAGAGGTGGTTCCAACAGGAATTGTGAAGCCAGATTCAATGATAGACTTTATTAAATCAACAGGAACAATCATGGTTTCGTTATGCATGGGATGCTCTTGAACCGATTCTGATTTTATGGGCATAAAAGTGCCAGCTCCAACATGTAAAGTAAGCTGTTTTTGCTTGATCCCAGCATCCTCTAATTGCTGCAATATGTCCTTAGTAAAATGTAGGCCTGCTGTAGGAGCAGCAACAGCTCCTTCCACCTTTGAATACACAGTTTGATAACGGTTTTTGTCACTTTCCATTACATCTCTTTTTATGTAAGGGGGTAGTGGCGTATTTCCCAGGTTGTCAATTAGTTGAGCAAATGATATTTGGTTGTTACTCCACTCAAATTTAACCAATTTACTATCTTTATTAATTAATGTTGCACTAAGCTGAATGGTGTCATTAGAAATGATAATATTTTGAGCTAAAATTTCCCCTTCTTTCCACTTTTTCAAGTTCCCAATCATACATTCCCATACCACGTTTTTTGTACTTTCTAAGGATTGGCTAATCTCTTTATTATTAGCCGGTTTGAGTAAAAAAATCTCTATTGCAGCACCTGTTTTTTTCTGCAAGTGCAAACGTGCAGGAATTACTTTGGTGTTATTAAAAACCAGTGTTGCATTATCGGGAATGAGGCTGGTGATTTGCTTGAATATGTAGTCACTAATTTTGCCATTTTTATAATACAAAAGCTTCGAATCATCTCTTTTGGAAGTGCCCTCAAATGCAATTTTTTCATTTGGTAAATCATAAAGAAACTTCTTTAAGTCAATGATTGGTTCTTTTGGCATGTAGTGTCTATTCTTAACACAAAATTGCTTAGAATTGAGTTATTAACTATTATAATGGCATTAAAATTTAAGATTGAGTTTCGGAAGCTGAACTTCCTTTTTGAAGCAGGGACAAGTAGAGGTGTTTTAAACCATAAGAACACCTGGTTTATTAAAGTTGCTGACACTAATAACGAAACTATTTATGGAATAGGAGAGGCCGGCCCCTTAAACGGTTTGAGCATTGATGATATTCCTGATTTTGAGTTTTGCCTTAAAAAGGAGCTAGCAAAGCTTGAAAACCATAAATTGCCCACCTCAGAAGAGGCTATTTTTATACTTGCCAAAAGGGTAGACTCCAAGTTGCCTTCTGTTAGGTTTGGGGTTGAAACTGCCTTGCTCGATTTATATTATGGTGGCCGAAAAAAGTGCTTTAATAATAAATTTTATGACGAAACAAAATCGATGCAAATTAATGGCTTAGTATGGATGGGTGATTCTAAATTGATGCTCGGTAGGTTACAAGAAAAGGTTGATGCTGGATTTAGCTGTATTAAAATTAAAATTGGCGCTATTCATCTTGAGGATGAGATGCACTTATTGGAAACTGTTCGTAAAAAGTATCCTTCTATAAAATTAGAACTTAGAGTTGATGCAAATGGAGCTTTTTCGTATAAAGAAGTAGGAGCTATCTTAAGTAAATTAGGTGAGTTAGGGGTGCATTCTATTGAACAACCTATTAAAGCAGGCCAGCGAAAGCAAATGGCCAACCTATGTAAATCAACACCTGTACCCATTGCACTAGATGAGGAACTTATTGGAGTACATAATTATCAAGAGAAAAAAACTCTTTTGAAAGAAATAAGACCTCAATACATTATTCTTAAACCTTCGTTGCTTGGTGGTTTTGCTAGCTGTTTGGAGTGGATAGAAATTGCAAAAGAGTTAAAGATTGGGTGGTGGCTAACTTCTGCCTTAGAATCCAATATAGGGCTGAATGCAATTAGTCAATTTGCCTCCTCCTTAGAGGTTGTTCTGCCTCAAGGATTGGGCACAGGAGGCTTGTATTCTAATAATATTGAATCGCCCTTACAATTAAATTCAGACAAATTTTTTTATAACCAAGATAAAAAATGGGAAAAGCTAAGGATGGAATAAATGAGAATTACTTCTTTTTGGTAGTTAAATAGCCAATAAACTCCTTAAGCCCCTTCTTTGTTGTAAACACAGATTTAATAATAGAGAGGTAGCTGTAGAACGATAATTTTCTTATCTCCGGTTTAGATAATGTAATTGCGGGCAACTCTGAACTATTTATGTTGGCTAATTCTTTTTCTAAATCTATCCCTTGAATATGGTTAGAAGCCTTAAAACTTTGCTGTGCCTGATCTGCAAAGCCAAGTTTTTCTTCTAAAACGCCTTTGTTGTTATGTGTAATGGCATCACTTGGGTCAATTTCAATGGCCTTATTATAGTCCTTTAATGCACCCTGATAATCTTTGTAGTAATCTTTTACAAAGGCTCTGCAAGAGTAACGGTACGCATTTTCTGGTTCTAGTTCTACTGCCTTGTCAAAATCGTTTAAGGCCAAATCGTGTTCACCGGCTAAATGGTGACAAAGGCCTCTGTCCGAGTAAAGGTCAGCAATAGAAGGAAGCAGATTTATCAATTTACTGTAATTATTTATGGCTTCCTCGAATTGTTCTAATTTAAACTGAGCTTTTGCCAACCATATAAGAGCTTCTGTATTATAACTATCAGAGGCCAGTAATGCCGTTAATTCATCTACTACTTGCTGGTAGTCTCCATTATTAATCAGTTTTTGATAATTATTCATATAAAGCTATGTGGTGGTTTTTATAATGTACAATAAACTAATTTGCTTTTTTACTAACTCATTTGAACAAAGGGTACTTTAACCCGAAATATGCAATAGAATTTCTATTAAGCCTTTAACTCACTTCAAATCAGTCGCTTTGCTTTGTTTGTGTTCTCACCATAGCGGTGCTATGCTTTCGAATCCAAACTGCCTGATTTATTGTGACTTAAAGCCTCATCACGAACCCTATCGCATAATTCGGGTTTAAACTCTTTTAATTAAAACTAATCTATGAATAGTATATATGTAATTTTATAGTATTGTTAAAATTAACAAATTCTAGAAATAGCAATCTAATTAAAATGCAAATTTCAATAATTATTTTAATTTAGTAGCCCACTCAAATGAAATTTAAAATGGTTAGAATTTTGTGCCTGTTCTTATTGCTAATTTTTGCAAGTGCCGGCAGTATAGCACAAACACAGTTAGATAGCTTATTATACGAATACAAAAACCAGATTGGTAGTAAAAAAATTGAGACCGGTATAAGAATTAGTAGTTATTATGATAATGATAATTTATTTAAATCGTTAGAATATGCAAATGAAGTATTGGCTTTTGCGCAAGAGTTTGGTACTGCAAATAATCTATTAACAGCGTATAATCGATTAGGGATCGTTTTTTATAAACTTGGCGATTTATCGAAAAGCAATGACAATTTTTTAGAAGCCGTTCGCTTAGTTAATCAGTTAGGCAGTGATAGTAAGTCGATTGAAAGCAGGTTGATGAATAATATCGCCAATAATTACGATGAGTTAAAACGGTCGAGACTAGCTATTAAGTATTATAAAAAATCATTAGTATTAAAGAGGCAGATGTCAGATAGTGCTAGGTATAGTATTACACTAAATAACATGGCACTAGCTTATAGTAATCTTAAATATTACGATTCTGCTTATACGGTACTTAGAGATGCTTTAGCAATCGATGTTTTATTGAATGATAAGGTTTCTGAAGCCTATTCAAATGGCTCCTTAGGAGAGGTTTTTTTACACGAGAAGGAAGCAGATTCAGCAACGTTTTACTTAAATCAATCTCTGATGTTCTTTACTAAAATACCTGATACAGGATATGTTTTGGCCTACTATCATCAAAAATTGGGAGAAGTGGGGTTGATAACAAATCAATTAGAACAAGCTCATAATCATTTTAAGAAGGCATTAAACTTTGCACTAGAAGTAGGAGCAAAGCCAATAGAGAAAGATTGTTATAAAGGCTTGGAGATGGTCGCTATGGGATTAGGTAATTTTGAAAAGGCCTATGAGTATAGTCAGTTATATGCGCAGCTTCAAGATACCTTGTATAAAACGGAGTCGGCTCAAAAGTTAAATGCAATCGAAACGAGCTACCAAATTAAGAACAAAGAACAGGAAATTTCTATTCTTAGCGCTAATGCTCAGGTTAATGAATATAAACTGTATGCGGCTGCAGCTATTATCTTTTTAGTTATTATTCTTTTGGGCTTTATGTATTATAGGTATTTATTTAAAGCAAGAGCCAACCAAGTGTTAAAGCAAAAGAATAACACCATTGAAAAGCAAAATAAGGAAATAATGGATAGTGTTGAATACGCTAAAGGAATTCAAGAAGCCATCTTGCCAGAATTTTCTTCTATCGAATCCATTTATAACTCAGCATACCTTTATTACAAGCCTTCTCAAGTGGTAAGTGGCGATTTTTATTGGGCAGATGAAATTAACGAAAACATTATTTTAGTTCTGGCTGACGGTACAGGTCATGGGGTTCCTGGCGCTTTTTTAAGCGTGATGGGTACCAGCCTATTAAAGCAAATTATAACGGAGGATAAAATTTGTAAGCCAGATGAAATATTAAAGAAACTTAATAATAAAGTTAGAGAAGGCTTAGGCCAATCCAAACTTGGCAGCTCTTTAAAGGATGGAATGGATGTGGCAGTTTGCACCTATAATAAACGTAATAAACGCCTGAGTTTTGCAGGTGCCAAGAGGCCTATGATTCTTAAAAAAGGGAATGAACTAGAGGTTATTAAAGGGAGCAGAAACTCAGTTGGAGGTGCTTTATCTGCAGGTTCGCAATATGATATTCACTTTTTTGACCTTGAAAAAGGCGATGCTATTGTGTTTTTTACTGATGGCATTGTTGATCAGTTTGGAGGTACAGAAAATAAAAAATTTTTGACCAAACGATTGCTTAATGTGTTTGAAAAATCGAATGGGATAAATGGAATAAAGCTTTATTTCGAAGAAGAAATGAAGGAGTGGCAAGGGAGCAGAGAGCAAACCGATGATATGTTACTACTTGCAGTTGAAATATAATTGGGTTGGTTGTGTTACCACTGTTTTGGTGGCAATTATGGGTGCTTAGTAGTGAAAAGTACTCTCTATACAATTGAAAAGTTATGAAAAATGCTATAATTATTACTGGAGTATCAACAGGCATAGGTTTTGAATTGGCAAAACAATTTGCTCAAAAAGGGTATCAAGTGTTAGGGTCAGTTCGAAAATTGGAAGATGCGGGTTTGCTTATGGATCAGTACCCCGATAATTTCTTACCCCTAGTTTTTGATGTTACCGACCATAAGGCAATTGACACAGCAGTTGATGAAGTAAAACAATTGCTTAAGGGAGAATCGCTAGTTGGCCTTATTAATAATGCAGGTATTGCCGTTACAGGCACTGTTTATGATTTAGAAATGGAGGAGTATAAACATCAATTTGATGTAAATTTTTTCGGATTGATTAAAGTTACTCAGGCCTTTTTACCTCTATTAGGAGCTGAGGTTGGTTTTAACGGAAAACCCGGTAGAATTCTTAATATCAGCTCGGCTGCTGGCCAAATTGGGTTTCCTTTTATGAGCCCTTATTGTAGTTCAAAGCATGCCGTTGAGGGCTTTTCAGAAAGCTTAAGAAGAGAGTTAATGCATTTGGGAATTAAAGTGATAATTATAGGCCCAACTGCAATTAAAACACCTATTTGGGAGAAGGGTGATGTTGAATTGCCCGAACAAGTAAAAAATGGAGCTTTTGGTAAGCAAGCAGGTAATTTTTTGAAACTATTTTCTAAATCAGGCGAAAAAGGAATGCCAGCGAACACATTTGCAAAAAAAGTGGTTGGCATTTTTGAGAAATCGAAGCCCAAGAGCAGGTATTCAATTTCTGCCAATGCATTTGAAGAGTGGCTTTTGCCTCGTTATTTACCAAGCGAAGCCGTTGATAAAAGCATTGCCAAAATCCTTAATCGAGAATAAGTTTATTAGAATCAATGGGTTTTAGAGAAATTATTAACCTGAGTTCGACCTAAGGAATAGCTTTCAGAAAATAAGATGATAGGTGACATTTAGGAAATAAAAAGTGAAGACATAATGGATTATTTCAAGATTTTTATTTTTAAAAGGTTGCCTGTCAGAAATTTTCCCATGGGCTTTAACGAAACTTCCCTAAGCTGCCTCAATTTTTTTTGAATTAACCCGTTAGTCCTGCAAAAATTTGAATTGCTTATGAAATTTTCGTGTAAAGCTGACAGCATTCCTTAGGCCGAACTCAGGTTATTACATAAATAAAGAGGCGAAAGCCTCTTTATTTATGTTTTGTAGCAACTATTTTTTAGCTACTGCCTTTTTTCTTCTAATCGTTCTTTTTGGCTTTTCTGGTTCAATTACCAGCTCAACACTTGAAAGTATTCTGCCACAATGCTCGCATACAATAACTTTCTTCTTCTCTTTAATATCTGCCTGTCTTTGAGGTGGTACTATATTAAAACATCCACCACAAGCATGACGCTGAACAGCTACAACCGCTAAACCATTTTTAGCATTATTTCTTAAACGATTATAAGCAGTTAAAATACGCTCATCAATAGCTTTAGAGGCTCTCTTTCTTTCTTTCTCTAACTTCGTTTCGTCTGCTTCACTTTCAGCTACTAAGGTTTCAAGCTCTTTCTTTTTTGCCTCTAGATCTTGATTTTTTTCATCAATTACAGCTTTGGCTGCTTCAATATCTTCTTTTTTAGCCTCTATTTTAACAAAGGCTTCTTTAATTCTTTTTTCCGACACTTGAATCTCAAGGGCCTGCAACTCCATTTCTTTTGTAATGGCATCGTATTCGCGGTTATTACGAACATTCATTTGTTGCTCTTCGTATTTTTGAATAAGTTTTTCAGAAGTTTTAATTCCTGTTTTCTTATCTTCAATTCCAGTCTCCAGATCTGTTAAGTCAGAGTTAAATTTCCCTACTCTTGTATCTAAACCTGCAATTTCATCTTCTAAATCTCTAACTTCTTCAGGTAAAGCCCCTCTGATTTTTTTAATATTATCAATTTTAGAATCTACTTTTTGAAGTTTCTCAAGCGATTCGAGTTTTTTAGCAACTGTGTTTTCCATTTAATTATAATAACTGATTGGATTAGTGTCTATTTCTGACAAATTGAGTGCAAAACTAGAGAATTTTTTGCTTAAAATATCATATAGTAAATCTTTTGTGGCCACTTCACTTTCATAATGTCCGATATCGCATATCATGAGCTTATTTTCTGCATCAAAAAACTCATGATACTTAAAATCGGCCGATATATACGCATCTGCATGTGCACGAATAGCATTGGGTAATAAAAAGCTGCCAGACCCACCACAAATGGCTACGGTTTTAACTTTTCCAATATATTCTTTCGTAAACTTTATCATAGAAAGGTTTAGCTGTTGCTTTACATGCGATAAAAACTCCTCTTTAGATAAACTGGTTTTAAGCGTTCCAATAATTCCTGCACCTATGTGTTGGTTGGTATTGTTTAGCTCAGTTATAAAGTGGGCAATTTCTTCATAGGGGTGTGAAGCTTTCATTGCTTCTATCACCCCCTTTACTTTATGGGCAGGAAACAAAACTTCTACTCTAGTTTCTTCTACTTGTTCTGCATTTCCTGCAGAACCAATACTTGGGGTTGCCGTTTCATTGGGCGTGAAACTGCCAGTGCCATCAGAAGTGAAACTGCAATTCGAATAATTGCCAATATTGCCTGCACCAGCAGAATAAAGTGATTTTAATACCTTCTCCTTGCTAGCTTTTGGCACAAAGCATACTAGTTTGTTTAATGTAGTTGATTTTGGGCTTAAAATCGATAGGTTTTCAAGCTCAAGATGTTGCGCAAATTGGAAATTTACCCCGGTAAGTATGTTATCAAGATTTGTATGAATTGCGTAGATGGCAATATCGTTTTTAATGGCACGTATAACGGTGCGTTCTACATAGGTTTTACCAGTAATTTTTTTCAGTCCTGAAAATATGATAGGATGGTGCGTAACGATTAAATTGCATTTTCTATTTATTGCCTCCTTAACAACTTCTTCGGTACAATCTAGGGTAATAAGTACACCAGAAACTAAATCTTCTTCAGAGCCAGTTAATAATCCGCAGTTGTCATACTGTTCTTGATAAGCTAGCGGTGCAATTGTTTCTAAATAGTTAATTACATCTTTTATTTTAGTCATATTTGTAGCCTCAAATTGTAAAGATGTAAAGTTAGCATTTTGCAGTTGAGGATAAAGCTACTGTTTACTTATTCGTATAAAATGAATTTTCGTGCGGTAATATTATATCCACTCACTATTATTTACACCTTGATTACAACGTTTCGTAATCATTTATTTAATATTAATTATAGCCGAAGCTTTAATTATGATATTATGACGATTAGCGTTGGCAACTTGTCGGTTGGAGGTACGGGAAAAACACCCATGGTGGAGTACTTAATTCGTTTGTTAAAAACGCAGTACTCTATTGCAACGCTCAGTAGAGGTTATAAGCGTAAGTCGAAGGGTTTTTTAATTGCCAATGACCAGTCGACTGTGCAAGATTTAGGCGATGAGCCTTACCAGTTTCATACTAAATTTAATAATGAAATTACGGTTGCCGTTGGAGAAAATCGATCTCTGGCAATTCCAAAAATATTAATGGAGCACGCAGAAACTCAGGTGATATTATTAGACGATGCTTATCAGCATAGAACTGTTACGCCTGATTTTAATTTGCTATTATCTCAATATTCTTCGCCCTTCTTTAATGATTATGTACTACCCTCGGGCTATCTGCGTGAAACTAGGAGTGGAGCCAAAAGAGCCGATGCCATTTTAATAACAAAATGTCCGTTAGATCTGGTTGTTTCAGAAAGAAAGGAGACAATTGACTCTATAAAAAAATACGCAACTCCTGACATACCCATTTTCTTCTCAGCTATTAATTACGGCATGCCAATCGCTTTTTCCCCTGGGTATAAATTTTCAGGAAACGTAGTGCTTTTTGCCGGCTTAGCTAATATAAGACCCTTGGAAGAGTATGTATCAAATTCTTTTAATCTACTCGAAGTGGTCTCGTATAAAGATCATTACGATTATAAGTTAAACGACTTAAAAGAGCTCTTAGCCAAAGCTAAAGAGCATAATGCTCAATTAATTACTACGGAAAAAGATATTGTTAAAATACGATCAAATCAACTATTTAACTCTTCTGAAGAGATAGGTTTGTTCTATCTGCCAATTTCGGTTCAATTTTTGTTTCAAGAGGAGGAGCGTTTTAATTCGCTTGTTCAGGAGGCTATCGTAAGTAAGTATGAAAAGGAAGAAGCAAGTTAAGGAGCATGAACTTTAGGCAGGTTAGTAGTTAATTTTGTATGGTGATAAGGATAATTTTTATTTTGTTTTTTGGTATTTCTGCTTTGGTAGTTCAAGCTCAAATTTTGGACGATAGTACTAAATTAGTGTATGGCCCCAATACCACTAAATATATTAAAGAAGACAATGTTTTATACAACGATTTAACGTTTACTGTAATAGATACAAGCTCCATTAATTCGCACCGCTGGAGCATGCCAGAAAAGACCGAATATCGCATGCAAGATTTAGGGGTGTCAGGTACAGCAATTCGTCCTATATTTTACCAAGTTCCCTCTTTAATTGGTGCTCGCTCTGGCTACTCTGCTTATGTGCCCTATTATAAATCAATTCACGATTTTAGGTATTACGATACTAAATCTCCCTATTCAAGGATTGGTGCTGCCCTTGGTGGCCGAAATAGAACCTATGTAGATGTTGGCTTTAATAGAAGCGACAGTTCTAATTTTAATATCGGGCTCGATTATTTCAATACTAATTCTGATAAGCAATTAAGCACCAAAGGTAGAAACGATCGCTTGGTGAGAAATGAAGGATTCGATGCCTATTTGGTTTATTTTACACCCAACAGAAAATACCTCGTCATGGGTAATTTTTCTCGTATGAAAACAAAGGCTGCTGAGCAAGGTGGTATAGACATCTCAAAATCGCCCGATGGATATTTTGATAGAAATGCGAATGTCTTTCTCGAAAATTCTAACAGTGAATATTTGAAAAGAACTTACCACCTTTATCATCAATATTCAGTGAATAAAGGGTTGCAGGCGTATCAAATATTAGATCGCTCGTACGATAAAACCAATTTTTTTAATAGCGATCTTACTGGAGACCTAAGCTACTTCGATACCACCTACTTTAGTAATACAGCCACAAACGATTCTACCATTTTCGAAACTTTTAGTGTTGAAAATGGAATAAAGGGAGACATTGGTCCTCTGTTTTACTCGGCACATTATCGGTATAGAATTTACACTTTTACCTATGGGGCAGGAGAATCTGACACTTTAAATTTTAAAAACACGAAGCCTGCCCAAGATGGCATTGAGCATTACATTGGCGGTAGAATTCGATATGATTTTACCCCTGAGTACCAATTATACGGAGGGATAGATTTTAACCTAAATGGGAATCAAAAACTTTGGGGAAAGGTGAAATTTAAAGGGGTGGAGGGCAACTTCGTAACCCAGCAATACGAGGCTTCTTTTATGGAAAGAGCCTATTTAGGCAATAATGATTATTGGGTAAATGATTTTAAAACCATTAAGGCTATACAAATAGATGGAAGCTATACCCATAAATTAAAGGGTAATACTTCGTTTTTAAAGCCAATGTTAACTTTTAGCTCATTTACCGACTACGTTTATTATAATAAAGAGGCCAAGCCAGTGCAGCTAACTGGAACCAATACCATTTTAACAGCTGGAGCCAAGTTCTTAATTAACCCCGTACGCAATCTTTTTATAGAGGGAGAAGGGCTTTACTCCACGGTTGGAGGCGATAGCACCCAGGCATTTCCGTTGCCCGAAATTATGGTGAACTTAAATATTTATCTGCACGGCATTAATTTTGGCGGAAATTTAGATTGGCAAATTGGCATAGATAACCACTGGAAATCAGATTACTTTGCCCCAGATTACCGCGTGTCTACTAACCAGTTTATTATTCAAGATACCTTCAATGTGGAGGCTTTTCTTATATCTGATTTTTACGTGAATGTTAAACTAGGGCACGCATTTGTTTTCTTTAAATTTAATAATATAATCGATGCGTTTACAGGTGAAACCTACTTTGCAGCTCCTAATTATGTGGGCAAGCGTAGTTTAGTTGATTACGGCTTTTTTTGGATGTTCTTTGATTAAGGAATAGTAGAGGATGATTGACTATTCAATCCAAAGTCGTTGAAATGCTGCCCAATTATCTTTCCAATCATATACAGTAGCAATGGCAGGCGCTGCAAGCACACCTAAAAGGAGGGATTTAGTATCTCGGTTCTTCCTTTTTTATTTTTTCAGGTTGACTAAAAATTTGTCCTTTTTTAGGATGGGACAGATAATGCTATTGATGCCAAAATAGATTTATACACTATGGATGCTTTATAAAACACAAAACATTCACAAAATAATAATAAATAGCATTGAAAATACCTAAAATTAGGTATTGCTCCTTAAGCCCAGCTTTTGCATTTTTAATGTTTTAAGCTAATAGGTTTACCCTGTTATTTTTTTAGTACGAGTTGTAAACAAACGATCACTATAAAAAATGAAGTATGGGTGCCTTATTCGAAATAAAGCTAAAATCGATTCTGGTAAAGGAAAATGGTAAAATTAACCCTAAAGAAGAAGGAGTTAATGCCTTTGCTATCACCCTTTTTTTGCCCCGAGAAGGCGTACCATCGGTGGCTTCGGTGCGTTCCTTAAAATTAATGGACAAAGAAACGTTTAGCTTAAACGACAACGACCATCTTAAAGAGCGCTTTTTACTAAAAGAACTTATAAAAGGCCACGCATTTTTAGAAGTAGAAGTAACAGCGGTAGATAAACTATCGAAACTCCAAAAAACCATATTCAAAATTTTTCGAACAGGGTTTTCTGCTGTTATAAGTGCCATTCCCGGCATTGGCGACATTATTACCGGTTTAGTAAAAATGGGCACCGATTCTTTTTTCGAAACCTTAGATACCTCTGTAAAAGACAAAGTTAAAATTATTGGCAAAGGCAGGTTGTTATTAAACGAATCTACCACCAGTGGAGATTTTGAAATTGTACTTGAAACGCCAAAACAAATAAAAATAGAAAAGTGGTTTTTAGATAATGAAGGACAGTCGTATTCCAAAAAAATAATACTACCAAAAAAATACCCAAATGGTACCGTGGTACTAAGCATCGAAAAAATTAACTAAATAATATGGAAGAAGCAGAAATAATAATATCCGCAATTTTTAAAGTAGCCATTATCTCCATTTTAATAGAAAGAGCCTTATCTGTTCTATTTGAGTCTAGGCTTTTTATTGATAAAACCAATGAAAAAATAGAAACAAATGTGGATAAACGAGCTGATGGCGTGCTAGAAGTTACCGAAACCATTGTGCCACCAAAAGGAAGAGGCATGAAAGAGGGCATTGCACTAGCAGTTTCAATTGGAGTAGCCTGCTACTACCAATTAGATATTATTAAAGACATTTACGGCAGCCCCAACCATTATAAGTGGATTGGCTATGTCATAACAGGCGGCATAATTGCTGGTGGCACCAAAGGCTCGGTTAAGCTTTTTAGAGATGTTTTTAATATTATGAGCACCGCCCAACGTGAAAAAATGAAGCTCAAAAAACAAATAGGAAATAATTAATAAAATACTAAACAAAAATAAACCAACACTAAGTACAATGAAAAAAGCGATAACACTATTTACGTTAACACTATTATTAACAAACCCTATTTTGGCCCAGACGAGTGAAATAAATACAGTTCTTGGCAAAATCGAGAATGGTTTTCTTGGAAATAAAATCATCATATCAATGCCTGATGAAGGCATCGAATACAACATTTTTGTTGATAAAAATGGCAATGTTGCATTTTACGACCACGTGAGAAAGTTTCCTGTAAAACTCATTATCAATGGTAACATGTATGAATTATTAGTTGATTATGACGTTTTTGTAAAGTCCAAAATGGAGGAAGAAGATAAAGCCGCAAATGAGTCCATGTTGCTTAACCTGGCTATGGTGGATGGAACCTTTGGTAGTGCAATATTTGATGAATCAACTATTTTGTCAAATAAATTAATACTTATCGATAATAATGAGATGAACATGAAATATGAAATAATACATTCAAACTATCAATTAATTTCTGTGATATTAGGAAGTACATGGGATAAAGAAGATGATTTTACAAAGTTAGAATATAGCTATGAGTTGTGGGACTGGGCCATCGGGAAAGATATATTATCAATGATTCCATCATATATTGGAATCATTGAATCCAACTATGATAAGAATCCTCTTGAATTTAGCTGGAATGAATTTATCTTCTCAGAAGATAACAAAGTAATTCGAGCCAAAACATTTGATTACTCTAATCGCTATGGCCAATATGAGTGGGACGGCAACGTAGTCGAAATTGGTGCTTCTACAATGAAAAAAATCAAGGTAACTAATGAAAATGTGGGCAATTCGTTATTTAAAAATCGAAGAATTGAGCATACACAAAAACACACAATTATGAGAGGTATTGATCGCGGTTCTGATATGGTAATTACCTATAAGTCAAATGGCGATATAGTCTTGTACGGAAGATCTTTAAAAAAAACAATTAACCAAAAACAACCCCTATGAACTTCTTTATAACCAACCGAGAAATAATACAGCCTGATGACGGCTCACCGGAATACATCCGCGAAGATGGACGTGAACGTGGCGGTGAAAACCTGCGCTTTGGCACCTATGATTTAGCCTCCAAAGATTTCACCTTATACTCAGAACCCGACAAGGACGCAGATATGCAATATAACGGCCTCAAACTGAAAAAGGAGCAAACCCTTAAAGGCTCAGCTCGGTTTTTTAAATCAATATACGGCCAGTTGACACAGTCTGATAGAACCGATGTGCTGTTCTTTATCCATGGGTTTAATACTAATTTAGATGATGTACGCACAGCTTTTAAAACTTTAAACCAAAAGTATGTTGTGGCAGGCTCACCTATAAAGCATATCATAATTTTTACTTGGCCGGGGCGTTCACCAAAAATTCCCTTACATTACCGCGATGATGCCAAAGATGCCAAAACATCTGGCGAAGCTCTTGCCCGAAGTTTCGAAAAAGTTATGATATTTCTTAATCAGTTTTTAGCCAAAGGACAAAATAAACCATGTGGGCAGCATATTCATTTAATGGTGCATTCAATGGGGCATAGGGTAGTTAAAAATATGCTCTTGGAGTTAGAAAGAAAGCAACTACCTAAGCCCATGATTTTTAAAGAAATACTACTGATGGCAGCCGATACCCATTACGATGTGTTTACTAATAGTTATCAAGATTTAATTGATTTGGGAGAGCGTATCCATATTTATTATCATAATAAAGACCAGGTGCTATGGATATCCAAATACACCAAAAACTTTAGCAACCGCCTTGGGCGCAACGGTCGTAAAATCAAAGACCCCAAGCTTGCTTATATACTTGAAGTTGACTGCACCAAAGTAAAAGACGACCCCGAATATGGTTTAATGATCGATGAAGGTAACCATTGGTATTATTACTCTGCTACAACTGTAGTAAACGATGTAATAGAGGTGCTGTTGCATAATAACACAGAATTGACAACCAGAACCCTATAAGCATGGCTACTTGCGGCAAAAAGCAACTGAGTAAAATAAAACCTGATGAGGCTAATACCCATCTCCCTAAAAACAAGGATGGTTTATTGGATATGCAATGGAACCATAATGCCGTAAAAGCCAAAGAAGCCTTAGCTATTTGTAAGGCAAAATATTCTGCAAATTTTGAAGAGGAAGCTAAAAAAATAGTCGTTGTTCAATTAGATACCGGCTGGAGCAGCCACCCAGCAGTATACACCAATAAAAACTACCTAACCAACCAATCTGTAAACTATGTAAACAACGAAACAGACTTTACAGGCCAAGACCTACTTTGTAATGGTTTTGGAGGTTTGGATACAGGCCACGGCACCTCTACTACCTTTACGGTAATGGGCAAATCTGCCACCAAGCGGTATATGAATCCGCTAACCGAAAATAGAAAAAAGGTATCTATAAATTTTGATACGCAATATAACCAAGGCTTATTTCCGTATGTAACCTTTATACCGGTGCGAATTCATAGGCATACCGTATTTAATTTAAAAAATAAACTAGACCCTCATATTGCCTTTTTTAACGGGGTAAAATATGCCCTCAGTAAAGGTGCAGATATAATTTCGCTCTGTATGGGTGGCGACCTATTTGATAGAGATAAGCGAATAATGATAGAAGCCGCTTCTAAATTGGCTTACGATAATGGCGCATTGCTTATATGTGCAGCTGGTAATGGCAAAGCAGCAAAAAAAATGGTAGGTGTAGTAAAACCAGCTGAATTTCCATTTACCATAGCGGTTGGAGGGGTTGAACCCCTTGCTTGGGTCGATAAAAAGGATGAAAGCAATAAAGAACAACGCATTATACCCTGGGGAAAAGGCGTTTGTGGTCCACAAGTAGATATTAGCGCCCCTGCCAAATTTGTATTTACTTCTCTTAAGCTAGAAAATAAAGATGTATTTAAACTAGGCCATGGTACCTCGCAAGCTACTATGCACGTGGTAGCAGCCGCTTGTATGTGGTTATTGGTTAATAAACAAGAGCTAGCACAGCCGTGGTTTACCAGCAAAAAGCAACGTATTGTAGAGGCTTTTCGGTGGGCGTTACGGGCTAGTAAACAATTGCCGCTCTATTGGAAGGCTCCCGGAAAAGCCCTAAACAGCGGCATCTTAGATATGGAGAATCTACTCTTAGCAAATTTTTCACCTAATAAATTTATGGAAGACCCTGTGCCCTATTTTGATGTAACTAAAGACGACATGAAAAAACTTAGAGCCAACGACCATGCCGAGTACAAAGCTTATCTAAAAAAGTTTAGAAGGTATTTTAAAGAGAATGTGGGTTTCAACTAAAAGATAGAAAATGAACAATACAGGATTTTTAAGACAAGCAGGTGCATTTTTGCTCACCTTCATATTGGGTACCTTATCTATGCATGGGATATTAAATTATTTGGTATCCGATGCTGGTGACCTGCTTAACGATGGAAACTTCGTTCCAATTATTATTTTTTTAATAGCATATGCGGTCACCCCATTAGCAATACTGGCAATATGGAGGTATTGCTATATCCACCGTCAAGTAAAAAAACACTTTAATCTAAATAGCAGTTTTATCAGCTGGTTTTTCAGAATTGAATTAGCATCTGGCACTTTCTTACTCTTAGCTGTTATTATATATAGTATTTATATTGTTAATTTTTTTGCACTTAACGATGATTATGATCCTTTATTGAAGGTGGCCATTTGGATAACTTTTGCGGGGCTGATAGGCATCATTGCTCTGAAAATTTTGGTTCTATGGGTGAATTTTAGACATCAAGAGGCAATTCTTCTCAAAAAACCATGTAAGCATAGTCCGGAATACTCTGCGATAAAAAATAGTCGTATTGAGATTATTCTATTAATTACTCTATGGATTGTGGCATTCTGGTCCTTCATAGTTCCGCCAGCTCATAACGTTGTATTTACAGAAATTGGAGAACATATTACTATTAAAGTTGACAGTAATATGAAACCTCAGCTGAAATTACTGAAGAAAATAGGTGAGTTTCAGTCAGTTAATAATTCAGTGGTTAGGTTGATGACTGCTTTGCCGGAAAACACCAGTGCAGAGAATGAGTTTGAATCTATAGAAGCAGAGTTGTTAGCTATTGATAATAGTTTATTCAATACGTTTGGTAAGGTTGACACGGTTAGTATTGACAGTGCTATATCCAAGTTAATGAGCTTTGGTAAGAAGATACCTGAATATAAATTTAACCACAATCAACGAGTGAAGTTTCTTCTAAAATTGAACGAAATTGAATACAGGGCCTCCGCCATCAAAATACAGCATCAAAAAAATGTTGAAAAGGAATTGTACAATATTCTAGAACATGTACAACCTTTTTATAAACTGTTAATTGCTATTCTTCTGCTATATGCCATAATTAACTGGTTTGTACTTTGCCATATTAACCGCTTAATAAAGTTTAACCACTGGGGTGCGGAAGAGCCGAACGACTTGCCTGAAATAGAATTTAGCAACTTTTACATTATGCTGTTGCTGGTTATGCTGGCACCCATTTTTAAAACCATCGAACAAAAAGATATTCAATTTAACAAACCACTTTGGACCTTCGGTGCCACCAGTGTGTATAATATTACTAATAATAAGAGTGTACCTGAGCCAACACTATTATCTTTTACTATAAACATAGATAGTTCTAAAATTGACACCAAAAAACTACAGAACGAATTAATATTATTAATAAATGCAGTAGATGAAAAAGAGGGACGGATTCCTAAGAATTACAAATCAACTCTAGACTCGATTATAGAAAAAATAGATTCAATTCAGCAAGGTGTTAATTTAATCGATAAGGATTTAAAACACATTAAGAAACTATGAAAAGCATCTTTTTAATATTAGTGGTTTGCTTATCGATTAATTACCAACTCCTTGCGCAAAAAACGCCTAACTTATTGGCTTTGGAATCTGTGCTTAATGAAAAATCAAAGCAAATAGATAGCGGATATGATGCTATCAGAGCCCTTAGAGTGGAACTAGATAATTACTATAACATCCAGGATTCTACAACTAAAAAGCATGGCATAATTGCCGCTTATAATACCCTTTTTTCTACTATCACTTCGATAATTGTAGAAAACCTTGACACTCCATATTTTTCTTCAGGTAAAATTAATGCACTAAATGAGTCAAATGATAATCTTGAAAGGTATTCAACATTTATAAGACAATTTTATTGGGATAATCTTTCCGATAAGCCAAGGGTTTTAAAAGTTGACTATGATTCACTACCTTATGATTCTTTATATAATAATGAGTATTTAAAACTACTTATTGATGATTACAATCAAAACCTAGAATCAGTTGAACGCAGGATGGGTAGGTTAATACAAGGAACTTTTGTTGGTGATGAGCACTATGTTACACCTACGGCACTCACTCGGTTAAATCTGGCATTGTACGAATTACAATTTGCAAGACAAAACATTATATACGAATTAAACAGGTCTAGTGTAAAACTAAATAAAATTGATTCTGTAACTGAAAGAACTAGTAATATAGCTGATGGGCTTTATAGTGACTTATTTGGTGTTCCTAAATATAGGAGACTTTATTTTGGTGGCTCATTTGATACTAATGAGAGTATAGGTGCAAGTGTATATTTTGCCAAGAAGTTCGATTTTGGGTTAGATGTGATGTACACTAATATTCCTAATCCGGGTTTAGTAATACATCCAAAAGTTGGCTATGGCCAAGGCTTATTTCATTTTGCGATTGGTGGATATTGGAATTTAACAGAGGATATTATAGAACCAACAGTGAATGTTTTTGTTATTACTAATAATGTTTTGGGTAGCTTAGGTTTTACTAAGGATCGCTTTTTGCTTCAAGTAGGTTTGAGGATTCATAAGTTTGGTCAAAATACAAACACCGAAGCTTCTAATAACCCTTAACCAATAATCAAATAAACCTTCCTCCTTCTGATCAACATCCTTACAACCACCACAATCTATGCTCAGGTAACCGACCCAAATGCGGTGGGGGTTACATCTTGGTCTTATAGAATTTGTCTGCGGAAGACCTAAGCAAGTCAAGACCCCTACACTATAAAGTTAAAAACATTACTTCTTTCGAAGAAGGCTTATACTCTGCTGCAATAAAAATGATTTTCAACTAGTGCAAGCGTCCACTTGTGTATAATTACCCCAATTACCTATTCCTCTTTCTCCACATCTCCTGCAGCCAGTGCAAACAGTTTTTTAACAGTAAGGCCTTGTACCACAATAGAGAACAGTACTACACAATAAGTCATCACAATAATTAAATCCACGGTTTCAGGTACCATTGATCCGTTTTTAGAAAACTCATACAACGATAAGGCTAAGGCCACAGATATGCCGCCTCGGAGGCCACTCCAGGTTAAAATTCTGATTGTGTATTTAGGAATAGGAGACTTTAATCTATAGATACTCACCGGAATACCAACCCCAAATAGTCGTGCGATTAGCACAATAACTATGGCAATCAAGGCGGCAAATATGTAATCCATATTCCAATTAATAACAATTATTTGCATACCGATAAGAATGAAGAGTATGGCATTCATAGCTTCATCCATTAAATGCCAAAACTTATATACATAATCACCCGCAGCTTTTTCAAGTTCAGCACTACGGCCTTTATTGCCTACAAATAAGCCCATTGTAACCATGGCTAAGGGGCCAGAAACGTGAAGCATTCCTGCAATACTTGCACCAGCCAATACCATTGATAGCGTAACTAACACCTCTATCTCCGTGTGTTCATTCTCGATAAGCATAAGCAATTTAAGGCCTACATAGCCAAATACGGCACCGAGTAAAACTCCTCCTATTACTTCTTGCCCAAATAGCAACCCAATACTTACTGGGTCTATATGTGCACCTGCACCTGCTTGGGCAATATGTAGTATAGTTAAGAAAACTACTACACCTATTCCATCATTAAAAAGTGATTCCCCAGCAATTTGCGCTTCTAAACTTTTAGACACAACCGATTTTTTAATCATGGCCAATACGGCAATAGGGTCAGTAGGAGATATGAGGGCTCCGAACAGCAGGCAATATATTATGTCTAGTTGAATACCAATTAAAGGAAGAACAAAGAACATGGCATAGCCAATAGTAAAAGTGGAGATAAGTACTCCTGTAGTGGCCAGTATTAATATAATCCATTTTTCCTCTCCAAGCTTCCGCAAATCCAGCTCAAGGGCTCCTGCAAACAGCAAAAAACTAAGCATAACCTGAAAAAGCACTTTCGAAAAGTCAAATTCGGTCATAAGGCTCTGAGCCATGTTACTGAGTGTTCTAAACATTATTTCTCCAAAAATTATGAATAGAGAAAGGCTGAGTGCCATTATCATTAAGCCAATGGTAGAAGGTAGCTTTAGAACCTTAACATTTACTAATAAAAAAAAGGCAGCAAGAACAATAAGAATGGTGATGAAATCGAGAACTTCCATAGTACTAATAGGTTTGGTTTTTGCCTAAGATAGTTAAATCTCTACATAACTACAAAAAGAAATATTGTGTAGAGAGAGTATCTGTAACTAATAACAATCCAGTAAAATATCAACTCATTATTCTAATGAGCAGGGGTAAATAAGTTACTTTTGAAGCATAATTTCAACCAATGGAAGTTAAGAAAAGAATATCAACCAAAGAAAAAGCATTAGCCATAAATTTTGATACTACTATTTATGGGTCGTTTGCAGAAATTGGAGCTGGACAAGAAGTAGCGGCTAATTTTTTTAAATCAGGAGGTGCATCAGGTACCATTGCCAAAACAATGTCTGCCTATGATATGGCCTATTCTGATGCTATTTATGGTAAAATAGGTAGATATGTGTGCGAAGAGCGCTTGCAAGCCATGCTTGATAAGGAAATGGATCTATTGAATGAACGTTTACCCCACCGTGTCAAATACACTAAGTTTTTTTCGTTTGCCAATACAGTTGAAACCTTGAACTACGCCCGTACTAATCGCGGACATGGCTGGATTGGTTGTAAATTTCAACTTACACCTGAAGGAAAAACGAATGAATGTGTTTTTCACGTTGTTTTAAAAGACCAAGATGCTAGTTGGCAGCAAGAGGCTTTAGGGAGAATGGGTGTCAACCTAATTTATGCTTGTTATTTTTTTAAAGACCCAGAGGAATTCCTATTGTCGTTAGTAGATGGATTTAGACAACATAGGATTGAAATAGATATGTTTAGATTAGAAGGGCCTGATTTTCCTAATGTAGATAACAGGCTAATGAGCTTAAACCTTGTAAAACATGGGTTTACCAGAGCTGCCATGTTTGGGCCTACGGGTAATGTGCTAATGCCTTCTGAAGCGCTTTATAAAAAAAATGTATTAATTCTTAGGGGTCGTTTTAGACCAGTAACTCATGTAAATGTAGATATGCTTTTTTGCGGCAGAAAGCGATTCAAAAAGGAAGAGGGTGTTGAAAAGGAGAATATTGTAGTGCTCACTGAACTTACCCTACAAGATTTAGAAGTTGGAGGTGATATTGACAAAACTGATTTTATGAATAGGGTAGATCAATTATGTTCATTGGGTCAAAATGTACTAATATCCAATTATACGGAGTACTACCGTTTGGTAAGGCATATTACTAGAATGACGAAAGATCGTAGAATAGGCCTTATTTTAGGTATTTATAACCTTCATAATATTTTTGATGAAAAGTATTATGGAAATTTAAAAGGTGGAATTCTAGAAGCCTTTGGAATTCTTTTTGGAAGAGACGTGAAATTTTACGTGTACCCTTCATTAAAAAAAGGATCTGATGAAATTTATACCTTAGATGATTTTGTGGTGCCTCAAACTCAGCGAGGAATGCTTCAATATTTATTAGATAATAAAAAACTTATACCTGTAACAAATGTATCTGAGAAAAACCTACATATCATTTCTGATCAAATTTTAAATATGATTAAGAATGGGGAAGAAGGATGGGAAGAATTTGTACCTCATAAGGTAGCAGACGAGATTAAATCAGAAAAGAGGTTCCACTATAAGGCCCCGGTTAAAAGTTAATGGACTTTGTTCCATCTTCTATAAAAGCATTTTTAAACCATGAAATTTCACTAGTTAAGTTGGAATTGGTGGTGATTGAACTGCCTCAAATTAAGCCATTTCGCTCGGCCATTGGTGTTCGCACGTCTAGAAAAGCCCTTGTTATTAAATGGCATACAAAAGAAGGCATTGTTGGGTATGGTGAGTGTTCGTGCCGCCCCGACCCATTTTACTCACACGAATTTGTAGATGGAGCGATTCAAGTTATTGAGAAGTTTATCTTTCCATTGCTCAAGGGAGCAAATACGTATAAGAAAGTACTTGTAGCTTTATCAAAAGCAAGAGGTTGGAACTTTACAAAGGCAGCAGTTGAGTTCGCTATGAACGATGCCATTCGTAGAAGTACAGGCAAAGGAATGCTCGAAGCCTGGGGTCGTTCACAAGTAGATAAGGTACCTGTAGGAATTTCATTGGGTTTATTTGAAAATGGACTAGAAATGGCTAAGGCTATAGAAGAGGCAGAAGTTGAAGGGTATAAACGATTAAAATTCAAAATCAAACCTGGCTACGCTAGCCCTTCCATTTTTAGTACATTAAAAGCCTGTAGTCACCCCAATTTAAGCTTTGATGCCAATGGCTCATTTACAGTTGATGATTTTATTTCGCTGCAGCTTTTTGCTTCTTTAGAGTGTATGATAGAGCAGCCATTTGGACCTGGAAATTCATATTTGCAATCTGAGTTTGAAGAGAAGCATATTAAACTTATTAATTGTCCTGATGAAGAAGTAGAAACTCTTGGACAACTTATTGAACAAACCGATAACCTTTCTGAACTCAATATTAAACCAGGTAGAGTGGGAGGCTTATTTAATACGATTGAAATGATGGAGTATTGCTTTGCTCATGATATTCCTGCTTGGATAGGTGGTATGTTTGAAACAGGAATTGGTCGGGCTCAAAACTTACAAATAGCCTCCTTTTTAGTAGATGCTAAAGCCCATGACCAAAGCCCATCTAACCGTTACTTTAAAAAAGATGTGTTAAAAACATCTATCGAAATGGAAGATGGGGTGATTGATTCAAGTTATTTCTTACACCCTGAGGTTGATGAAAAAGCTTTTGAAGAGCTGACCATAAGCAAACTCACTTTGCAGAACTAATTGTACCGTCATTCCTGAGCAGGTAGGAATCTGTATTTCTTATAATTAATAGACTGATAAGTAGCTCTGAGAACTTTATGCTTCTTTGTGAACTTATATGGTATATCTTACCTTTACGAGATGCTCGATTTTTTAATTAAAAACGCTATAATTTACGATGGACTAGGAGGGAAACCTTTCAAAGGAGCTATTGGAATTAAAGATGAATTGATTGCTTCAATTTTTAATGAAGGCGAACAATTACCTGAAGCAGAAACTGTAATTTATGCTAATGGCTTGGCGTTAACCCCGGGGTTTATCGTTACCCACGCATCTACGGGCTTTGGCTTTTTCTTTCCTCATGCCGCTAACCATAAGTTATACCAAGGGATCACCACTGAAATATTTGGCAATTGCGGCACCTCTCCAGCACCAATTGACACCCACTTAATTTCTACAATGAAAACACTTGCCACTGATTTAGGCTTTGATTTTAATTGGCGAACTCTCGGAGCGTATTTTGAGATATTAGAAAAAGCAGGCCTGCAGTTTAATGTAGCTACTCTTACAGGTCATTCTACCTTACGTGGAGGGGCAGTAAAAGATTGGGCTTTCTCATCGGATAGTGAACAAGGTCAAATGCAGCAATTGATGCAGGAGTCAATGGAGGATGGTTCTTTAGGCCTCTCTACAGGGCTTATATATGCACCAGGTTGCTTTGCTAAAACAGATGAGATTATCAAATTGGCAAAGATTGCTAAGGCAAATGGTGGCGTGTATGCGTCACATATACGCGATGAACGCGATAAACTGGAAGAAGCGATTGAAGAAACATTAATAATTGGAGAAGCAGCAGGAATTAATGTGTTAGTTAGTCATTTAAAAGCCGCTGAAAAAAGAAATTTTGGTAAAATTGATAAGGTGCTAAAGAGGTTGGAACAATATAATCAAACTCATACCCAACAGGCTAAGATTGATGTATACCCATACACAGCAGTATCTACAAAGCTAAGAGCGTTTATTCCTAAAGAATTTTTAGAAGGGGGGCTTTCAGAAATAAAGGACAAGCTAGATAGTAAAGAAGTAGTTGAGGAAATTGCAGATTACATTATTAATCGTGATTACGACCTTTCTCAAATGCTTATTATTTCGAACGAATATCCAGAGTGGGAAGGAAAAGATGTACAAGCTATTGCAAACGAATTTGATTGGAGTCTGGCACAAACAGTATGTGAGATATTAAAACGAGATACTGAAATGTGGATTGTGTATCATTGCATAGACCAAGCGGATATAGATAAAGCTATTATATGGCCGAACGCAATGATTTGTACCGACTCCTGGAGCCACCCAATTAATGCACCAAAACGCATTGGGGTACCTCATCCTAGGTCGTATGGGGCGTTTACAGAATTTTTGAAACGGTATGTATTTGATACAAACATGCTGTCTTTTGAGGAAGCCATTCGCAAGATTACATCTATGCCGGCTGATTACTTTAATTTAAGGGCACGTGGCAGGATTAAAATCGGTTACAAGGCAGATGTAGTATTGTTTAAACAGAGCGAAATAGCACCCAAAGCTACATATTCTGACCCTTACCAATTATCAACAGGGGTGGAGCACCTTTGGGTAAATGGTGTACATCTGATAGAAAGTAATGTAATTAATAATTCAAAACCTGGTGTTATTATTAGAAATAGGGACTGATTTATCGTCATTATCGAGCGCCCGCCTCCCGAAGTTGTATGGAGGGCAGGAAAGGCTCGATAATCTCTTGCGCTTACCAGTACAAACAATAATAAATTTTTGATATTAAATTTAGAGAATGACGTTAAGAGTGGAAAGTTTTTAAATTAGGCTTAAAAATGCAAAATAGTAAAATTAGAAAAGGTACTTTAAAGGATTGCGAAGTAATTTCCTCCATTGATAATGAGCATATTTTAGCTGGAGGGAGCTCAATGGTAACAAGGCCTCGTTCAGTAGATTATTTTAAAAATATGATGAAAAATTTTAATGATAGAGAACTTATTGAATGTTTAGAAGTTGATGGAGAAGTGGTTGGGTATGGTTTAATAAAGAGATACAGTGATAGGGAGGGCTACAAAACAACGTGCGAAACAGCTATTTATCTTCGTTCAAGTATGCTGAGAATGGGGTTAGGGTCGAAAATGAAACTATCTTTAATCGAAAGATGTAAAGAATTTGGTTACCATCATTTAGTGGCCAAGATTTTCTCTTCTAATGAAGCAAGTATCGAGTATAATAGGCAGCTTGGTTATGAAGTAGTGGGTGTTCAAAAAGAAATAGGAAACATCAATGGTAAATGGCTTGATGTAATTATTATGCAGTTAATTTTGCCATAATTCTTTAATCCTTTGTAATGAAAAAATTAACTCCTGGATTGCAGCGTTTGGTGGATTCGATAGAAAATGACAACGCACATATTACTGTTCAGAAGGCTGCAGAACTTGCTAAAAAGGCCAATATAACAGTGGCTGATTTAGAGCCTTGGGCTGATTACATTCATCCTGTAAAAGATGGGTACGGCAGAAAACTTGCTTATCACACCAATACTTTTGAGGTAATGATAATGACTTGGAACCCAGGTGATTTTTCGAGTGTGCATAATCATGGTTATACCCAATGGGGGGCAGTTCAAG
>JAKISE010000114.1 GCA_021648745.1 Cyclobacteriaceae bacterium
TTCCACCCCCTTTAAACTTAGGGTAGTTTGGAAGTAGTTCTTTACCAGCTTTATTATCTGGTTTACTTATGTAAAGCACTCCAGAGGTTCCGCTTATGGCCGACATGCTTTCGGGCTGATTATTATCGGCTATAGTAGGTGCTTCGGTTTGATCAAAACCCGATTCTGTAGTGTCAGTGGCAGGTTGTGTTGCTGAAGAATCTATTTTAACCTCTAATCCTTCTTTTGGAATTCCGGCTAACGAATTATCAACCTTTCTTCTTTTACCTCCTCTACTGTCTTCTTCGAGCAAATAAAACTGAATAGAATCTATTTGGTTCATTTCTACCAAAAAGCTATCATACCTAAATATAAACTCGTGGCCTACATAATCGAAATTACCGGCTGCCAGCTTGCCGTTAAACTTAATGTCCTTATTGGGCATCATAGTAATTCTGTTGCTATCAGGGTCGACCGAAACATCTAAGATTTGGGAAAGATAGAATTTTTCTACCCCATTAAAATGAAACTCTTGTGAGGCAAGGTCTAACACGCCATTGAAACCCTTATCTGTTTTTGAAAAAAGCAAAATATTATCATAATCTGCTTTTCCGCGTTGAGCCAACCCTTTATGTTTCGCTTTTGGGGTTAGGGTAACCTCGCCTGAAAGAGGGTTGTAGTTGATATATCCTCTTCGCATTAAATCGAGCATTGCTCCTTTTAATACTCGAGAATCAAGGTTTCTTGCCTCTGCTAGGTCATCAGAATAAAACGTGTCGGAGTTTTGCTTTTTAGCATATACTAGCACGAGTTTAAGCGGGTTATAGTCATACAAGCCAACTACTTCATTAAAAACAGTATGGTCGTAGTATTCATTCGATTGAATTAGTAAAGGAATTTCTGTTCGAGCACTAATAGTGGAAACAAAAAGGCTATCCTGGGGCAAGTGCCATTTTATCATGTCAGCCGTAAAATTGATGTCGTACATACTAGCCACATAAGGCGTGTTTCTAAAATCTCCTTTTTCTCGGGTTACTACTAAATCTTGTGAATTAAGGTTGTATGAAACCTGAACTGCAGGGTGATAAATAGAATCATATTTATCATAAATTACCATGGTGGCTAATTTTGCCGTTACTGTTGAGTCTTGAAAAATAAATCGAAACGATTTCGATTTGAATTTGGTGCCACCTGAGTCTTCCACTCGTATTTCTGCAAGTCCTCTAAACTTACCCTCACTCAATATTTTTTTGCCTGCCAACGAAAATCCTCCCCTATAATAAAAATTTGGGCCTCCTAAATTTTTAACATTTACCGTGTTGCTTAAAGATTTAAACCTTGGATATGAAAGGGTATTGGGGTCTTTGTTTTCCTGGGGTTTGTACTCAAATACTCCAGGTATTGGATTTTCGAGCATTGGAATATAGGTAAGCTTTGCACCCTTAGCTGCAAACAAGGTTTGCGTTATATCAAATTCAAACTCTAGAAAATCCACAAAAACCAAATCTTTAGAAAGGCCAACCGAACTCCAATCAAAACGCCCCTTTTCACCTACAAAAACTTGCTCCATAATTAGCAGAGCACCTTTACTATTTTTAATAACACTGGTATCGAATGGCGTAGTGATTTCAAGATTTAAACGTTCAAAGATTATAGCTGGCCCGAGTATAGGTCGAGTTAATACTTCTTCCTCAAGTACCTCATTTAATGGGGTGTCATCAAAAGATGTGGTGTCATCTTCCCAGTTTGTCCCCCAGTCGTCATCATAATAATTTTCGTCTTCATTCCAATCCTCAAAATCATCTTCATCTTCGTCCTCCTGATCAAAAACAACCTCTTCTTCATTAGGTGGCAACTCCTCTACTGCATACTTAAAAACGTATGCTCTATTTTGAGTAAATAACTGATACCCTTTGGAATGATACAAAGCCCCACTTTCAAAAAATGTGCGAGCCGTTTTGTAATACAAAATTGACCTGCTCAAGGGATACTCCTCTATTACTTGTTGAGAAACCAGCAAATAACTTGTTAAGGTTTTTACAGAAGCATGCTCATCGTTTACGGCAGAAGCTAAAGCACCAAAGTATTCTACAAGAAACGGCCGAGTTTTGGCTCCTTTTTCTTTTAATTGTTTGGCCTGGTTAGCTATTTTTGATTGTAGTTCTGGCGAATAATCTTTCCAAGCAATGGCAAATGATTCTCCAATTCCAATAGCTTCATCGTTATTAGTTTGCCCTAAAACCGTTCTCACTTCATCACCGAAAACGCCTAATTTATAGGTGAATTCTAGTTCTTGGCTACGAGAATCGAGCCCAAGAAAAACGAGAATATATAGGACGAATAATTTCTTCATTTGTTTAAACCACGAAATTTAGGGAGAATAGATGTGAGATGTCTGCTTTTTCTAAAAAAACTGAGTTACTACAATCATAAACCTTGGACATATTTACTATTTATACAAGGTTACCTATCATAAACTACTAGTAATATACAGTACAAAATAAATCTAAATAAAAAAATGAATAAATCAAAAGCAGGAATTCTAATAGTTGGCATATTAGCATTTGCATGTTCTCAACCATTAGAAGACAATTTACAAAGTTTTACCAATGAGGTTTTTTCCGATTTGGACATATCAACTATCCAAAATTTAGAAACCCCTTATGAATCTACTTTTAATAACTCGGGAGGAAGAAGCTCTGGAGCCATAGTTAACCTAGCGGACATCTCTACTAAACTAAGTGAGATATTTCCTGATGCGGAAGTGTTAGAATCTGAAGTAGATGAAGAGAGAGGGTTGGAAATTTGGGAAATAAAATTGAAGATGCCTGGAGGAGGAATTCTTAAGGTATCTGTACTAAAAGAGATAGGTGAAATTATTAAAATGAAAGGAAAATCAGGGCCATACACGTATGAAATTGATCCTGGTGGAAGTTTTATTTCTTTTTCCAAAGCAAAAGAATTGGCTTTTGGTGCTGCTGATGGTGAAATTTCTCAATGGTCGTTAGAGCTAGAAGAAAACAACGAATGGGAGTACGAATTCCATATTGTAGGTTCTAAAAACAGATATGAAGTTGAAATTAAAGGGTTTGAGGGTGAAGTGATTTCAGTTAAAGAAAAACAAGACGATCAGGACGAAGATAATGATGGTGAAGATGAAGGAGATGACGAAGGGGATGAAAACGATGAAGAAGATGGTCAAAGTGAAATGGCTCCAGAAGAAGTAGTAAATTTTGTGCAAGAATATTTTTCAGGAGATGTAATTGAAAGCGAAAGACATCATAATGATAATGGCACAACTTGGAAGCTTTACCTTGAAAACGAACAAGGAGCCGTTGTTAAATTTGAAGTAGAAGAAAGTGCGTTAGAAATTCTAAAGGTTAGCGGAGAAATTGGCCCTTTTGATTATAATATAGAAATTAGTAATAACCTAATTTCTTTGCAAACTGCTATTACCAAACTGTTCATGGAAGTAGATGGGGAGCTCACACAATGGGAGCTTAAAGTTGAAGAACATGATGAAGCTAATAATTGGCTCTATGAATTTGAAGTTACCAGTTCAACACTTCGCTACGAGGTAGAAATAAATGCCGAAACAGGCGAAATAATTAAAATTGAAGAAGAGGATTAACTAAATTAAATGCTCATAAAAAGGGAAACTGACAAATCAGTTTCCCTTTTTATTTTGTCAATTTTTAACTCGTGTATAATGAAACCCCATTTCCTCAGAGGTGTTGTTTTCTTCTATAACAACATAAATAGCAAGCTCATTTTCATTAACCAGCTCAAAGGTTAAGCCATCAAAATAAGCTTTGTTCTTAGCAAGTTTAACAAGCTTAAAATCGATCGTATCATCTTTTTCTTCCCACCCTTTTAGCTTAGCTCCAAAATGCTTAAGCCTTAAAATAACAGAGCCCTCTTCTTCCGTTAGGGTTTCTATCTCATAAAAAACAACTGTATTTCCATCCACTAATTTAAAGACTCCCATCATTGCACCTGCTAAAGGGGGTGTCCAAATTTCTTCAATAATACCACCCATTGCTTCGCCTTTCCAATGCCCTGCTATCCAACTAAAATCATGTATTGAAGCTTTAGGCGACCCTTTGAGGCTATCATAGGTCAACGTGTTTTCAAAGCTTTGGCTGTACAACTGAGAGGCAACCATAATGGCCATAAATGATAGTGTAACTCTTAATAATTTCATGCAAACAGCGAATTTTTTGAACTGTGAAAATACATCAAATTGACGGACACTCTTGTGTTATTATTAAAAGAATATGAAAGGGTTATACCTTTGTAAAAAAATTACAGATGCCCTCAACCTCTTTCCAAGACTTAAAGCTGAATCGTCAGCTGCTAAATGCGATTGACGATGCACGTTATGAGAAGCCAACGGCTATTCAGCAAAAGGCCATACCGTTAGTGCTTAATGGGCATGATCTGATGGGTATAGCCCAAACAGGTACGGGCAAAACCGCGGCATTTGTTCTGCCTATTTTAATGAAAATTAAATATGCCCAAGGCCAAAATGTGCGAGCATTAATATTGGCACCCACCAAAGAATTAGTACTTCAAATTGAAGAAGTAACCAAACAATTAGCCTCTTATACAGACCTTAGAATTTTGGCCATTTACGGAGGCATCGGGCCAAAGACACAGATTGAAAAAATGGAATCTGGAATTGATATCATCGTTGCTACCCCTGGTCGGTTTATGGATATTTATTTGCGAGGTAACATCCATACCAAGCAATTAAAAACACTTGTATTAGATGAAGCCGATAAAATGATGGATATGGGATTTATGCCCCAAATACGTAAAATATTAGAGGTGATTCCTGTTAAGCGACAAAATTTGCTTTTTTCGGCCACGATGCCAGATAGAGTGCTAGCCTTATCTGATGAATTTTTAAAGTATCCAGAACGTGTTGAGGTGGCTCCTCAAGCCACAACCATTGATACTATCAAGCAAGTTTTTTATGAAATACCTAACGTAAGAACTAAAATTAATTTTGTTGAATACCTCTTGCAAACCGAAAAGTTTACCCGAGTACTTGTTTTTACAAAAACTAAGTTAACGGCCGACAACCTGTTTAAATATTTAGATCGAAAGAAACTCGGGCCTACACGAGTGTTACACTCTAACAAAGGGCAAAACACACGCATACATACCATGCAGCTTTTTAAAGAGGGCGAGCTAAAAGTGCTTGTTGCTACCGATGTGGCCTCTCGAGGAATTGATGTGAGCGATGTAAGCCATGTAATTAATTTTGATGTGCCTAACCTGTACGAAGATTATGTGCACCGAATTGGCCGAACAGGCCGTGCTGAAAAAACTGGGGTAGCCATAACGTTTGCCAACGAAGCCGAGTTATTTCATATTGCTAACATTGAAAAGCTCATTCGAAAGCCGATACCACAGAAAAAACTACCTAAGCATATAAAAATTGAGGAATCTACATTTGACGAACAGCAAGATATAGCTCGTTCCATTGACCATCAAAAAAGAAAAGAGGATCCTACCTTTAAAGGTGCCTTTCATGAGAAAAAGGCAAGGCCTGATAGGGACAGCAAGTGGAACCCCAAGAACAAGGTGAAAGGAAAGAAAAGGAGAAGATAAACTTTTTTCTATTCTGGCGAAGGAGAAAATAATCATATGTACAAAATATTAACAATCATATTATTGTCAATAGCTAGCTGTGCTGTAAGCCAATCGCCTAGTACACCACCTATTTCTAAAAAAATGAACAAGTTGTTTACCCCAACAACCTTAGGTTAGCAATGGGTACGGAGCCTTACTGGAATGTAGAAGTTGAAGTGGGGAAACAGATTGTTTTCACTTCTATTGCAGGAATTGATTCTATGACATTCAATTATGTAGAGCCAGTTACTAGCTCTGATGGGAGTTTGCTGTTTAAAACAAAATCAAAAGATGGAAGTATTGAATTACGCTTCAAAAGAGAGCAATGCTCAGATGGTATGTCAGATGATGAGTTTTACTATAGTTCCTCGTTAAAAATTGAGCAAAAAAGCACAAACACCAAGTTGGAATTAAATGGCTGCGGGAAATACGTTAAACCTACAGCTCTTAATGATTTGTGGGTGCTAACTGAGCTAAAAGGCAAAAAAATAGATGCCACTAAAATTCCGACAATGGAGCTCCATTTGAGTACCTATAAAGCAATGGGTAATGCAGGCTGTAATAACTACCAAGGCAGTTTCTCCTTAAAAAGAGACCTCATTGAGTTTAATCGGAATTTTATTTCTACCCGAATGTATTGTGAAAACCAGGCCATTGAATCTGCTTTTTTAGAAGCCTTTGTTGGCAACCGTTTCGTGTATGAGGTGGCTAATAATCAACTAGTCCTTAAAACAGAAGGACATCCGATTTTGGTATTTAAAAAAGTGGATTAATTGCCACTTTTAGCTTTGAAGATTCTTCCTACGTCAGAATAGAAAACAAAACGTAGGATTTCCGACATTAATACAACAAATGCGTAATTCTATACCAAATGCTTTGTTGTACTGAGGAACGAAGGAGCTTCTACTTAGCAAATCTTATAATTGGTTAAGGCTCCTACAGAGTGACTTTCAACTTAGAGGCTTTGTTCATTTATTTAAGAGCTGAAGACATTTCGAGTTGCGATGAAACCTGCAAGTGAGTCACTTGATGACTGTGCTGCCGTTTACGGCTTTACCACCTCAAAGGCAACACTATCACTGGCAAAGGCCGAGAATATGCCACGTGCATTAATGATATTACTTGGTGGCTCATTTAGGTCGCGGGAGTCTTGCTCTTCACTTTCGTACAAATCGGCATACTCTTGGTTAACCTTGTAGATTTTAACCATATATGGTCCATAGGAGGGCAATAGGGCTCCGTTTACAGTAAGAACGGTATCCGTACTTGGCACCGTAATAATGGCAAAATCTTCTAATATTCCATCTACTACTTCTTGCACATCTGGTGGTAAAATGGGTTTGAGTAAATTACTTCTAAACTCAATAACTGTATAGTGTAATTCGTTATTGGGATTTTCCCAGGTGACAATAATTTCAGCATCGGCCAGTGGGTCTCCCGTGATAAAATCGGCACCACTATTAATGGTAGGTATCACCATTTGAGGCTTCGAACTGGTAATACCCACGGGAGGAGTTGGCACTTGGGTGGTTGCGGTAGCAACTCGCCCGTTCACCTCAGTTTCTAGTTCAATAATATCATTAGTTAAAATCTCAAGGTCGGTTCCAGCATACTCATACCTTCTTTTTCTTGAATTATATTGCAAAGGATATTTAACGCCTTCTTTCTTTAAAACAATTTGTGCAAAATCAATGTATTCAGATTCTCCTTCAGGATCACTCAAAGGCACTAATGTTTTAATTACAATTTCTCGAACCGGTTCTTTCGAAAAAATATAGCCTTCTACCACGTAATTATTATTAATGGCTTCGGGCACAGGGCTACAGGCCCATATATGGGCTAAAAGAATGAATGTGATGTATAATTTCTTCATTAAAAACTCACGTTAAATGAAACATTGGGCGTAAATCCTAAATAGTTTACTTCTGTTCTTAAAAAGGGTGTTTGATCAAAATCGTATTTATAATACCATGTGTTTTTACGGTTGTATATATTAAATAAAGAAACTCCTAAATCTGCCTTAGCTTTACCTATATTAAACCTACGATGTACTGAAATATCCATT
Organism: Cyclobacteriaceae bacterium; assembly: GCA_021648745.1. Lineage (GTDB taxonomy): Bacteria > Bacteroidota > Bacteroidia > Cytophagales > Cyclobacteriaceae > JAKISE01. Next base: position 7,685 of record JAKISE010000114.1, read on the forward strand.
CGATGATAGGGTTTAATACGGGAACCGTTCTTTTTACCCACACTTACAAACTGTAGTGGGTCGCCATTGAGTTGCTCTACGGTATAAAAGCCTTCTGGCTCCGAAAAAGGATTGCCCGAGCCATACACAAAATTGGCAGCAACTGACCACTCTCCAATATCGTAACTGTTTACCAATTTAAGTTCGTGGCGCTGGTCATGCAAAGCATAAAAAGGATCGCCCTCATTTAAACCCGGAAACGTATTTACCACCTGACCGAGGGTGTAAGACAACCACCCAGAGTACTGGCCTGACTTCTTTTGAATCAGCACTTCCACCCCTTGAGCTACTCCACTCCCTTCAAAAACCAATTCATCAGGATTAAACTCTTCGCTGGTTCTAAACCTCAAACTAAATTCAGAAAGCCCTTGCAGTTCTTTCCAATACGCCTCCACATCAAAAAGCCACCCGTTGGTATCATACGAAATGCCAAGAACATAATGCGTGGCACTACTTATGCCTACCAAATCGCCATCGGCT
>JAKISE010000115.1 GCA_021648745.1 Cyclobacteriaceae bacterium
TCACAATAAATCAGGCAGTTTGGATTCGAAAGCATAGCACCGCTATGGTGAGAACACAAACAAAGCAAGGCGACTGATTTGAAGTGAGTTAAAGGCCTAATAGAAATTCTATTGCATATTTCGGGTTCAACAGGCATATCGCCTCTCTGAGGCTTTTATTTAATGTAGTTGAAAGTAACTCAAGTCATAAACAAATTTTCTATGTAACTGAATAACATAGCGTTATGATTTATATGGGTAACCCTAATTAGTTTTAGCGGTAGTTTTCCTATAACTCACCAAAAACACCCCTCCAAAAATCATAACGGAATAAAGTATACTTGCCAATGTTATTTCATCTTCTCTAAAAACTACAGCTATTAATGTTGCAAAAAGAGGCTGCAAATAAATGTAATAGCCGACCAATGCAGGACTTACTGTTTTAAGTGACCAAAGATTAAGTAGATAAGCCAAAAAAGTGCTCCCTATTATAATATAGGTAATGCTCATCCAAACTCCTAAATCAAAATTGCCCCAGTCAGCAGCCATTAAGCCACTATATCCAAAAGGAATTACCATAAAACTACCAAATAAGAAGATCCATTTAATAACTGTGAGGGCATTATATTTTTGCATCAACGGTTTAACAAGTACTAAGTAGATACTGTAGGAAATGGCATTTAATAAAATGAATAAATTACCAGTAAATGTGCTATCGCTAAAATCAGTTCCTTGCGAAGTTATCAAGAGAACTGCTCCACAGGCACCTAAACCTATTCCTACAAATTTCACCCAAGTAATTTTCTCTTTGAGCAAGAAATACGAAACTACCAAAACGAAAATAGGAGTTGAGGTTATAATTACAGAACCTAGCATTGGGGAAGTTAGGCTAATGCCCTTAAAGAAAAATATCTGATTTATGGCTACACCAAATAGGGCAGAGAAAAAGAAGCGTAATAAATCTGACTTAGCAGGAGTTTTAGAAGTACCTGTGAGTTTGTGAAAAATGAAAAATAGCAAAGTGGCCACAGGCACTCTGAAAGCAATCATTCCTACGGCACTAATATGTTCGGGCATTACAATTTTTGCTACTGTGTAATTGGCACCGAATAGTAAGCTTACAAAAGCTAAAGCCAAATGTACTTTAAGGTTTGATCTCATGGATTAATGAAATGATTTAGCGAATTTAGCATTTCAAAATGATTTTTAGTTAAAATTGATAGATTCTAAAATTCCTTTAGCTGAACGAATGCGCCCTTCATCCTTAAATGAATTGATTGGGCAAGAACATTTAGTGGGTAAAAATGGTGTTTTGCGTACTGTAATTAATAGTGGCAGCCTGCCTTCAATGATATTATGGGGTCCTCCTGGGGTTGGTAAAACCACCATTGCCAATATTATTGCGAATGAAATCAAAAGCCCTTTTTTTACTATTAGTGCCGTAAGTGCTGGAGTAAAAGATGTGAGAGAAATCATAGCCAAAGCAAAACGGCTAGCTAGAGCGGTGTTGTTTATAGATGAGATTCATCGCTTTAATAAATCACAACAAGATGCTTTGCTAGGAGCTGTTGAAAAAGGAACGATCACTTTAATAGGAGCTACTACTGAAAACCCTTCGTTTGAAGTTAACTCGGCCCTTTTATCACGATCGCAAGTCTATACACTTAAGCCCTTAACTAAAGAGCACCTCGAGTTATTGGTAAAAAATGCGTGTAAAAAAGATGTAGAACTTTTAAAACGGAAGATAGAGTTCAAAGAAACCGAAGCACTTTTTAACCTGTCAGGTGGAGATGCTCGCAAGCTTTTGAATTTGGTAGAGCTTTTGGTGGAATCTTCTGAAAGCAAAAAAGTAGTAATTACCAATGACCTAGTGCAAGCCAAAGCTCAGCAGCGAGTAGCAATTTACGATAAAAGTGGAGAGCAACATTACGATATCATTTCTGCCTTTATAAAAAGCATTCGTGGTAGCGACCCTAATGCAGCGGTGTATTATTTAGCTAGAATGATTGAAGGTGGTGAAGATGTAAAATTCATTGCAAGAAGGTTATTGATTCTGTCTTCAGAGGATATTGGTAATGCTAATCCAACGGCTTTAGTTATCGCAACCAATTGTTTTCAAGCGGTAAGTGTAATTGGGTACCCCGAAGCACGAATAATTTTATCACAATGTGTTACTTATTTAGCAACTTCTGCCAAAAGTAATGCAAGTTATATGGCCATTAAATCTGCAGAAAAACTTGTGCGTGATACTGGAGATTTACAGGTTCCAATGGCTATTAGAAATGCACCTACTAAAATAATGAAGGAGCAAGGCTATGGCAAAGGCTACCGGTACAGTCATTCCTACGAAGGCAATTTTATTGCCCAAGAATTTTTGCCTGATGAAATCGCCAACACTGTACTCTATGATCCGGGAAATAATGCTCGGGAGAATGAGCTACGAAATAGGCTCAAGGCTCTGTGGAAGGATAAGTACGGGTATTGAAAGAAGAGTACTTAAAGTTGGAAGTTAAAAGTTAGGAGTTGAGAGGAAGTTCGCTGATTTGAGATTACCCAAGCTTCATCTTGATCAATAAGTTGTTTTTTTGCACTACTTCGAACTTCCAACCCCAAACTCCGAACTATCTCAAATCCCATACCTCTCAACCAATACATTACAATGGTGCATCGAGTGGCCAGCTATCATTCTGCCAATCTTTTCTACCGTTAATCCCTTTTGTTCTTCTGGGCCATAATAAGTTAGCATTTCAGGAGTAAAGCTTTCAAAAAGCTGAGTGGTTGACTTACGTAATGTTGTAAATTCTTGAATTAGTGATTCTAGGCTTCGGTTTTGAGACCCACAGTTTTTGGCGTAATCGTCTTCCTCAAAACCATGAAGCATAGTTTTATCTTTTCTAGCATATCGCAAAGCTCGGTAGCTCATGATTCGTTCTGTATCTATTACGTGGCTAATCAATTGTTTTATAGTCCACTTACCAGCTTCGTAACTATAATCTGCTTTGTCAGAAGTGATTTTATCTAGCACTTTTACTGTTTGAGTGGTAGAATTGACCAAGGACTCTTTAAGTGTAAATTTCGATGTTAAAGAAATATAATGTCTGAATAAAGTTACATAATCGTTTGCCATTTTTTTGTTTAATTAATAATTATACATTGCCAATTCAACATTGTATTTACTTAATATACGTTTTTCTAAATTGAATAATACTTGCTTTTCTACCCACCACAATAAAGTACCAATCTTCTTTTAAAACAGTATCAGGAGCAGGGTTGATTTGCAGACCACCATCTCTTTTGCCAACAGCCATTATATTGGCTCCGGTTTGTGACCGTACATCAATGTCTTTAATAGCTTTGCCCTTGAAATTTTCTTTAAATTGCTCATAGTAAAACTCCTCTACTTCAAACCCGCCCTCAATGCCATCAAGCATATTAATAAACTTTATAATATAGGGCTTGGTTATTAGTTGAGCCATATGTCTTCCTCCTAAAGTGTCGGGCATTACTACTTGGTCAACTCCAGCTTTTCTGAGCTTTTTCTCGGCATGATGGCTGTTGAGTCTGGAAATTACCGTTATATCAGGCCTTAATTCTTTTGCTGTTAAGGCAATAAATACATTTTGCGCATCTTCTGGTAAGGTTGATATAATGTGGGTTGCCTTTGCAATATTAGCTTTTATAAGCACTTCTTCATGGCTAGCATCTCCTAAAATGACATGTGTTTTATTTGTATCAATATTTTCATCAATTATAGTTTTACTTCGCTCAATAACTACAAATGGAGTGCCTTGTTTCGTAAGCTCTTCACTAGCCCTACGCCCGTTTCGCCCGTAGCCACATATTATTACATGGTTGTTTAGCTTCATAATTTCTTTGTAATTAAAGTATTTTTTAAATTCTTTTCTAAACTCTCCTTCAAATACATAGCTGGCCATATAAGCCACTATGTAAGCAAAAATACCAACGTTGAACAAAATATAGAAGCTGACAAATAGTTTTCCGGTATCAGAAAGTGGTTGAAGCTCCTTATACCCAACTGTTGATAACGTAATGGTGGTCATATAAAAAGAGTCGAGCAAGGAGTATTCTTCAATGGTAGAAAACCCAATCATGCCTGCCAGAATACTAATTCCGATTAGGCTCAAACTTATGATCATTTTTTGCAATCCTTTACTCATATTCACTAAGGTAATGAACGTTTTAATTGTTTGTTTGCCTTCTCACGAATTACCTCCTGAACAGTTCGCGAATCAATAATTGATTCAAGCCAAGATATGATATCAAAATAGATAAAGGCTCTTTTTTCATATGGGTTTGATTCGAGCGGTAGTAGTTGGGAGCGCAAAGTTTTAAATCTTTCAATCATTTCTTCATTAGAAATACGAGCAGAACCCAGTCTTCTTAAAAAGTTGAGTATATACTTTTGATAGAGCTGTAAATTTTTCTTTTTTAGTAGAAATCGGTAGGTAGATCGTATGTAATACTCAATTACATCCTGATTCCCTAACTCATAATGGCATATCAAACTCAATATACGTGCAAAGCCATGCACATCTTCACGTAGGTCGATATTTTCTGTATTAATAATTCGGTTAAGCCAACTTAACGATTCTGCAAACTCATTATTACCTATATATAAGCAGGCAATTTTGTAAAACATAATCAACCTCGAATGGGCATCTAACTCGTTGTAGTAAGCTTCTAAATCTGGCTTTATGCGGTTTAACATACGTACTCCTTCTGCAAAATGCCCTTGCATAAATAGCCCGTTAAACTCATGTACATAGCTGTATTTGAATAGTTTTTTATGAATATTCTCTGTAAAAGTGATGTTCGGAATAAATCTAATTTTTCGAAAACGCCTTTTCGATCGAGAGAACTCTGGAAATAAACCTAGTCGTGATTGGGCAATCATTAAGCTATTCAAAGCTTGAATATAGGTTTCGATTTTAGTTTTGATAATTATATGGTTATCAAAAAGGCTTACCCATTTTTTAGCATACTCATGCCCACTGTCAAAATCTTGAATAAAAAAATAATAATTGATGTAGAGGGAGTATAAGTTAAATTTTTCATTTAGACTTAGGCCGGGCTCATCCAAATCTAAAGTGCTATTTTTAAAAATACGAATAACAGTTTCGTGGTCATTTGCATTTCTAATAAATCCAATTTTTTGATAAAGTGAGTTTAATTCTAATTGAATACTTGTAAATCGGTTGATATTATTTATACGCTCGTTGGTCGCACTCGATTCTTTTATTAATTCGCCCACTTCTTTGCGCGAGTCACCTTTGGCGGTTTGTAGAACCACATTTTTTTGCCACTTTAACACCACTAATAGTAATTCTGGGTTGTCGCTTTTGTAAGCCAATAATTTTGCCTTTTTAAGCTGATTTGCACATTGTTTATACTGGCTTCTATTAAATAAGAGCTGCGCATAATCAATCATTTCTCGGATTTGCGCATCTATAGAAGATGACAGATGAAACCTTCTTAAGGTCTGAAGTATCTTTTTATACAAATTTGCTTTTAAGTTGGGTAACTGTCCATCAGAAACAAAATCATATTGTTCAATTGGATTAAAGTTAGAATTTCGGTCTACTTGATTAAATAGTTGTGCGTATTTAGAATTTCCAATTTGTGCAAGGGAATTTAGCTTGAAATATCTCTTTTCACTCGAACTCATGCTTTTTATGAGTTCATATAGTTCTCTTGATTGGGGCTTAGGCATTGTATTTATTATTGTGTAAATATACTAAAAAATGGATTTATAGATTGGTAAGTTGATTAAGAAATTGTATTTATAACTAATATTGGTATTTTTTACCTTTCTCTCTTGAAATATTTTTGACTTTTAGAATCAACTTTTAAAAGGATAATGGGGCAAAAAGTAAAGATATTCGACACCACCTTAAGAGATGGAGAGCAAGTACCAGGCTGTCAACTCAACAAAGATGAAAAGCTTAATATTGCCGCTGCTCTTGATAAACTAGGTGTTGATATCATAGAGGCTGGATTCCCTATTTCCAGTCCAGCAGATTTTGATTCTGTAAAGTCTATTGCCCAACAAACTGAAAATGCAATTGTCTGTGGGTTAACGCGTGCCATTGAAAAAGATATTGATGTAGCAGCCGAAGCAATAAAGCATGCCAGAAGGCCTCGTATTCATACAGGTATAGGCACTTCTGATCTCCATGTTTTTTCTAAACTAAGAATTACAAAAGAAGAAGTAATTGAACGAGGAGTGGCCGCTGTTAAGTATGCAAAAAAATATGTAGAGGATGTAGAGTTTTATGCAGAAGATGCTGGTAGGACTGATAATGAATATTTGGCTAGAGTAATAGAAGCCGTTATAAAAGCAGGAGCTACTGTAGTCAACATACCAGACACCACAGGTTATTGCTTACCAGACCAATATGGAGCTAAAATAAAATATTTAAAAGAAAATGTAAGCGGCATTGATAAAGTAGATATTTCTGCACATTGCCATAACGACCTTGGTTTAGCAACCGCCAATGCAATAGCTGCCATTCAAAATGGAGCCACTCAAGTTGAATGTACCATAAATGGAATTGGCGAAAGAGCAGGAAATACATCACTTGAAGAAGTTGTAATGGTTATAAATCAGCACGAGGAATTGCGGTTCGAAACCGGTATAAAAACACAGATGCTTACAGCAATGAGCCACATGGTGTCAGAAAAAATGAACATGATTGTTCAACCCAATAAAGCAATAGTAGGCAGCAACGCTTTTGCGCATTCATCTGGTATTCACCAAGATGGAATGCTTAAAAACAGGCAAAATTATGAGATTATTGATCCCGATTTGGTGGGGGCAGCTGGCAGTTCAATTGTTCTTACAGCAAGGAGCGGCAGAGCAGCATTAAACTACCGTATAGAAAAAATAGGGGTTAAGCTTACAAAAAATCAATTAAACGAGGTATATCAGGAATTTTTGGTAGTGGCAGACCAAATAAGCTTAGTTGACGATAAAGATTTAAAAAACCTAGTTGCAGAATACGTTGTAACTAATATTAACTAATACAGATGGCAGCCAAAACTTTATTCGATAAATTGTGGGATTCGCATGTTGTGCGAAAGGGTGATAATGGGCCTGATGTGTTATACATAGATAGACATTTAATTCACGAGGTTACAAGTCCTCAGGCATTTACAGGGATTGAGAAAAGAGGAATTTCTTTATTTCGCCCCACTCAAACAATTGCCACAGCAGATCATAATGTGCCTACGGTAAACCAGCACCTTCCTATTAAAGAGGAACTTTCTCGCAAACAAGTGGATGCACTTAAAACCAATTGCGAAAAACATGGTGTTGAGCTTTATGGGTTAGGTAATCCAAATCAAGGAATTGTTCATGTTATTGGCCCAGAGCTTGGTATTACACAACCAGGCATGACCATCGTTTGTGGCGATAGTCACACCTCTACACATGGAGCTTTCGGATCCATTGCTTTTGGCATTGGTACCAGCGAAGTAGAACAGGTTTTTGCCACTCAATGCGTGTTGCAAAACAAGCCAAAATCAATGCGCATAGAAGTTAACGGTAAATTAAATAAAGCCGTTTCGGCTAAAGATATAATCCTTTACATCATCTCAAAATTATCTACTTCAGGGGGCACCGGTTATTTTGTAGAGTTTGCAGGTACAGCATTCGAATCACTATCTATGGAAGGCCGAATGACAGTTTGCAATATGAGCATTGAATTGGGTGCTCGTGGAGGAATGATTGCTCCGGACAACACAACTTTTGATTATATTAAAGGACGAGATTTTGCTCCACCAGTTGGCGGGGAGGAATGGGAGAAAAAACTCGCCTATTGGAAAACCTTAGTAACAGATGCTGATGCCGAATACGACAAAGTGGTGAGCTTTAATGCAGCTAATATTTTTCCAATGATAACCTTTGGAACCAACCCGGCAATGGGTATAAAAATAGCAGATAAAGTGCCTTCGCTAAATGGCGATAAATCATTTAAAAAAGCATTGAATTATATGCAAATAGAGGCTGAGTCCTCTCTAAAAGGCAAACAAGTTGACTATGTGTTTATTGGTAGCTGCACAAATTCTAGAATC
>JAKISE010000116.1 GCA_021648745.1 Cyclobacteriaceae bacterium
ACTGCATTTATGATTGGCTGGATAAACCAACAAGAAAAAAGCTAAATAAAGAATTGTTCAAACCCATGGCTGATTTTCTTTCCGTAGAAACGCCACAATTCTTTAACAGAATTCATAATCATAGTACTTGGGGTAATGCTGCAGTTGGTATGATAGGCATTGTTATGAATGATGATGAGCTTATCCAAAGAGCACTTTACGGCTTAGACTTAAATGATGTTAATAATAAGGGGAAAGACAATGATGGGGGAGCCATTCAGCTTATCGGCCAAAATAGAGCAGGGTTTTTGGCGCAAATAGACCTTGCTTTCTCACCTGATGGTTATTATACCGAGGGACCATATTACCAACGGTACGCAATGTATCCATTTTTAATATTTGCACAGGCTCTAGCCAACAATAAACCTGAATTAAAAATATTTAAATACAGAGATGAGGTTCTTATTAAAGCTGTTTATGCTTTGCTGGTTCAAACAAATACTGCAGGTGAATTTTTTCCTATTAATGATTCTGTAAAAGGGATGTCTATTCTTTCTAGAGAGTTAGTTACCGCAGTTAGTTTAGCTTACCATTTTGGCGGTAACGAGCAAAAATTATTGTCGTTTATAGAAATGCAAGATCGGGTACCCTTAAATGATTCTGGAGCAGAGGCCGCTATGGCTTTGATTAATGGTAATTACGAATTAAACAAACGAGAAAGTATCGAGCTAAGCGATGGGGCGAATGGCAACGAAGGAGCTTTAGGCATTTTAAGAAGTTCTGGGAAAACCGAAGAAGTGTGTTTAGTAATGAAATATACCAAGCAAGGCATGGGCCATGGCCATTTTGATAAGCTTTCATTTATATACTATCATGGCGAAAAAGAAGTTTTTCAAGATTATGGGTCAGCTAGATGGGTGAATATTGAACAAAAAGATGGAGGCGGCTACCTTAAAGAAAATACAACCTGGGCAAAACAAACTATTGCCCATAACACACTTGTAGTCAATAATAAATCTCAATATTTAGGCAATACAAAAGACGCAGATAAACATCACTCTACTCCTTTTCTATTTAGTGTAAATGAAAAGAGCGTGCAAGTAATGAGTGCCAAGGAAGAAAATGCTTACCCAGGAGTACAGATGCATAGAACTATGGCAATGATTACCGATGATGCCTTGCAGTACCCACTTGTTCTTGATATTTATCGTGTTACTACATCAGACAAAAATAATTATGATCTTCCTTTTTATTTTCAAGGACATGTTATGTCGGCCAATTTCAATTATAAAACCAACGATGTACTCCGTCCAATGGGAAAAAGTTTTGGCTACCAACATTTATGGGCAATAGCGAAAGGTGCTCCCAATAACGATCAGCCGGCTCAGTTAAGTTGGTTTAATGGTAAAAACTTTTATACCCTTACCAGTAATGTTAATAAAGGCGACAGTTTAATATTTGGTAGGATTGGAGCCAACGACCCTAACTATAATCTAAGAACAGATCCTGTATTTATTCTAAGAAGAACCAATACATCAAATACTGTTTTTGCCTCTACTTATGAGGTTCATGGCGAATACTCACCTGTTTCTGAAATTGCCACCAATACTTATAGCAAGGTAAAATCTATCAGTATTATAAAAAATGATAATGACTATTCGGTAATTCAGATTCAATTTTTGCAAGGTAACTCATGGGTTTTTGCGTTATCAAATAAAGGAAATGGTGGAAAGAAAGAACACAAAATTGAATTAAATAACACCCTCTTAGAATGGAGTGGAGCATATAAATTATTTTTTAACACAAAATTATGAAGAGACTACCAGCTAGTAAAGAGTTTTTATTTGGCAAAGAACTCGAGTGGGAAGAAATGGCCCCCGGATTAACAAGACAGATAATGGGTTATGATAATGTTATACTTATGGCTAGAGTGCTATTTGAAAAAGGAGCCGTTGGAGAAGTACATGAACACCATCATAGCCAAACAACATATGTTGTAAGTGGAAAATTTGAACTACAAGTTGGTAATGTAAAAAAAATAATCCGTGCAGGCGATGGTTTTTATGTTCCACCACATGTTGACCATGGAGCAATTTGCCTCGAAAAAGGAGAGTTGATTGATGTGTTTAGCCCTATAAGGAATGATTTTTTTAATTAAAATATAGAATAATGAAAGTTAAAGGACTAAGATGGTGGATTATAAGCTTGATATGTTTAGCTACCATAATTAACTATATCGACAGGTCAGCAATAGGCATTATGTGGCCAAGCATATCTGAAGACTTGGGTATGGATAAGAGCGACTATGCGCTAATTCTGAATATTTTTATGGTAGCCTATGCTGTGGGCCAATCTCTTTCTGGTAAAATGTTTGATAAAATTGGTACTCGCTTCGGTTTTGTCATTTCTATCTCCATTTGGGGTGTTGCCACCATGTTACATGCCTTTGCTCGTGGGCTATTCTCGTTTTCATTTTTTAGGGTGTTATTGGGCTTAGGTGAAGCGGGCAATTGGCCAGGAGCTGTTAAAAGCAATGCCGAGTGGTTTCCTGTAAAGGAGCGCGCACTAGCTCAAGGTATTTTTAATTCAGGTGCTGCATTAGGTTCTGTAGTGGCCCCACCATTAATAGCCCTGTTATGGGTTGCATTTGGCTGGCAAACTACCTTTATTTTTATTGGAGTACTAGGGCTATTTTGGATTATACCATGGCTTTTGATAAATAAAAATGTACCAGCCAAGCACCCTTGGATAACAGAAGAGGAAAAAGAATTTATTCTGGCAGGCCAAATTAATGAATCAAAAGAGGATGGAAAAGAGGAAGTCAATGGCCTATCAACCATGCAATTACTATCGCATAGAGAATCATGGGCAGTACTCGTTTCCAGATTTTTTTTAGAACCAATCTGGTGGTTGTTTGTAGGTTGGATGCCAATTTATTTGGCTGATGTATATGGATTTAACGTGAAAGAGATCGGCCTTTTTGCCTGGGTTCCTTATGTTGGTGCTGCCCTGGGAAGCGTATCTGGTGGATATTTTGCCGGTAAGTTAATATTGGCTGGCGCTACAGTAGATAGGGCTAGAAAACAAACAATAACCCTTGGAGGTATAATAATGTTTTTGGGCCTAGTAGCTACTATTTTATTCGCTGATACGCCTTTAAAATTTGTAGTAATTGTCGCTTTTGTACTGTATGGTTTCCAATTTGTAATCAGCAACATTCAAACAATGCCAAGTGACTTGTTTAGCGGAAAATCAGTAGGTTCATTAGCAGGAATAGGTGGAACAGTAGGTGTTTTTTCTGTAATTATCATGAACTTTTTAATTCCTATAATATCAAATTATTCTTACACTCCCATTTTTATAATGATAGCCGTATTTGTACCGCTAGGGGTACTATCAATATATATGTTAGCAAAAGAAATTAAGCCTATTGGCTAGAAAAAAATAAAGAAATCGTAAAAGAACAAAAAATAAAGAAATGAAATTAAAAAATAAAGTAGCTGTAGTAACTGGTGGTAGCCGAGATATAGGCAGAGCCGTTTGTGTGAAACTAGCCAAAGAAGGAGCTAAGGTAGTTGTCAACTATTTTGATAGTAAATCTGACAGAGATGAAACATTAGAGGCGATTAAAGCTGTTGGAGGAGAAGCGATTGCAGTATTTGCCGATGTTACCAAACAGGAAGACATTAACAATATGGTAGCTAAAACGCAGGAAGCTTTTGGCAATAAAATTGACATATTGGTTAACGTTGCAGGTGGGCTTTTTGCGCGCAAATCAATTGATGAAATTGACGAAGATTTTTATAACCTTATAATGGATGTAAATTTTAAATCAACTGTTTTTGTAACTAAAGCTTTTAAACCCTTAATCGCAAAGGGTGGAGCAATCGTAAATTTTGCCTCCCAAGCCGGAAGAGACGGTGGAGGGCCTGGAGCATTTTTATATGCAGCTTCTAAAGGAGCAGTATCAACATTTACCAGAGGGCTTTCCAAAGAATTAGGGCCTCAAGGGATACGAGTTAATGCTATAAACCCAGGAATGATTGCCACTAAATTTCATGATGATTTTACTAAAGACCAAGTAAGAGTTAATGTAGCAAATTCAACACCATTAAGACGAGAAGGGCGTGCAGAAGAGGTAGCCGATTTGGTTGTATATTTGGTTTCAGACCAATCTTCATTTCTAACTGGTAATAACATAGATATCAACGGAGGATTGGCGTTTTCCTAAATTATTAGATAAATCAGATTGCATAATTTTTTAATGAACAATTGATCCTGGCTTATTCAAGGCTGCCTCTCATTGTCAATTAAAATATGCTTCACTCTTACGTATTATCATTTTTTTTGATTGCTAATTACCTATAGATAAAACGTTTAACTAAGATAAAAATACCATGATTAGATTTAGAACAAATTTTATTGCCACCATATTTACGTATTCATGCTTGGCTTTGGCTTTTTCAGCATGTTCAGATAAGTTAATTGATTCGTTAAACCCTGAAATTCAAGCAACTCAACCTTTTTCAAGTAATGCTACTTCTGGTATAATTATTTGTTCTACAGCTGAATGTATTCAGAATGCTATGCAAAATGCCTTACCTGGCGATATAATTCGAATTGAACCAGGGGTATATACTGGCTCTACAAGTACCAGTGGAAACTCAAATGCCAGATTTTATTCTGTAGCATCCGGAACTAGTGCTAACCCCATTACTATAGAAGCATCTGATGCATCTAACAAGCCTGTTCTGCAAGGCTCTAGTATTAGTAGTAAAAACGTTATGCACATTAAAGGTGGATATTGGGTGATTAGGAATTTAGACATTAGAACAGGAAAGAAGGGGATGATGCTGGATAATTCAGATTATACAAAAATCCTAAATTGCGAAGTTTATGATATTGGTGAAGAAGGAATACATTTGAGAGATGGCACCTCCAATGCAGAAGTTACAAACTGTTATGTACACGATACTGGCAAACTCACAAACAAGTTCGGTGAAGGTATATACATAGGGTCAGATAAAGGTAAATGGAGCACTTATATTAAAGAATGCGATAACAATCTGATCTCAAATAATCGTATAGGCCCTGGAGTTACAGCTGAACATATTGACTTAAAAGAAGGATCATCGTTTAATATTATAGAGCATAATATTTTTGATGGAGCTGGCATTAATGACCAAACTAATGGAGGTCTTAGTTTTATGGATGTAAAAGGAAATAATAATATTACTCGATTTAATTGTGGATTTCAAAATGCAAATGGCTTATTGTTAAATGCATTTGAAATTCATGTAAAGGTATCAGGGTGGGGAGAGAACAATACATTTACCAATAATCATATTAAATTTTCCAGCAATAATTCAAGCTCTTATATTGTGTCAAATCCAAATAGTGTTAATACTACTACAGCTGGTTGCAATGTTAGAGTTCCGAGCGGGAACGTGTCAAGCAGTTCAGTTGGTTCTGCCACTTGTAATTCGAACACTACCCCAATAAATTGCTCACTCGAAGGAGGAGGGGTAAGCATCTCATCTGTATCAGCTAGTAATGATGATGGCAATGTTCCGGCAAACACATTAGATGGTGATCTTGTGACTAGATGGTCTTCCAATGGCTCGGGTCAATATATTACCTATGATTTAGGTTCAGTTAAATCCATATCCAGCATGAAGATTGCCTGGTACAAAGGAGATCAAAGAAACTCTTATTTTAAAATTAGAGTAGGTGCTACCACATCCAGTCTTTCTACGGTATATAATGCTAGTACTACCGGTAGTAGTGGTACTACTCTGCAATTAGAAACGTATGATTTTAATCAGGTATCGGCCAGGTATGTAAGAATTACAGGGTTCGGTAATTCCAGCAATGCGTGGAATAGTGTGACAGAAGTTGAAATATGGTGAGAAGACATTTGAATTAAGAGAATGACCAAAGGTGAAAAATAATACTAATCAAACTTTTAAATTATGAAAAATGCAATTAATTCGAGACAGAGAGTTTCTTTTCCACTTCTATCAGCAGTATTACTAGTGCTGGCGTTTGGATGTCAAGAAAAAGCTTTACTGCCGATTTCTTTAGAAACCCAAAATTTAGAAACCGAAGCAAGTTTAAATACCCAAAATTTTAATACTCAAGTTAGTATTTCAAACCCGGGATTTGAAAGTAACTGGGCAGGTTGGGTCGACACCGACCCTTCATCAATATCTGGTAATGCTAACTCAGGATCCAAATCCGCCAAAATTACGGGTTCAGGAGGTAAATTTAAACAAAACGTTTCTGTAAGCCCAAATACGAATTATACTTTATCTGCCTATGTTTTGGGTAAAGGTACAATAGGAGCAACTATTTCTGGATCAAACCAAGTAAATGGAGGAACATTTAGCAATTGGACTAAAGTTAATTTAAGCTTTAACTCAGGTTCAAATACCACCATAGCTATTTTTGGGAGATATAGAGGCGGAACTGGAAGATTTGATGATTTTTCATTAACAGCCGAATCTGGTAATGGCTTGGAAAAAGTATCTGTATCTTCTGTATCTGCTAGTAATGATGACGGCAATGTTCCGGCAAATACATTAGATGGCAACCTTGGAACAAGATGGTCTTCTAATGGTTCAGGTCAGTATATTACCTATGATTTAGGCTCAGTTAAATCTATATCCAGCATGAAGATTGCTTGGTATAAAGGAGATCAAAGAAACTCTTATTTTAAAATTAGAATAGGTACTACTACATCTAGCCTTTCTACGGTATATAATGCTAGTACTACCGGTAGTAGTGGCACTACTCTGCAATTAGAAACGTATGATTTTGGTCAGGTATCGGCCAGATATGTAAGAATAACAGGGCTTGGCAATTCTAGCAATACATGGAATAGTGTGACCGAAGCCGAGATATGGGGAGAAAGTGGTGGCGGTTCTGATACGACTCCTCCAGGGCCAGTATCTAACTTAGTTGCCGTTACAGGAGATAGTCAGGTTAGCTTATCATGGAACAACCCATCTGATTTAGATTTCGACTATGTTAATATTAGTTATAATGGTGGGTCTGTTACTACTTCTTCAGAAAACAGCACAATTGTTGGTCTAACTAATGGCAATTCTTATACGTTTACTGTGGTTGCTTTTGATGGGTCGGGTAATGGATCATCAAGTCAATCAGTAAGTGCAACTCCTGTAGGAAACTCAGGTACAACACCTTTTTATATAGCAAACCTTCAAGATGCTTGGAAAATTACACTTCCAAAGGATGATGATAATGACAACGATGCCGATGAAATTTTTATTAATGCAAGCCAAAACGATATTCAATCTGATGGTAGTTTGAAGGATTATGAGGACAATCGTTATTTCTATACCGATGGTACTTGGACCTATTTTAAATGCCAGGGTAATGGTGAAACTACCGGTAACTCAAGCAATCCTAGATCTGAACTAAGAGAAATGACCAATGGAGGAGGTACACAAGCAAATTGGGATATGACAACTAATTCCACAAACACATTGGAATTTACAGTAAAAATAATGCAAACATCAGAAACGAGAAAACTTTCATTTGCCCAAATTCATGCAGAGTCAGGCTCTTCTTGGGACGACATATTGAGAATTCAGGTACAATCAAATATACCTTATGCTCAGGTTGGAGATGCCGGACATATCTATATCATGGGGTCGGGTAATAATGATGGCCATGATATTATTATTAGTAATTATACACTTGGTGATGAATTAAATATGAAAATTGTAGCAGCAAATAACCAGTATAAGGTTTATCGAGACAATGTTGAGATATACGCATCAGGAACTAACATCAATTCTAGTGGCAATTATTTTAAAGCAGGTAATTACCTTCAGTCAGTAACATCTAGCGGTACAGGTGGAGAAGGCATAGTTGCTTTTAATAAAATACTCGTGTATTAACTGATGTTATGCAAAACGATTTACGTCATTCCTGCGCAGGCAGGAACCTGTAGATATGAAGAAGTCATAAACAATATAAAATATAATAATAT
>JAKISE010000019.1 GCA_021648745.1 Cyclobacteriaceae bacterium
GCACCCATTGAGGAGGGTTTACCATTCACTAAAAGTCGCACATTGCCACTACCCCGTAACGAGAGGCTATTGGTACCTAAATCTACTTGTATATCTACAATTTGATCGAATGCTTCTAAAACTGTAGCTCCAGATTGTTGTACATCACTTCCTAGGTTAAACACTTTTCGATCTATTTTAAGCTGTGAGGTAGTTCGCTCACCTTGAATAACTACTTCATCTAAAGCATTAACTTCAACTGTTAACAAAATAGTAAGCTCTCTTTTATTTACAATTTCAGAGACTTGTATTCGGTTTGTTTTGTAGCCAATAAAGCTGACTTCAAGATGTGTTAGTTCCTTGTCTGTCTTTAGTTGAAAAACACCATTTTGGTTGGCAGACACTCCATCAACTAACTCATTTTGGTTATAGGTTGCTATGGTTGCAAAAGGTACTTTTTCTTGTGTTTTAGCGTCAATCACAACACCCTTTATTTGTGTTTTTTGTGCAAAAACTGACACCCCACAGGTTAGTATAAATACTAAGAAAATAGTTAAACAATGCTTCATTATAATTTAGATTTCAATTTTAAAAACCCAAATATGAACTAACTCTTTTCTTTATAAAATTTTATTCTGTGAACGTACTCTATTGTTCTGTGAAAGAATACTCTGCGGCAGAGTTACCGATTATTTAGCAGGTTGAATTCGAAACCACTAAAGTATTATTTTATGGCAATTTGCTTACTAACCTGAGTTTATCAAGTCGAAAATCCTCTGAAAACAAGTAGGTAGTCCAAGTCTTCTTGTATCTATTCATAGCCATTAATTACAATCGTGATATAAAACTATATATCAATATGTTAAATCAATAAATTACCTTAAGGAAGGTAGGATTATTTTGCTAAAAGGAACAGTGCTCCAGGCTATGTATGTTGGACGTTAAAAGCACAAATTTTTGACAACTTGGTACATCTAAAGTAAAGGTAAGGCGATTTTAGTCGTTTATTTCTTCAGATTTTATAAGCTTTCCCCTTTCAAATGTTTCGGTTAGAATTTGCGAACCATCAGGAGAATAAATTTTCCATTCTCCTACTTTCTTATTACCTCCATACTGTCCTTTTTTATACAAGCTTCCATCTGCATAAAATGATTCTGCGGCTCCGTGCTTTTTGCCCGATTTGTAGGTTGTAGTTGCTTTTACTTTACCTCCATCAAAAAATTCTTTTTCTAAACCCACTCGTTTATTGCCTACATAAGGAGTTTCTTTTCCTACTTGCCCGTTTTCAAAGTAGTATTTATGTAATCCATTCTCTAATCCATTTGTAAAAGTAGATTCTTCTTTGAGCCCTCCATTCGAATGCCACCATTTTTGCCCTCCTTGAGGTTTACCATCAGCCGTATAAGTTTTTGATTTAAGTTGGCCACTCGGATAAAATTCTTCGATAGCTGCATCTTTTTCATCATTAGAGTATTTGCCTTCCATTTTAAGGCTGCCATCTTCATAGTATTCTATGTTTTTGCCAATTTTAAATCCTTTTGCATATTTAAACGTATGCTTTAATTGCCCATTATCGTGCCAGGCTAGGTTTTCACCATTAAGTTTTCCGTTAATAAAATGACCTTCTATAGTTTTTACACCATCGCTATTATAAGTGGAAAACGAGCCTGTTTTTTTGCCACTTTCATTAGTAGCTTCGGTATCTAGCTGTCCATTTGGGTGGTAGGTTTTAAAGAAGCCATTCAAAATGCCATCAACATAGTTTTCTTCGGACTTTAATGTGCCAGTTTCATAATAGCTTTTTAAAGAACCATTTACTTTTCCTAACACATAGGTCTGTTCCTTTTTTGTCTTGCCATTTTCGTAGAACTCAATAATGTTTCCATCGGGCTTGCCATTACTAAACTCAGTGGTTGATTTTAACTGACCACTTGAGTAATACAATTTTAAAATTCCATCAAGTTTATTATTCTTAAAAGTCCCTTCTTGCAAAAGGTTACCGGTTTCATTATAAATTTTAACTGGCCCATTCTTTTCTCCATTAACAAAATTTAAGGTTTGTTTAATTTTGCCATTGGCATAAAATGAAGTAAAAGTTCCTATTTTATTTCCATCCTCAAACTGGCCAACTACCTCTTTCTTGCCTTCAAAATAATATTTGGAGTAGCTTCCATGGATAATATTTTTATTTCCATTTAAAAGGCCATATTGCTCGTTTACATGCTTTTGTTCTTTGTCGTAGTAAGTTTTATAGGGCACTAAGTTTTGTGCAAATGAGCCAAACGAACTGATGATTAAACTAAGAACTATAATATTTTTGACCATAACATTAGAAAATTTAAAAAAGACAGGAATAACTTATACGTGCCAATCAAATGAATTTGTGAAACCGATTATTTAAGATTGTGGAAGTGATATTTTATTTTGAGTTTTCATCACTATCCAAAGGTAGCAAATAGTATGTATTCTCTTACTAGTGTGATGATTCCTAAATCGCAATTCGTGATAAAAATTGAAGTTTCGATGTTTTTGTAGCAAATTGAATGTTTGAAAGATTAAAAACATTCCTTAGGTCTAACTCAGGCTATTATAAAGTTCAAATTTAAGATGTACGAAATTTCGAACACCTAATTATGAATTTGTTTCGGAATATGGTGGGTTCATTATTGCCATTTTTCAGGATCTTCTCTAGTACCCAATACCGCTAAAACAATTACCTTTTCTTCTTCTACAATAAAATGAACAGCATATGGAAAATGCTCTACTAAAGCTAAACGGGTAGCTTTATATCTAACTTGATAATGAAGTGGATTCTGAGTTATTAAACACAGTTTTTCTTCAACTTCATCTAAAAAACGAGGTCCTAAATTTTTCTGCTTTTCCTCATACCATTTGGCAGATTTCAACGTGTCAAGCTCAGCTTCTGGCTTAACAATTAGGGAATACTTCATAGTTGGCTTCTAACGCGAGTTTTTACTTCTTCCCAACTTGATCCTGATGATGGATTAGCTTTATGTGCTGCTAGTCTTTTATCTAATATTTTTTTATGTGTTGTACTTAGCTCATAATCAACTTCTTTCATATCTGCCTGAGCCATAGCATACATTAAGTTTATCAAGCGTTCATCAGCTTTGTTAATGTATTCATGAAGTAGTTCTCTAATTTGAGGTGTGCCCATAATTGCATTTTTTTTGTTATGTAAAGATAACGCTTTCATTCTATTTTCAGTTTAGCAATACGCTTCAACCTAAGGGATGGAACTGCTGCACTTTCTTTTTGTAAGTTTTACTTACATCTTTTCAATTACAATAGCAGAAGCCCCACCACCACCATTGCAAATGCCAGCTGCTCCATAACGAGCACCTTTCTTATTTAGTACATTGGTTAGAGTTGCAATAATTCTAGCACCCGAGGCTCCTAGAGGATGGCCTAGCGACACAGCACCTCCAAAAGTATTTACTTTTTCAACATCAAGCCCCATCTCTTTATTATTAGCCAGCGCTACAGCCGAAAATGCTTCATTAATTTCGTAATATTCTATATCGGCTTGCGTTAAACCTGCATTAGCAATGGCCTTTGGTAGAGCCAATGAAGGAGCTGTTGTAAACCAAATAGGATCTTGAGCGGCATCTGCAAATCCAGCGATTCTAGCGATTGGTTTCACGCCAAGTTCTTCCGCTTTTTCTTTGCTCATTAGCACTAAAGCTGAAGCACCATCATTAATAGTGGAAGCGTTAGCAGCAGTTACCGTCCCTTCTTTTGAAAATACTGGGCGAAGACTAGGTATTTTTTCAAACTTTACATTTTTATATTCCTCGTCTTCTGATATAATAATAGGTTCTCCTCTTCTTTGAGGTACCTCTACAGGAATGATTTCATCATTAAAATTTCCATTTCCCCAAGATTCGGCTGAACGCTTATAAGATTTAATCGCGTATTCATCCTGCTCTTCTCTTGTGATATTCATTTCCTTGGCTGTATTATCAGCACAATTACCCATTGGGAAATCGTTATAAACTTCCCACAAACCATCCTTGGCTAGCCCATCAACTATTTCGCCATTACCGAATTTATAGCCATAGCGGGCCTTTGGAAGATAATATGGGATATTTGACATGCTTTCCATTCCCCCAGCCACTACTACATCATTAAGCCCCAACATAATTCCTTGAGCACCGAGCATTACAGACTTCATTCCGGATGCACATACCTTGTTAATTGTAGTACAGGGTACATTTGTACCAATACCTGCTCCGATTGAGGCTTGCCTAGCTGGTGCTTGGCCAAGGTTGGCCGAAATCACATTGCCCATAAATACTTCATCTACTTCTTTGGAGTCAATTTCCGCTTTGTCTAGAGCACCCTTTATGGCGGCCGACCCTAATTCAATAGCTGTTAATGATGATAAACTTCCTCCAAAGCTTCCGATTGGTGTTCTTACAGCAGAAATGATATATACTTCCTTCATAATTATTCTTTTTAAAGTCAGCGGGTAGTAGCCACTGACCTTACTTGGTTAAAAACTTCTGACAAATTTAGCTAGAATGATAAGTAATGTTGCACTACTATTCCTACAATTTGAATCTAATTACCTGAGATCGAGTTAAGAAATGATGAAAGGTTAAAAGAACATTCCGAGGCGCAAACCTCCATCTAATAGAATTCCTGAATAGTCAATTCTAGTCCACCCAGAATTGGGAGTTTTTATAATAGCTCCACCTTCTCCTGTAGAATATTTAAAAGCTACTCCAACATACAAATCAAGTAAAAACCGATCAAAAACTAATTGCCACCCAACATTTACAACTCCACCATACCGGTTAATAGATTTTTTCACATCCTGCAAATCAAATTGATAGTAGGTAATTCCGTTATCTATAAATGGTACTGCAACTTCTTCAGAGGAGGTAAGTGAAAAATACTGATATGAGAGGCCGGCTGAAAGGTATATAGAATGCCTTGGTAGCCCGCTTTTCCAGTTAATTTTATTAGATTTATATACGATATTTTTAAAGTAAATGTTTAGTCCAACTCCAGTCATAGTCTCATAATTAGCATAACTTCCATCATCGTAATAATAGAATTGGTTGTTATTATCTATAAAAAACATGGGTGCCGCAACAATCCAATGATTTCCATTCTTAATTCTCCTTTCATAATCTATTCTTATTCCATTAATAATTGCATATTGAGGAACAAAAGATATTGCATTTTGAGGTTCGATAATTGTGCTGGATGCTAAGCTATCCTGCTGCGCCATTACAGGTGATAGGCTTGTGCAAATAAGAAAAATAATTGTAGTTATTGCTGTTAGATTTGTTTTCATATTCATTTAAAAAGTAAATTGTCCTATTTGTTTTACATTCGTTATGTCGGTAACATCAAATTGATAAAATCCATTATCCGCTGTTACTAATAGTTGGTTATTATAATAAATAACATCATTGGCCGGTATATTGGGGATGAAACTTAGTTCTTGGATGTTAGATTTATTACTCACATCAAAAATCCTTATTCCTTCATCGCAAACATATAAAATATTATTATTGATAGTTAAGCCTTTGGGGCTAGTGAGGGCATATTGCAGAATTAATTTTGGGCTATTAATATCACTTAAATCTAAAATTTGGAGCTCGTCATCTGTTTGTCCACAAAAATTGCCAGAACGTAAAGTAACATAGGCATAATCTCCGTCAGTAACTACTGGGTCGCAGGATAAAACATGTTGGTATTCAGATATAAATTTTGGTAAACCAGGATCAGAAATATCAAGGATGAGAACACCTGTGGTTGATCCCAGAAATAAGTAGTCCCCAAACGGAAAAATGGTTTCTAACAGATTTGTATTAAGTTCTAGCCTATGTTTAAAAACTATTTCATTTTCGTTACCTACATCATACGTAAATAATGTTACTTGATCTATTACATATAAATAATTTCCTGAAGTAGAAAACTTGGCTGTAGAGCCTCCTCTTGAGAATGATCCATCAGCTGAAGATAAATTTCCACCGTTATTGCAGCTAGCTAATAGTATAGAGCATGCAACTAAAGCTATATATATAGTTTTCATAAGGAGTTAGTTTTGGTAAGGTACCCATCGAACAATTACTGTATTGGCTGGCAATTTTTCGTAAAAATACCAATCTCCCGAAGGTTCAGGAGAGGCGATTATCGGTAGCATATTTCTATTTCTAGCTACCACAGTAAAATCATCAAAATTTTGGTTTGGCTTTATGCCAATCATATCTACCGCATTATTTGCATATAGGATATTACCCTTCATTGCCATATCTGTACATCCATCTACTTGAATAAAAGCTATAGTATTTGAATTAGCAGGGTCGGAGTTATCTATAACATGAATGCCTTTGTACTGTTCTATAAGTAATATGATATCGCCATATATCCAGATTTTACCAGGATTCTCTATGCTACGTGGCTCTCTGAGTTTAACAGATGATTCCATATCTAATCTTGTCATTAAAATAGGCTCATAGTTTGCAGGAGCAACGCTAGAAAACTGAAACCCCATTAGGATAAATGCGAAAAACCACACTAATAAAAGTGGTGGTTTAAATGATTTGCTTGGATTTTTCATAGGTATTACTAATTATTAGTAAATATAAAATAATTAACGTTAAAGTGCAATTTATATTGCTTTGCACGCTGGTTTATTTTTCGTATAAATTTTGCTATGTTCTCTAATAAAATGAATGTAAATTGCTAACTAAATGTTACGATAAATGCGGCTAGTAAAAAAAATAATATTAACGTTTTTAATTTTTTTGGTAAGCACGGTTTTAGTTTTTGCAATTGCCTATAACCTGTTTCAGGGCAAAATCATGTCAGAACTTGAAGCTTTAGTAAATGAGACCATTGAAGGAGCTGTTGAAATAGATAATCTAGATTACTCTTTCTTTTCAAGCTATCCTAAATTAATTATTGATGCTGATACGTTATCGCTTTTTGAAAAAGGGAATAGCAATGTAGTTCAACAAAAAGTAGGTGAACTATACGGTTTGCATCTACAACTTGATATAAAAAAGGCCATTCAAGGTGTTTATATAGTTGATAATTTTATATTGTCTGGTGGTGAGGTAAATCTAATAACTTATGCTGACAGTTCTCTAAACGTGCTGAATGCTGTGAATTTAATAAATAATAGTTCAAGTGGAGAAGAGTCTAAAAATGCAGATAGCGTTAAATTGCAATTGAGTGAACTGCTTATAAGGGATTTAGAAATAAATTATTTTGATCAAATTTCTGATCAGCAGGCTTATTCAAAATTGGAGAAATTCTCTTCTGAGATTCAAGTTTATGGTGACTCATTAATTGCTAGTGTAGATTTTACCTATTTATTGGACTCCCTTATTATAGAAAACAGGAGGATACTAAAAAATCAAAGACTGTCCTATACATCTGTTTTAAACGGAGATATATCAAAGTTGCTGGTAAAAGTTACAAATGGAAAGGTTAAGCTTAATCTTTTGGAAGCAAATATTGATGGGCTTTATATTGGAGAGCAGAAAGGAATGGTTGATTTTAAAGTTTGGGCCAAGCATACGGATTTAGCAGAGTTGGCGAAAATGGATTTTTTGAAGGAAGAAAATTTATCAGAAATAAAACATGGAGTATTTGAAATTGATGCTATAATTAAAGGATTTACAAAAGGTGAACTTCCTTTAATGGAGGGCACTGCTACATTGGATAGTCTTCAAGTTTATAATCGATTTGGAAAAATGGTTAATAATGCTGGTTTTAAACTTTCTTTTTCTTCAGAGAGCACCAGTGATTTAATGGATGCTCATTTGGAGATAGATAGTTTTTTTATAGATTTTACGTCAGGAGGGTTTTTGAAAGCACAAGTAGAGAGCAAGCATTTTAAAGAACCCGAGTTTAAAATAAGCTGGGAAGCATCAGAAAACCTTAAGATTATTAATAACCTGATAGAAATACCAGGACTAAAAAAGATGAGTGGGGAGATTAATTCTAAGGGGGCTATTCAAGGAATATACCAATTAAGACAACAGAAATTATTGGATGTGACAGGTTTCCTTGATGTTACGTTTAATGATGCAGAAATTGTGTTAGACAACGAAAATTACACGATAAGCAGTATCAATACCTCTGTTTATATGGCTAATGACGCCATTGGAATTGCCAATGCAAGTCTCATTGCAAATGGTAACAAGTTATCATTTAAAGGCAGTGTTAATCAATTGGTGCCTTATCTATTAGGGAAACAGAGTCAGTTTTCAACTTCCATTTCCATTCAATCTGACAAGATAAATACCTTAGAGCTATTAGCTTTTAGTGAAGATTTTAAAGAGATAGCACCTTATAATATTACTAAACTAGACGTCTCCTTAACAGCAGACATGTCTTCAAAATCTTTAGAAAATTTTGAAATTATACCTACTGCAAACCTGGCTATAAAAAAAATCACTGTTCAGGTTGAAGGGTATCCTAATATTACGGGATTTAAGGGCGCAATTGACATTAATCCTGATACCATCAGTTTTAACAATTTTAATGGAGCCATTGGAGACAGCCATTTTAAGTTTTCCTTGGGTCTTATAAATTACGAGGCATATTCCAAAAACGATTCTATTAGGCCAATGGAGGCCGCTTTGGAATTAAAATCGAATCATATTATTGCCAAGGATGTTTTTACTGTTGGTGATAAATTCTTGTTACCTAAAAGTTATAAAGATGAGACTCTAGCTAATATTAAATTGAAAATGAGGTTGATTTCAACCAATAAGGAGTTACAAAAAAAGGAGCTCTTGCCTGAGTTAGAATTTCAGCTATTAAATTTAAATTTTGAAACACTGCATCTCCCTGTTGCCTTTAAGAATATTTCTATTTTTGGCCTCATAAAGGATAATAATGTCTATGTCAATAGTTTCTTTGGTCAATTGGGTAAGACAGATATTTTTATGAATGCTGAATTTGATAATGTTGTGGCAACCAAGGATACAGTTTCTAGACCAGTAGTGTCAAAAATGACCTTTAACTCGGGAGTGTTCGATTATAATGAACTCATAAAGTTAGCTGAGTCAGATGTACATGAAGATATGGAAACCGATACAACCCTTGCTAACCGCAACCCTTTTGCTGCTGACTTTCCTGTAATTGAGCTAAGTGTTAACATTGGAAAACTAATGTTTAATAATGCTGTCATAAAAAACCTGTCCGGTGAATTAGATATTCTTGAGAACAATTATTTGAATATGCGCCATTTAACGTTTGATTCTGGTGAATATGGATCATTTGAACTAGATGGCACTTTGGATGCCTCAGACCATACCGTGGGAATACTTTCTTCTAATATTAAGGTTTCTAATGTTGACCTGTCAAAATTGAAAGTAAAATATATTCAAAATGACAAGGAAGTTATGATTCGCGATCATTTTGCAGGCATTATAAATGCGAAAATAGTGGCTACGGTGCCTATCTTGTCTGATTTTAATGTTGATATAGCTAGCCTCACAGGCGGAATAAATGCAAAAATCACAGATGGAGCTTTAATAGATTACTTGCCCTTAAAAGAAATGGGAAAATATTTTAAGAAAAGAGATTTGGATAATGTACGTTTTGATGATTTAGAAAACAACATAATTTTTGACAATGGGAAAATGTTTTTACCTTATATGACCATAAACACAACACTTGGTAGTATTAATTTAATGGGATTTCAAACCATGGACGATTACATGGAATACGATGTACAAGTACCCATTAGTTTAGTTGCAGGAGCTACATTTAGTAAGTTATTTATATTAAAGAAGGGAGATGATAAAAAAGTAGATAAAATTAAGAAGGGAGGTAAAGGAAAATATGTTACGCTCCATATTACTGGTCATGACAATCATTATGATTTCAAGATAGGAAAGAACCACGATCATTCCGATCCACATGGTCTTGAATCTGAATAAAAACTTCCGCTTTTTAGTTTATCTGAACCTCGTAATTAATGCTTTTTAACTCAGCATATTTTGTTGGGCTACCTTTTCTAATAATTAGTTTGCCGCAATTATTATTTATATTATACTCGATTATATGGTATAAAAAAGTGTGCAAATTGTCTCCCAAATACTCAATTTCAGTACGGCTCATTTCGAATTTTGCATTAGAACCGCCTGTTGTTGCTTTGTATAAAACAGTTTTAGGTTTTCCATCGGTTTCAAATGATTTTATAAGGTTGAGACTACCTTCAGTTACCATTTGAACAGAATCGCCCAAAGACCCTTTACCACTATGAGACAGTATAAATTTCTCATATTCAATAATTAAATTAGCAATATCCTTATCAATAATATTGTCAAAAGATGGATCTTTTTCTGAAGAATACTGAGGAGTTACTTTTAGCAATAAATTATCAAAATTGTAAGTATCTGCATTATTATTCCAAATTAAATTAATGGCCTGCTCATAGGTAGTTTTGTTCAGGTCAATAAAACGATTAGTGATAAACGTAATTGTCTCAAGGTTTAAGAGCTGAATTTTTTCAAGGTCGTAAGATATTTCTAGTTCATTATTTTGGGTGAAATAGTCAAAATCTCTAATGTCAAAATTGCTTAACTTATGGGTTCCTGATCTTAGCCCGTCTAGTTTTATAACCAATTTTTTATTCTGAACATCTACACCAACACTAAAAAATATTTTTTGATCTTTAAATTCCTCTTTATAAATTTTTGCCCAAGTAAACGATTTAAATCTACCTGCAACCTGCCAATATCTTTCGGGCTCAATCATATAGCCGTGGGGTAACGTAAGGGAATCAACCCAAGTATTTGTTTTATCTACCACCTCATCAGCATAAGTATTTCCCAAATCTTTCAGAAATGCATCAGATGCCTTATAGCGGGTGCCGGCATAATTGCTTAACTTTTCTATAACGCTCCCATTAAAGAAAGGGCTTATTGGTGCTGGAGCAGCAGGTCTTATATAATAGGTGATGGCATAATTTTCTGTCTTTGGCCATTCAAGGTTATGCTCTTTATAAAACCCTTTTAATCTCAGGTTTAATTTTTCATCGCTTTCAGGCTCGCCAAATACTTCGTATAAATCTAATAATGTTTGATATCTGTTATGGTTTGTGCAGAGTAGTGAGATTGGAATAAACTCCTGTTTGCCTAGAATAGTAGCTGTTATAAAACTTTTTGGAGACTTAAAAGTGGACCTGTAGGTTTCAGAATCAACATCTCTCAGTTGAATAGAATCTTTTACTTTTTTAAGAAGTTCGTTTGCAGTATTTGGCATAGTCAATGGTCAGTATCAATAAAGTGGCAAGATACAAATAACAGGTGATATCAATAAATATATTAGCTCACTTTTTGTTTTGAAAAGCACTTGGTAGAGCACTTTCAGGAAGAATCTTCATTAATAATGGCAGTGTTAAAAAACTACCAGGTAGTGCAATGATAACAAATGTTGGCAGAATTTTAAGAATATCAATCAGCTGGTTTCGAACAAAAATCTGTTCGCTTTCTGTTAAATCCTGTTTGATAGATTTTGCCAGTAATGCTGTTAACTCTTTACTCTCTTTGATTTCTGTAGAAATCATCTTCTTATTTTCGTTAACAACCTTAGTAATTCGTTTAATAAACTGATTACTGATTACACTAAAATTATTCTTTTCTTGTAGAAAAGATACATTGCCCCAGTTGGTTACCACAAAGCTCTCAATGGCTGCCATACTTCTTTCTATTTCTCCCTCCGAAAAATCAAGTTTAAGGCCCAATTTGTTAATAAAAGCTTGTTCCTCTTCTGTAACAATTTTATCGGCCCAAACAAATAAAATAGCAAGTTCTAAAATATACTTTCGCAGTATCCACATACTCATATCTCCTAGGTCAATATCTTCAATGGAAATCCCTTTTGTTAGTAAGTTTTGCAAGTACTCTTTTCTTTGTTCTGTTAAATGTACAGATTCCAACAACTCGTCAAAAAGCTCTTCTTCCTCTTTGTCTAATTTGCCATCGGCATAGGAAGCAGCAATCATTACTTCCAATAATTTTTGATGAGTTAAGTCTCGCTGTTCAATAAGTGTCCCTCTTTGGTTTACTGGTTGTTTCAGCCATTCACCAAAAAAGAGTACATCTAAGAACAATAAGCTGTTGTTAAAAAAACCGCCCCAGAAAGAAGATGATTGAGTTGTGTTTAATCTATCAGTTATAATGTTCTCAACAACTTCTTCACTCGATAGTTTTTTGCCCCAAAATGATTTTGACTTTATCTGATTATCAGGATATGCGCTTTCATAAAATTTAACAATTACTTTTGACATAAACCGAACATACTCATCAGGGTCGGTTGGAACTACCGAGTTGGATGGAAAAATAGCCGTTTTTACAAAACCATCTAACAGTACTATTTTTAATTTTTCGGAGTTTTCTAAGCCTAAAAATTTTTCACTTACGTATTCTTTAGGCAAAATAGGGTGCCCATACATAAGGCCAGAAGGCTGAAGCGATTTATAAATGGTTTCACTTCCCTCCATATTTTCCTTTACTATGGGCTGTTTGCTTTTAAGCAATTCTGAAAACCATCCTTTTTCTGATAAATCCATTTAGTGCAATTCGGGCCTTTTCGGTTTAAACTTTGGTTGCGGCTAATTTATGTACTAATTTCACTAATATAACCGTAATAACAAACATTTATGAATATTAGGTATTTAATAGTATCACTGGTTTTAGTAGGATTTACAACTGCATATAATATAAATGAAAAGGAAGTTGAACGTATTTTAACAACACTTTCTTCTGATGAAATGCAAGGCAGAAGTCTAGGTTCTGAAGGACTAGAAAAATCAGCTAGTTTTATTGCCAACGAGTTTAAAGCTATAGGTTTAAGCACTTTAGAAAGTGAAGAATCGTTTCGGCAAAACTTTAATATGAATTCCATTTCGGTGGAGGTGGACCAGGTGGTTATTAACAACTTAGTACTGGCAAGCAGCAATTATTTTTTCAAGATCTCGGCTGAGAAAATAGCATGGTCTAATGAAAACTTGCCAACAGTTGAGTATATAAAAAGTGATGATAATTTCAGAGAAAAAGCAGGGAATGCTATGAGTAGCAGCACCGATCTTTTAGTAATTGTATCTGAAAGTCATAAAGAAATGTTTGGGCGGTACCAAAGCTATTTTTCGAAACCAACAATGAGTTTTGATAAAAGTACAGGGAATGGGCCGAATGTAGGATTTTTGCTTATCGACACAGAAAGAATTGAAGATGTATCAATCAAACTTGCTAACGTTATTGACACAACACAGCTAACCAATTTGGTTGGTGTAATAGAAGGGAAAAGGTCTAACGAAATACTGCTTTATTCCGCTCATTACGACCATCTTGGAACAAAAAATAATGCTCAGGGTGATTCTATTTATAATGGAGCTAATGACGATGCTTCAGGAGTAACCGCAGTAATAGAATTGGCTCGGTATTTTAAAAGCAAAGGAAAGCCTGAGCGTACGTTAATGTTTGTCGCTTTTACTGCTGAAGAAGTGGGTGGGTATGGTTCTAAATACTTTTCTAAGCAGATGAACCCGGATGAAATCGTTGCTATGTTTAATATTGAAATGATTGGTAAAGAATCGAAAGAAGGGTTGAACTCTGCTTGGATGACAGGCTGGGATAAATCTAACCTAGGGGAAATTTTACAAGAGAATTTAGGCAAGGTCGATTTTAAATTCTTTCAAGACCCATACCCAAAGCAAAACCTATTTTATAGATCAGATAATGCAACCTTGGCAAGGCTAGGAGTGCCTGCTCACTCAATTAGTACTACACAAATAGACATTGATAAAGATTACCACCAATTAAGTGATGAGGTTGAAACATTGGATATTACTAATATTACCAATACCATTAAGGCTATTGCAGTAGGCTCTCAAGGTATTATAGATGGTACTCAAACGCCAACAAGAGTTGACCCTAGTGATGTGAAAAATTAGATTTGGTAATGAATAAATCTAAAAAAATGTTTCTATTGGTAGTGTTTATATTTCTGCTGCTAATGGCTTGGTTTGCCTATGATGTAAGCACAAGAACCACGGCTCCTTGGAACAAGGAGAAAGGCGAAGAAAAAAGATAGAAGTGTCTCCCTGAATTTATTTTGGTCTTTAAATCGAACTCAGACAGGTTTACTAATTTAATGGCTCACTAAACAACCCGAACAGCTCCACGTCAATTTTGCTTATAATCTCAGCAAAATCATCCACATTGGCAACAAAATCCATATCATTCACATCTATCACAAGCAGTTTTCCTAAATCGTAATTACCCAGCCAATCTTCGTAATGGATATTTAAATTTTTAAGGTATTCCAGTTGAATGGAGTCTTCGTAATCACGGCCGCGTTTTTGAATTTGCTGAACAAGCTTAGGCATATCAGCTCTTAAATAAATTAACAAATCCGGGGGCTTAACAAAGCCAATCATAGAGTTAAAAATATTTAGATAACTATCGTAATCTCTATCATTAATATTGCCGGAAGTGTGTAAATTTTTAGCAAAAATATAGGCATCCTCATATATGGTTCTATCTTGAATAACCGTTTTTTTTGCAGATTTAATAGTGTTTACCTGGTTGAACCTACTGTTTAAAAAATAGATTTGTAAATGGAAAGCCCATCGACTCATATCTTCATAAAAATCGGCTAGATAAGGGTTGTTATCAACCGATTCAAACTCGGTTTGCCAACCATAATGCTTGCCCAACATTTCACATAAGGTGGTCTTTCCAGATCCAATATTACCGGCTACTGCTATATGCATATTCTTGTAAAAAATTTCTCAAAATTAGTAAAGTGAATTGAATGCAAGAGGCTGTATTGTAATTATTCCGCTAGTTTTGTAAAAATATTTTTTAATCATTAAAAACCTTCGCCCAATGGCTGATTTTGGAAAAATGAATACGTTAACTGTTAATAGGTTTGCACCTCCAGGAGCCTATCTTCAATTTAACGAAGAAGAAGTACTGATGCCAAATAAATACATGGCAGAAGGCTTGGCCGAAGGAGACGAAGTAGAGGTATTTGTATATAAAGATTCAGAAGATCGTTTAGTAGCAACCACCTTAAAACCATTGGCTCAAGTAGGTGAATTTGCTGCTATGGAAGTAGTTGATACTGCCCCGTTTGGTGCTTTTTTAGAATGGGGCTTAGAAAAGCATTTGCTAGTTCCTAAAAGAGAAATGCAAGAAGAAATGAGAGTTGGGCAGAAGTATGTGGTAAAAGTAGTACTAGATCATCTCACCAATCGGATTGTAGGTGTTGCCAAGCTTAATGCCTTTATTTTTGATAATGCCGATTATGAAAGAGGAGCAGAGGTAGATGGCCTTGTGGTTAGTCAGACCGACTTGGGCTATAAGGTGTTGGTTGATTCAAAATACTGGGGCTTACTCTATGGCAATGAAGTATTTAAAAATATTGAGCAAGGCGATGCCATTAAATGCTTTGTGCGAAAAGTGCGAGAAGATGGCAAATTAGATTTATCCGTGAGAAACCCCGGAGAAGAAACCCAGCAAACTGATGCCGATCAAATAATGGAATTACTTAAAATGAATGGGGGCAAGATGAATGTTTCTGATAAATCAGACCCAGAGCTTATTAAAGAAACTTTTGGCCTGAGTAAAAAGGCCTTTAAAAAGGCTTTGGGTACCTTGTATAAACAAAAGGTAATTCTTATTGAGCCTGAGTCAATAAAAGTTATCTAGCCCTTAAATGTGGTAATGTTTTAGTGGGGATATTAGAAGTAATTCCCAACTTTAAAATGTCGTTAGGATTGGTGCAAAGAATAGCTTTGTTCTTTCTAATGGCAATAGGCCCTTTTAATACCTCGGGGCTATTTAATAACACATTAAGCCAACCGTGCATAGTGTAGGTATGATCATGATCGTTTTTAATAATGGGATGATCTTTATCAATATACTCTTCTGGGTTGTTGCCAAGCATCGTAACTACCTCTTTCCAAACAGTGGTGGTAAGTCGTGTAGTGGTATAATCAATTTCGTTTATATTATTGCAAATAGAATGTGCGTAAGCCCTAAGCTTTCTTCCCGTAGTTGATTTTGGATCCAATAATAAGGTGAGTTCGTTAGGGTGAAATTGCATAAGAGTTATAAGTTTAGTTAGTGTTAGGATATGGAATATACGTAGAATAATCCTAAAAACCTAGCAACCTATTCTTCTATTTTACTGATAATGTGGCATTTATATGCAAAGTGTTTTTATAAATTGGCATAGTGCAATTTGATAAAATAGTAGCCATTAGTTGAAAATCGAAATACTATTTACTTTACATACTTGCCATTTTTACTGCTTGTTCTAAGCCTTTGTCGCCAAACTCGAGGTTTCGCTTTAGTGAGTGGCTACCTTCTATGAACCGAATAGAACCTGAAAGTGCTCGAATAACAATACTATGAGTTGTAACCCCTTTAATTTGATCGAAATGGATTCCTTTCAAAAAAGACCCTTCTGTAATACCTGTGGCAGCAAAAAATGCATCATCTGCCCTAATTAAATCATCAATATATAGTATTTGGTTTATGTCAACACCATTTGCTGTAAGTGCTTTTACTTCAGAGTAAATTTGAGGGTCGCGTTTACCTTGCATACCTCCTCTTAGTGCTTTCACAGCAGCAGCAGCAATAACGCCTTCGGGTGTGCCACCTGTTCCCATTAGTACATCAACTCCTGTGCCCGGGATGGCCGCCATCAAAGCACCCATTACGTCACCATCAGTATGCAAGGTAATTCTAGCACCAGTTTTTCGAATGTTGGCAATAAGTTTTTTATGCCGCGGCTTGTCCAATACAAAAACTGTAAGCTCATGTACTTCTCTATCCAATGCCTTTGCTATTCGTTTTAAATTGCTGCTAGGCGTATCGTTAATGTCAATCACATCCTTGGCCCTTTCTTCAACTACAATTTTATTCATATAAAGAGAGTCTTCAGGCACCCACATGCTGCCGCTTGCCGAGGCGGCAATAACTGCAATAGCGTTTGGCGTTCCATTGGCCAGCAATCTAGTGCCTTCTACGGGGTCAACAGCAATGTCCATCTGAGGGCCATTGCCGTTGCCCACTCTTTCCCCATTAAATAGCATTGGAGCCTCGTCTTTTTCCCCTTCTCCAATAATTACAATGCCATCAATATCGACCGTATCAAGTACAGCTCTCATGGCATCCACAGCTGCCTGATCTCCTATTTCTTTATCCCCTGTGCCCATATACCTGGCAGCAGAAATAGCTGCGGCTTCTGTAACTCTTACAAGCTCCATTGCCATATTTCTATCTGAAATTATAGTGTTTTTAATCATATTTGCTTACTAACCATATCAATAAAGTTAATGCTCTCAATTATTACATCACATTTCTATTAATTTTTTTTCGAAATTTTAGAAAACATGTATTCAGATATGGGTTAGACGCAGGTTTATAGATAATAATCTTCAGTTAATAATTTATGCAGACTTGAATACTTGTTTTCTTCATTTCTAATTACCAGTTCTTGAGCCGCGGCTGTACCTGTAAACCCAACCTCTTTAACCAATTCTATTAATACTCTATTAATTGGCTTGCTTAATTTGGGGCGCAAGCTTAATTTGCTTTTTAGTGCTAGTGCATTTTCTTTAGCTAACAGTATCACCTTTTTATAATTCTCTACAGGTATAATTAAATACATTCTTCCTGATTGTTTCAATAATTGAGAGGCTCTATTTATTAGGTTATCATAAGATAATTTATCTGAAGCATTTCGAGCTGTACTTCTGCTTTTCTGGGTGGGAGCAAGCCCTTCAAAAAAAGGAGGGTTACTAATAATTACATCGTATTGAGTATTAGTTTCAAATGCATTAAAGTCATCTTCAATGAGTTTTAATGATGATTTCCATGTACTATTATCAAAATTTATTCGAGCATCAATAATTGCTGATTTGTCAATTTCGATGGCATCGATTTTACAATTTCCATCTACTTTTTGGGCTAACATTAATGGGAGAATTCCTGTTCCGGTACCAATATCCAAAATTTGTTCTTCAGTGTTAACTTTTGCCCAAGACCCAAGCAACACACTATCTGTGCCCACCTTCATAGCCGCATTATTTTGGGCAATAGAAAACTGCTTAAATTGAAATGGTTTATAATGCTTCATTTTCACTAAAATTTGATGGCAATTCGCTACAATTGCATCCGCAAACGAACTATGGGTTTGCTTGTTTAACCAAGTATAAAAATAATTATCCTATGAGTGTAAAATCTGATTTAGAAATTGCCCAAAAGGCGAAGCTACAGCATATTAATGATATTGCGGATATACTAAATGTAAAGGTTGATGACCTAGAACATTATGGCAAATTCAAAGCCAAATTACCTCTTTCCTTAATCGATGAGAAAAAGGTAAAAGACTCCAATTTGATTCTGGTAACAGCTATTACTCCAACTCCTTCTGGAGAGGGTAAAACTACCACTTCGATTGGGCTTGTGGAAGGCTTAAATAAGATTGGAAAAAAAGCTACAGCTGTTTTACGTGAGCCCTCTTTAGGGCCTGTATTTGGTATGAAGGGTGGAGCTGCTGGTGGAGGATATTCTCAGGTGATACCTATGGAGGATATTAACTTACACTTTACTGGTGACTTTTCTGCCATAGAAAAGGCCAATAATCTATTAGCCGCTCTTATTGATAATAATATTCAAAACTCTAAACATAGCTTGGGTATCGACCCTCGAACCGTTTCTTGGAAACGTGTAATGGATATGAACGATCGTGCCCTTCGCCAGATTGTTTCTGGTTTAGGGGGAAAAACTGGAGGTTTCTTACGTGAAGCTGGTTTTAACATTACTGCCGCTTCTGAAATTATGGCTATTTTATGTCTAGCAGATAATCTAGCAGATTTGAAAGAAAAAATGGGCAATATTTATATCGGTAGCACTTTTGCCGGAGAACCTGTATATGCCCGAGATATAAAAGCCAATGGAGCTATGGCCGCGTTATTAAAAGACGCTATTAAGCCGAACTTGGTACAAACCTTAGAAGGAAATCCTGCCATTATTCACGGTGGTCCTTTTGCAAATATTGCTCAAGGAACTAACTCGGTGATAGCCACTAAAATGGGGATGTCGTTGAGTGATTATGTAGTAACTGAAGCTGGTTTTGGCGCTGATTTAGGCGCTGAAAAATTCCTCGATATTAAGTGTGGCTACGCTGGTATATCTCCAAAGGCTGTTGTTTTAGTTGCAACAGTTCGTGCACTCAAATATCATGGTGGCCAGGAGCGTAAAAACTTAACTACTCCAAATGTAGAAGCTCTTAAAAAAGGGATTAGCAATTTAGAAAAGCATGTAGAGAATATAAAGCAATTTGGATTGACTCCTGTTGTAGCCATTAATAAGTTTATT
The DNA here is from genome assembly GCA_021648745.1 of Cyclobacteriaceae bacterium. Taxonomy (GTDB): domain Bacteria; phylum Bacteroidota; class Bacteroidia; order Cytophagales; family Cyclobacteriaceae; genus JAKISE01. The sequence continues at coordinate 19,380 of JAKISE010000019.1, forward strand.
ACAGATAGTCAGGAAGAATTAGATGCAATAACTGAAGTATGTAAAGCAAACGGCATACAAGTAGCCTTATGCGAAGGTTGGGAATTTGGTGGAGAGGGAGCTAAAGACCTAGCAGCCGAAGTGGTAAAAGCAGTGGAAGCAAGTTCTGGTACATACACGCCTATTTATGATTGGAATGATTCCATTGAAGAAAAAGTGACTAAAGTAGCTACAAAAATTTATGGTGCTGGTTCAGTAGTTTTCAATCCTAAAGCGAAAGCAGGTTTAAAAACCATCAAAAAACTTGGTTTAGATAAACTTCCTATTTGTATCGCTAAAACCCAAAATTCATTATCAGATAATACAAAATTATTAGGCCGCCCAGAAGGGTTTAAACTAACTGTTCGTGAGTTTGAAATAGCTGCAGGTGCTGGCTTTATTATTCCTATCACAGGAAGCATGCTTCGTATGCCAGGTTTACCTGCTGTGCCAGCTGCCGAAGGCATTGATATTGATAAAGACGGAAATATCACAGGATTATCTTAATTGGTATTGGTAACTAGGTTTTTGGTTTTAGCAAGTATATTTTAACCAAAGACCTAACTCCCAGAACCCAGAAACCAAACTATGGCTTCAAGCGTTTCTTCAGCTAAAATTATTAAGATTGGCATTCAAGGTCAGGAAAATGTCCCAGACCTTGTTGCAATTGAAGAACCATTGGAAATTCGGCTAGGCATTGGCCCACTCGATCAACGGGAGCAATTTAGCTTATCTGTAACTATGCGCTCACCAGGCCACGATAAAGAGTTGGCTATAGGTTTTTTGTTTACAGAAGGAATTATTTCTGATATTGATGAAGTTAATAGCATCGAATATTGCGAAACGGTTAAGCCTGAAGAAGAAGGAAATGTGATTCGAGTAGAGCTTGCACCAGAAGTGAAAGTAGATGAGAAGAAACTATCTCGTCATTTTTATACAAGCTCAAGCTGTGGCGTTTGTGGTAAATCTTCCATTGATGCTATTAGCGTAGTAATTCCTGATGTAAAGACTAACTTTACTAAAGTAGGAGCAAGCCTTGTTTGTAAATTGCCTGACGTATTAAAGCAAGCTCAAAAAGTATTTGAACACACAGGAGGTTTACATGCTTGTGGATTTTTTGAATTGGATGGAAGTTTAATTCGGCTTCGAGAAGATGTTGGTAGGCATAATGCAGTGGATAAATTAATTGGCTCTTTATTGATTGAAAAGAAGTTGCCTGCCACAAAAAAGATATTGGTATTGAGTGGACGAGTTAGCTTTGAACTAGTTCAAAAATCAGCTCGAGCAGGAATTCAGTTTATTGCGGCCATTGGTGCTCCATCTAGCTTAGCCATTGAGATGGCAAAAAAGCACCAAATTACGATGGTAGGCTTCTTAAAAAATAGTAGTTTTAATATCTATTCGGGAGAGGAAAGAATAGATGTTGAAGATGAAATTTGTTAACAGAAATTAAGCTTAGCGTACTTTGCGCTTACTCTGCACACTTTGCGGTTAATTTTATAAATATGAAACTAAGAATAAAAGGAAATACCATTAGGCTTCGATTAACACAAACTGAAGTGGATAAATTATCAGAAGGAACTGTGGAGGATAGAACGCAATTTCCTGGGGGACAATCCTTAGTTTACAAAATTCAAACGGCTGTGCAATTTCAGGTAGATTTTACCAATGGAACGGTATTAATCTCTCTTCCTACAAATCAAATTAAAGATTGGGCAAATTCTGATAAAGTTGAAATAGCCAATTCTATCGAATTAGAAAATAACGAGCAACTTGAAATCTCCATCGAAAAAGATTTCAAATGTTTAACCGAGCGACCCAAAGAAGATGAATCGGATATGTACCCGAATCCTTTGGAAAAACATTCAAAATGCTAAAAAATGTCTGAAAATTTAAGCAAATTATCAGGAAGAAAAGGCTTAGACAATAACTTGTTTGAGCAACTGGTACAGTCTTCAAAAGTAGAAGGTACACCCACAAATGAAAAGTTAAAAGACTTGGCATGGGAGTACCTGATGGGTAATGCAACTACCTATGGTACGGCTTCGTTTTACGACTTCCTGAAACAGGAAAATAAAGGCAAAAAAGCCTATGTCTGTAATGGTTCTGCTTGTTTAGTGGCAGGCACGCAGGAAGCAGTGACTGAAAAATTATCTTCCAAATTTTCTGAGGATGAAATTGGAGAAATGTGCTGTATGGGTAGGTGCCACGAAAACAGTGCGTTTAATGTAAAAGGCAATAATTACTCAGGTGCTGCTATCGATAATCTTCCCGAGATTTTAAATTCAGATATTGATGGAACTGAAAAGTATAATGTAGATGCCAATGTTGAAAATAGAGTACTGACAGGCTCACCTTTAGATGCAGAAAGCTTTAAGGAGCTTTTTATAAAGACGAATGCAATGGGTCTTGGCCAAGTGCTTGAAGAAATTAAGAAGGCAAATGTGAGAGGTAGAGGAGGAGCAGGCTTTCCAATGGGTTTTAAGTGGGAGTCGTGTAAAAATACCGAAAGCGATCAGAAATTCATTGTCTGCAATGCAGATGAAGGCGATCCTGGGGCATACTCTGATCGATATTTACTAGAGGTTCAACCTTATTCTGTGCTCTTCGGTATTATGATGGCAGGTTTTGTGGTTGGAGCTGATAGAGGGGTAATTTACCTACGTGCAGAATACCCAGAAGCCATCAAAATAGCTCAACATGCAATTGATGAGTTAACAAAGATTGGGATGAACGGTTCTAATATTGGAGGAACCAATTTCGATTTTACATTTAAAATAATAGAAGGGGCTGGTGCCTATGTGTGTGGAGAAGAAACTGCTCTTCTCTCATCAATTGAAGGCCAACGACCAGAGGTGCGTGTTCGCCCTCCTTACCCAACCCAAGAAGGGTTATTTGGTAAGCCAACCATTGTTAATAATGTAGAAACTTTAGCAGCTGTACCTTGGATTCTAGAAAATGGAGGCGATGCATATGCAAATTTTGGCACGGATAAATCAACAGGCACGAAACTCGTTTGCTTGGATTCATTCTTCAACACACCTGGTATGTATGAAATCGAAATGGGAACTTCGCTCAAAACGATTTTAGAAGATTTTGGTGGAGGGTTTAAATTAGACGTAAAAGCTTTACATATTGGAGGTCCATTGGGGGGCATTGTTCCTACCCATAAAATTGATAGTCTGACCCTAGATTTTGAAAGCTTCCAAAATGAAGGATTTTTATTAGGTCACGCCAGTGTGGTTTCAATTCCTCAGAGTTTTCCAATGTTGGAGTATATCGAGCATCTATTTGATTTTACGGCAGTAGAATCTTGTGGAAAATGCTTCCCTTGTAGTATTGGGGCAGTTAGAGGACGAGAGATGTTTGCTAATGCTAAGAATGGGCAGCCAATCGATCAAGAATTATTAGATGATTTATTAGAAACGATGGAAATTGGGTCATTATGTGCCTTGGGTGGAGGATTGCCACTTGGTGTAAAAAATGCGCTCCAATATTTTAAAGAAGAAATTATTAAATAGGCCGCTCCTCTGGAGCTAAAGAAAATTTGGAATTTACATCTATAAACAGAACGCCCCGCTGGGGCTATTCAATTAGGGATGCTGAAAAAGCTTCAAACTAAAGTATAGAAAAGTCCCTGAGGGACGTACTGTCTCTAGTATGAAATGGGCTTGAGACTAAGCTCTGTAGGAGCGACCTAAAAAGAAGAAAATATGGCTAACACCTATACACAAATATATATTCAAGTAGTTTTTGCTGTAAAAGGTTGCCAAAATCTAATCAAAGAACAATTTCGAATCGAATTGCAAAAATATATAACAGGAATTGTTTCTAACAGAGGTCAAAAATTAATTTCGATTTTTTGCATGCCAAATCATACACATTTACTAATTGGAATAAAGCCCAATATTTCAATATCAGATTTAGTGCGTGATATTAAAGCTGGTTCTTCTGGTTTTATTAACCAAAAGCAATGGATGCTAGCTAAGTTTAATTGGCAAGAAGGATTTGGAGCATTTTCTTATTCGCAATCTCAATTGAACGATGTAGTTCAATACATCGAGAATCAAAAAGAACATCATAAAAAAGCCTCTTTTAAAGAGGAATATAAACTTCTATTAAATAAATTTAAGGTTGATTACCAAGATGCCTATTTGTTTGATGAGGATGGAAATTAGCATATTATGAGCAATGAGCAATCTAAAATAGCCTATATAAATAATGAACCTTTTGAGGTTCAGGGTGATGAAACTATACTCAACTTCTTAAAGAGGCATATGGGCGATGAGCCCGTTCCTACCTTATGTGATGCTCCCAATTTAAAGCCTTATGGCTCGTGTAGGGTATGTAGTGTGGAGGTTGCTTTGGAGCAAGATGGCCAAGCCAAGGTGCAAGCTTCTTGCCATACGCCCGTAATGAGTGAGAGCTTTATTTATACCCATACTAATAAGATTGAAAAGCTTAGAAAAAATATTGTGGAGCTGGTACTAACAGATTATCCTGCTGAAAAATTTGAGAAGGATAATCCGAATACTAATGAACTTAAAAAGATAGCACTGGACTTGAATATTGCTCCTAAAGATGTTCGATATGCTTCAGGGGTAAATCATTTTGATCGAGCCGTTGATAAAGATCACCCGTATATGCGCTCGGATTTAGCTGCTTGTATCAATTGTTATCGTTGTATCCGTGCTTGTGATGAAGTACAAGGTGAAATGGTGCTCACAATGGCTGGTCGTGGATTCGATAATACAGTTGTAATGGGTATGAATGAAGGCTTTAAGAAGTCTGACTGTGTGAGTTGTGGAGCTTGTAGTCAAGCATGCCCAACGGGTGCCATAACTGATGTGTTTGACTCGAAAACCAATGAAGCGGTTGAAACAACTCGTACCATCTGCACATATTGTGGCGTAGGTTGTAATTTAGATGTAGCCGTAAAGGATAATGAAGTTATCAGCATAACTGCACCATTTGATGCAGAGGTAAACCAAGGTCATACCTGCTTAAAAGGGCGATATGCTTTTAAATTCTATAATCATCCAGAACGGTTGAGGTCTCCTTTGATTAAACGGAATGGAAATTTCGAAGAAGTAAGTTGGGATGAAGTGTATGATTACATCATAGATAAGCTAACTACTATCAAGTCTGAAAATGGACCAGATGCCATTGCAGGCATATCTTCTGCTCGTTGTACTAACGAGGAAAACTATTTAATGCAGAAGTTTATCCGTGCAGTAGTTGGAACAAATAACATAGATGGATGTGCGAGGGTTTGTCATTCACCAACAGCCTTGGGTATGCAACGTGCCTTTGGTACAGGAGCTGCTACCAATTCCATTATCGATTTAAAATACACCAACTGTATGTTGGTAATTGGGGCCAACCCAACAGCTGCCCACCCTGTTACAGGAGCTAAGATGAAGCAAGCCGCCATGAAGGGCACTACACTCATCGTAGTTGATCCTCGTGAAACCGTGTTGGCTCGCTATGCGGATTACCATTTGCAATTACGACCAGGAACCAATGTGGCATTACTTAATATGATGTTGCATTACATCATTAAAAAAAATGTGCAAGACGATGAATTTATAGATAATCGAACGGAAGGTTTTGAAGATTTTAAGAAGCAGATATTAGCCTTAGATATGGATGAGATGTCATCTATAACTGGAGTGGAGAAAAACCTGGTTCGAGATGCTGCCGTTGCTTATGCAAAAGCAAAAAATGCCATGTCGTTTCATGGGCTTGGAGTTACGGAACATTCACAAGGTACATTTACGGTGCAGCTTATTGCTGATTTAGCTTTAATTACTGGTAATATTGGCCGTAGAGGCGTAGGAGTTAACCCACTACGTGGGCAAAATAATGTACAAGGCTCTGCCGATATGGGAGTTCAGCCACATCAAGGTGCAGGCTATTTAGATATTACTAAACCTGAGGTTCAGAATTTATATAGAGATTTTTACAAGGTAGAAATGCCTAAGAAAGAAGGGTTTAAAATACCTGAAATGTTTGATGCCGCCCTTGATGGCCAGCTTAAAGCACTTTGGATAATTGGTGAAGACGTTGTGCAAACCGACCCGAATACAACCAAGGTGAAAAAGGCATTGAACTCGCTTGATTTATTTATTGTGCAAGAGTTATTTATGACAGAAACAGCTTTGCTCGCTGATGTTGTTTTGCCAGGCGCTTCTTTCCTTGAGAAATCAGGCACATTTACTAATGGAGAACGAAGGATTCAGCGTGTGAATGCAGCTGTTGATCCAATTGAAGGCACCAAAGTGGATGGACAAATAATTGTGGATGTGATGAACCGAATGGGGTATGAACAAGCTCCTTATAATCCGAAAACAATGCTAGAAGAAATTTCACAGATTGTTCCTTTCTTTAAAGGCGTCACTTGGGAGCTTCTTGGTAAAAATGGACTTCAATGGCCTGTAGCTGCTGATGGAACTGATACGGAAATTATTCACCTCGAAGAATTTAAAAGAGGGAAGGGTAAATTCTCATATTTTGATTGGAAAGAGACAGAAGAGATTACTGAGAACGGAGAAAAATATCCTTATATCATTACTACCAATAGAGAACTAGAACATTATAACTGCGGAGCGATGACACGCAGAACAGGTAATGTGGAGATTCTGTCTGAAGATGTGCTATTGATTAATGCGCAAGATGCTGCCGATAAAAATATTAAAGATGGCGAGTTTGTTTGTGTAACTTCTGCTCGTGGAAAAGTTGATATTAAGGCTCGAATTTCAGATGAAGTTAAGCCAGGGGTAATGAGTACAACCTTCCATTTTCCAGAAATAATGGTAAACCTTATTACCAGCGATGTGCACGATTCAGAGGCCAAATGCCCAGAGTATAAAGTGGTGGCAGTTAATATCCGAAAATCAAAAGGGAAGTTTGCAGTAGAGAGTGTTTAACCCGAACTATGCAATAGAGTTCGTTATGAGACTTTAAGTCGCAATAAATCAGGCAGTTTGGAGTCGGAAGCATAGCACCGCTATGGTGAGAATACAAACAAAGTAAAACGACTGATTTGAAGTGAGTTAAAGGCGTAATAGAAATTCTATTGCATATTTCGGGTTTAAGCTTGTATTGGATATTTGATAAGAAATGACCTAGACAGGTATTTAGATATTGATTTAAACATTTGATATAGCCCTATCGGGGCGAAATGTTTGTAGAATAAAATTTACACCCTTATTTTAGCTCCGTAGGAGCGAGACACCTTTTAATTGCCAAATAAACCAACATTTAAAATTAAACGCCATTATCAATTGCTTGTGCAATTGGTGATTTGGGTGTTTAGGAAGGTCTTTAAGATATCGGCCAATATTCCGGATGAAGTGGCCAATATTAACGAGCCATATTTGTTATTGGCCAATCATTATGGCAGGTACGACCCCTTTATTATCGGTGATTTTATAAAGAAGAAACCCAATTTTGTTTCTTCAGATGCTATTTTAAGAGACCCCATTATCGGAAGATTATTTAAGGGCTTAGGTGCCATTCCTAAGAAAAAGGGAGTGCGAGATACACAAGTTATACGTGCTATGAAGATGGTGATAGATAGTGGAGGAGCTATTGGGTTGTTCCCAGAAGCCACTAGAACTTGGTCAGGTGTTACGCATTATATTGATCCATCCATTGCTAAGTTGGCTAAATTATTAGGAGTGCCTGTAGTAACTGCAAAAATGAAAGGCGCTTATGCCTTTGATCCTCGTTGGGCAAGGCCATTACGCAGGGCTAAAGTTGAAATTGATTACTCCATCGCATTGAGTAAAAAGCAGCTAAAAGAATTAAATTCTGAAGAGGTAATGAAAATCATTAATACTAATTTAGAGCATGACGATATAGATTATGCGAGAGACCAGAAACTTGTCACTAAATCGAATCATAGAGCAGAATACATAGAGCGAATATTATTTCAGTGCCCTCAGTGTAAGTCTTTTGATGGTTTTACATCAGCTAATAACTCGTTTAGTTGCAATGCCTGCTCCTATAGGCTTGAAATAGAATCAAGTGGATTCTTTACTTCAAATGATGCCTCTATTAAATTCGATAATTCTCGTGATTGGTTCGAATGGCAAAATAAGAATTTTGTGAAGCATATTGAGTCTGCCTTGGAGAACCCATCCAATAAGCCATTATTCGAAACAGAATCTATGGAAATTCATGAGGCAGTTGGTGATGGTAAAATGATTAGAAAAGGAGTAGGGAAGGTGTCGTTTTACCAAGATCGGATTGAAGTAGCTTGTTTAAATTGTAAACACAGCTTAGTGCATTCGGGTATTACTTCGCTAAGTCCTCAATTTAAAGAGCGGATTGAATTATTTTATAAAGATAAAGCCTACCGGTTTGGGAGCACTAAACACCAAGAACCTGGTGTAAAATGGGAATTGGCAATTAATACTGTATGGAGTAAAACAGAGCAATCCTTTAAACTGTCTCCCTATTTTAAGCATTTGCTAGTTCCTCTAGAAGCATAAATTAAAGGAACTTATAAATTTCACAAAAAGTATCACACAAAAAGTATCACACAAAAAGTATCACACAAAAAGTATCACACAAAAAGTATCACACAAAAAGTATCACACAAATTGTAAGATTTATAATTATTGTGTATTTTAGTGAAATGAAATTGGAGCATAATCCATTTGTTGATATTGGTTATCGAGGTTCGGAATACTTTTGCGATAGAGAGGATGAGACTGAATTACTTAGGAAGTATATTGATAATCAAACCAATACGACTCTTTTTGCCTTTAGGCGGCTTGGTAAAACTGGCTTAATTCAACACGTGTTTGAATCATTTAAAAAGAGTAAAAAACAAGTTTGTATTTATGTAGATATATTAAGCACTACCGACAAGGCTTCATTTATTAACCAATTAGCAACAGCAATTTATGCAGCTTTTCCTGAAAATAATGGGATAGGAAAGCAGATTATCGAAGCCATTAAGCTATTACGGCCAACTATTCAGTTTGATGAATTAACGGGGCAGCCAAGTGTGGGTATTACTACCATAAATCAGCAACAGCAAGAAACTACTATTGCCACATTATTTAGTTTTTTGGATTCTCAAAACGTTAAAATAGTATTTGCCCTAGATGAATTTCAGCAAATATTAGTTTACCCTGAAAAAAATATGGAGGCATTGCTTCGAACACAAATGCAGGCTCTTAAAAATACCAGCTTTATTTTTTGCGGTAGCAACCAAGCCATAATGCACGAGATTTTTAACGATGCAAAACGTCCATTTTTTGCAAGCTGTACTTATATGAGCCTCGATTTTATTCCAAAAAAGAAGTATGGTAATTTTATTAAGAAACTATTTAAAAAATATGTGAAGTCAATAAGTAACGAGGCCGTAGATTTTATTTGCGATTGGACAAGCCTTCACACTTTTTACACACAGTATTTTTGTAATCAGCTATTTGCTAAAGGTATTTTAGATATTGACATAACAGATGTGAAATTGTTGGCATCTGATATATTGGCACTCCAAGAAGCTAAATTTTATCAATATAGAACTTTACTTACAAAGGCACAGTGGAATTTGCTTAAGGCAATTGCAAACGAGCAACGCCTGTTTAAGCCTCATGCAAAAGCATTTATTATTAAATCTGGACTGGGGTCTTCTTCCATAGTTACACGAACTTTGGATGCGTTACTTGCCAAGGAGATGGTATATAGAAACACGCAAATAGAAAAGCCTTACTACGAAGTATATGATAAATTTTTAATGCGTTGGTTACAATCAAAAAAATAATTGCATTTATCTAAATCTTTTATGGAATATGAACCGTAAATGCATCTACTATTAAAAAAAAACTATGAAACTACGAATCCTATTTTTCTTATTAATCGCTCAGCAATCTTTTGGGCAAATTTTTAAAGAAGTTGAATTAAAATCTTCTATTAAAGAAGTAACTGTGTTTTTACAAGGTGCTCAAATTGCTAGAACAGGCAAGGTGTCTATTCTTGCTGGCAAGTCTTCATTGGTGATAAAAGGCCTTTCTCCACACGTTGATGAAAAAAGCATTCAAGTTAAAGGGATAGGGAATTTCACTATTTTATCTGTGAACCATCGATTAAACTATTTGAGTGAAACGAAGAGAAGTGCTAAAGTGGATAGTTTGTTTGCCTTAATTAATAAAATTGATAATAAAGTAGCGAGAAAAAAAGCAAGACTTGAGGTGCTCAATGTAAAACTAAGCTTACTTAATGCCAATAAATCTTTAGGAGGGCAGAGTTCAGGTGTTTCATTAACTCAATTAAAGCAAGCCATTGATTTGTACGATAAGGAGTTGATGAATATTAAAACAGAAGAATTAAAAGTAAACTCGGATATTGGTGATTTAAAAATGAGTAGAGATAAATTGGCTTTACAAGTAAACGAAGTACGTAATGACAAAGAATTGCCAACAAGTGAAATAGTAGTAAGGGTTGATTCAAAAGCTAAACTTTCTGGTAGTTTTAAAATTACTTACTTGGTGGCTAATGCAGGTTGGTTTCCTAAATACGATGTAAGGGTAAAAGATGTGCAAAGCCCAATTGGATTAAATTATAAGGCAGATGTATATCAAAATACAGGAGTAGATTGGAAAAATGTAAAACTTAAATTTTCTAATGGAAATCCTAATCAGTCAGGAACTGTGCCAAGCTTAAATACATGGCATTTAAATTATGCAAGAAACACCAGATACAAATCTATAACCTATAATAATGCAATACCAAGGGTAGTAGGGAGTGTTACTGGCCGTGTTACATCAGCAGAAGATGGATTGCCCGTGCCAGGTGTAAACGTAGTAGTAAAAGGAACTACAATTGGTACTGTAACTAATATGAATGGCATTTATTCGTTAACCTTGCCTAATGGAGCCTCTGAATTGGTCTTTTCATTTATTGGTTTAGAATCTCAAGAAAGAACAATTTCTGGCCAAAGAATGAATGTTCAAATGCAATCTGATATGATGCAATTGAGCGAAGTTGTAAGTGTTGGATATGCCCTTCAAGGAAAAGCACCAGGAGTAAGAATCAGAGGAAGTTCAAGTATCTCTAAGAAAAGCAAAGTGGTACAAACTACCACCATAGAAAACCAAACGACCGTTGAGTTTGAGGTAAAAACACCTTATACCATAAAATCGAATGGAGAAAAGCTAACAGTAGATTTAACTACTTATGCTATCGATGCTATTTACGAATATTATGCGGTGCCAAAATTGGATAAAGATGCGTTTTTAATTGCCAGAATCATCAATTGGGATCAGTATAATTTGTTAGAAGGAGAGGCCAACTTATATTTTGAAGACGCCTATGTGGGTCGATCTATCTTAGATGCTAAATCGTTGAGCGATACATTGGATATCTCTTTAGGAAGGGATAAGAATATTGTAATTGGCAGAGAGAAAGTAGATGAATTTAGTAAAAAACGAACGGTTGGTTCTAATAAAATAGATTCACGAGGGTTTAAAATAATAGCTCGCAATAAAAAGTCGCAGCGTATTAAGCTAACCATATTGGATCAAATTCCTATTGCGTCCTTAAGTGATATCTCAATTTCACCAGATGAGCTTTCTGGTGGCAAATTAGAGGTGAGTACTGGTGAAGTTCGGTGGGAGCTAATCTTAGACCCTAAAAGTCAGAAAGAATTAATGTTGAAGTACAGTGTTAAATATCCTAAAAAAGAAAAGGTAATCTTGGAATAGAAGGGGGCTGTCTTATAAACTCGTTGTCTGATTAGGAAAGTCCACTATCAAGGCTTGTAAAATTAAAAAAAAGAGGAGTTTCCTTTCGGAAATGAGTATTTTTTAAATGAGCCTGCCTTGCCGGAGGCAGGCGTAACGCAGATAGAGGACTTTAAGGTCAGACACTAATTACCCTTTCCATTGTGCCGGATCAACCCGCCAAGCTTTAAGCGAGATTAAATCGTTGGAAGAAATATACTTATTGGCCACGGCTTCTTCGAGCATGGCTGCATAATTACTAAGGGTAAGTACTTTCACATTGGCCTTTTTGAAATTGTTTTTTGCAATGTCAAAACCATACGTAAAAATGGACGCCATACCGAGTACAGTTACGTTTGCTTCTTTCAAAGCATCTGCGGCTTTAAGTGAACTGCCTCCGGTAGAAATAAGGTCTTCAACCAACACAGTTTTTTGTTTTTTTACCACTTTGCCTTCAATCATATTGGTCATGCCATGGCCTTTGGGCTTGGAACGAATGTAAATAAAAGGTAAATTCAATGCCTCTGCAACCAATGCACCTTGCGGAATACCAGCCGTAGCTACGCCTGCAATGGCTTCAACTTCTGGAAAAGTAGCTTTAATATGTTGAGCAAGCTGCTCTTTAATATAGGTTCTAATCTTAGGGTATGATAATGACAATCGATTGTCGCAATAAATAGGTGATTTCCAACCTGAAGCCCAAGAGAAAGGCTTCTTTACAGAAAGTTTAATCGCTTCAATTTCTAACAAATAGGCAGCAACTTGATTGGCAACAGATTTACTCATTTCATTAATTTTATGGCAAAGGTACTAGCTCAATTTTAATATTCATGGTATGTTTGAATTAATAGACCTGTTATCGAATGAATTTATTTATCAACGATACTCCTGTAAAGTTTGTGAAAGAAGATGAGCCTATTGACTCATCGGTTTTTGATTGTGTTATAAGATCTAATTCATCCATTAATTTATCGGAATTGAGTGGGAATGTGCTCATCGATAATGTGGAATCTCCGCAAGTTCGTCAGATGATAAATCAGTTGGTAGAAGAACCATTTAATGAGACAGAGTTCGTCATCCGACCTAATAATTATAAAGAAGCCAAAGCTGATTTTATGTCGTTATTTAAGGTAATGGAGGCGGCAGGTGGTGTGGTTGTAAAGGATAATACCCATTTGCTGATTTACAGATTGGAGAAGTGGGATTTTCCAAAAGGAAAACTAGAAAATGGAGAATCTTTTAAGGCAGCTGCGGTGCGTGAAGTTGAGGAGGAGACAGGTGTAAAGGTATTATTGCAACATAAAATTTGTACTACTTGGCATACCTATACTTTTCGTAAAAAGCGAATATTGAAATGCACCAAATGGTATGTAATGGAGTGTGTTAATGATCAGAATTTAGCTCCACAAGAAGATGAAAGCATTGAAAAAGCAGAATGGTTTACTAGAACCGAGGCTAATGATGCCTTAAAAAATACTTATAATTCTATACGTTTTGTGTGGAATTCTTATTTGGAGAATAAATTTTAGCACTTCTTTCTGTACGCTTAGTGCAAGCAAAACTCACAGGTTGGCTAATAGACCACTGCACTTTGAGCTACCGATGGCCTTAAATTAAATGCGTTAAAAATTTTAATTTGTGGAGCGGTTAAAAAAGTTTGCTGTTTGAGGCCCAAGTTTCTGGGTCGAGTTTCAAAGTTTTTCAGAGTAACAAGTTGAAATTTAGAAATTTAATTTATAGCCTTGACTTTTTTGCTTACTTTTTGTGTCAAGACAAAAAGTAAGAGCCCGTCTGGCTTGAAGACAAAACATGAACTTTGAAGAAAATGCGTGCTTTTCAGCAGATCTTAATTAATAGCCCAAGGATTATCGGGTCTTAAGCCCGATAATGACGGTCTTTTATTATGTGATGGGTTAATAAATGGTAGCCTTGCGCAACCTCCACCAACCGTTAGAGCCTATTTTTTTCTTGTTTTTTCGAAGCACCATAATGAGTGCCCCTGAGGTTACTAATGCTGCTGAAGTTAGTCCAATGCCAGAATCCCAAGTATATTCTCCCTCTTGAACGAGTCCTCTATTTATAAAATCTATGGCCAAGATAATTACTCCTGCATAAATTAGAATAGGCCCGGCTGTAGTTAGAATGCCCGATTGTCTTTTATTTCCAATGTTTACCATACTGATCGTACTAAAAGGGATGGTGTCATTATTAACCACAAAGGCGCTATCCAAAATATTGGTAAGCAGTCTCATTTCCTTCGATTTTTGTCCTACTAGTTGATAATTGATTTGTTCACCAATATTAAAAACAAATCTTTTTTTAGTACCCATTTTTTCTAGTACCAAAAATGTTTGGGCAACGGAAAAAGTACTTGCTAAACTAAAAAGTAGGGTTAGGGTTATGTGGTTTCTATATTTCAAGCAAAAAAATTAAATAGTAACTAAAGGTAGCTTTTTTATTTCAGCTTTTAGTTTTCTTTTTCTAACAGCCACATAAATAATAGTTTCTGGGTTAGCATATTCTTTTTTTACATAGCCCATGCCAATTCCTTTGCTAAGCATGGGTGATTGAGTGCCAGAAGTTACTATGCCAATTTCTTCTCCTGCCTCATTTTCGAGTATATAGTCGTGGCGAGGAATACCTTTGTCAATCATTTCGAAGCCAACTAATTTTTGTGCCACTCCATCTTCTTTTTGAATTTTTAAGGCTTCGGAATTAGTGAATACCTTTGTAAATTTAGTAATCCAGCCTAGGCCAGCCTCTAATGGGGAAGTGGTATCGTTAATGTCGTTTCCATAAAGGCAAAATCCCATTTCCATGCGCAGCGTATCTCTTGCACCTAAACCTATCGGCTGAATGCCCTCATCCTTTCCTGCTTCAAAGACTGCATCCCACACAGTTTTTGCATCTTTATTTTTTACATATAATTCGAAACCACCAGAACCTGTGTAGCCTGTAGCAGAAATGATTACATCGTCAGCACCTGCAATCGCACCTTGTTCAAAATGGTAGTACTTAATTTCACTTAGGTTTACACTTGTTAATTTTTGAAGCACTGCTGTTGCTTTTGGCCCTTGTACAGCAAATAAGCAATATTGGTCAGAGGCATTTTCCAATTCAACATCTAAATCGTTATGCCCGCTTACCCAGTCCCAATCTTTTTGCATATTAGAGGCATTCACCACTAACATATATTCTTCATCGCTCATTTTATAAACGATTAAATCATCTACAATGCCTCCTTGATTATTAGGAAAGCATGAGTATTGAGCTCTGCCAGGAGTAAGTTTAGAAGCGTCATTACTTGTAATTTTTTGAATCAATTCAAGAGCTTTAGGTCCTCGCAGAAAAAATTCGCCCATATGCGACACGTCAAAAACACCCACTCCGTTTCGGACAGCCATATGTTCTTCAATATCCGATGTGTACCTAACGGCCATGTTATAACCTGCAAATGGAATTAATTTTCCACCCAAGGCTTCGTGAACATCATTTAAAACAAGCTTTTTAATTTCTTCCATAATCGTAAAATTATGGGACAAAAATACGTTAATTCAAGTATAATAAAGAAGCAAATTTTAACCCGAATTATGCAATAGGAATTCTATTACTAAACAAAATGCTGCAAATCAGCCATTTTACTCTATTTATCTTCTTAACCATAACGGTGCTATGCTTTTCGAACATAAACTGCTGATTTATTGCATTTTGTATTCTCATTACGAATCCTATCGCATAATGCGGGTTTGACCTTGTCAATTGATTTTCTCAATAAATTGAATAGTGGTATCAACTACCTTCTTGTCTCTTAAAATACGTGTATGACCTAAACCGTTTGTTAGAAGCAATTCAGATAAAGGATTTATTGTATGCAAGGCCTCCGCATTTTGATATGGCACCTCCAAATCATTTTTATCATGAATAATAAAGAGGTTTTTAATAGAAATTACTTTAGTCAACTCGCAAGCAGTAATGTCTTCAAAAGAGAGGTTGAATTTTTCAACCACCATGTTTCTTATTGCCGTAGAAGTACCGTGAGAAGCATTAATTTTTTTTCGAAAATTAGTAAATATATCTTCTCCAATAGTGGGTGAACTTATCATTATAACTGTGTTTAAATCCAAGCCTTCTTTAATGGCGTAAAGTAGTGATACCCCACCAAAGGAGTGGCCAACTCCTACTTTTATCGGCCCCATATTCTTTTCAATATGAGTAAGAACAGTAAAGAATTCTTTGATGTTAGTGCTTTTTCCTTCGGACAATCCATGAGCCGGGGCATCAAACCCCACCACATGAAACCCCTTATCCATTAGTGGTTGAATAAATTTATGGAATTGAGTTGCTCTGCCACTCCACCCATGCACTACAACGGCAATAGGGTTTCCTGGTGTGCCCCAGTCAAATAATACAACTTCTTTTGAGTTTACGGTAATTGAAGTTTGATTGGCTGATTCAAAGACAGAATTTTCTCTTTCGGGGCGGTTAAATCGGATTGGAGAAAAGAATAGATTCCAAGCTATTTTATGTGCAGTGCTCGGTGCTATTTTTTCTATTTTGGGGTAAAACCACCTTATGGCTCGTAATAAAAATGGTTCCTTTATTTTACTTGTTGATTTGTTCATTATTAAGACCAAACGGTCTGTTAAGGGGTAAAAAAATTAGGCTATAGCGTTAGATTTCATTTGATTCTTTAAATGTTTTACTACGGTATTAACAGGGCCAACATCATTATTTACCCGTGCCATTATTAGTGCGCCTTCCATACTGGTAAGAATGAGCGTGCTCAGTTCTTCACTTTTAATATGGGCACTAAACTCACCTGATTCAATGCCTTCATCAATTTTAATTTCAATATATCTTTTTAAATGGTTTATAGCAGCTCGTGCTTTTTCTGTTAATGAGGGGTGTATTCCGGTTGAGTCAACCGCAGTATTAAAAATAGGGCAACCACCCAATGTAACTGGGTTAGCATGAAAAGATTCGAATACGGTTATGATACCCATTATCTTCTCAAAACTACTATTACAGTTTTCTAAGCCTTCCTTAAACCTTTTTTTTATCAGATTAAAAGAGTAATCGAATGATTCAAATGCGATTTCATCCTTGTTTTTAAAATGATTGTAGATGCCGCCTTTTTTTAGACCAGTAGCCTCCATTATATCTTGTAAGGAGCATCCATTATATCCCTTAGTGTTAAACAAGGCAGCTGACTGGATTATGATATGTTCTTTTGTTGATAACATGTAAGACCGAACGGTCTGTAAAGGTGCGTCATTATTTTGCAAAACCCAAATTTTGTAAATTTTTTACTTCAAAGATTTATGTAATACTAGTAATGCTTTTCTAAATTGGGGACTCAAGTCTGCCTCTATATTAATGGTTGATCCCCGAAAGTCGAATCGAAGTTGCTTGGCATGCAAGAGCATCGTTGTCATACCAAACCGTTCTTTCCATAGCCTGTTTTGCTTATTGCACCCATGAGGTCTATCGCCAATGATGGGGTGAAAAATATGTGCCATATGCTTGCGGAGTTGGTGAAACCTGCCAGTTTGAGGATGTAGCTCTATCAAACTATACCTAGAAGTATTAAACTTGCCCGTTGGTAATGGTAATTCAAACTCTTGAAGTACTTGGTATTTAGTTACAGCTTCTTGGGTTTTATCATTCTCAGTTAGTGCATAATCAATAATTCCAACCTTATCTAAATGCCCTCTCACAATAGCTACATATTTTTTTATAATTGTGCGGGAATTGAAAGCTTCTCGTAATTCGCTTAGGGCTTCTTTTGATTTTACAAACAGTAATACGCCAGATGTTTTTCTATCAATGCGATGTGCAGGATACACTTTTTGATTGATTTTATCGCGTAGTAATTGGAGCGCAAACACGTCAGCATCATTTGCAATTTTTGTACGGTGCACTAGCAGCCCATGAGATTTATTGATCGCAACCAAATGCTCGTCTTGGTAAATAATGTCTATTTCCACCGTTCTGATACCCAGTCCAATTGCTCATTAGCACTAAGGAAACTCCACACAATAATTCTGCTTGATTTGTTCCCTTGCCCCATCGGAATTGTTTTAACTCCTCTGGCATCTGCTTCTTTAAGAGCCATTTGCACTGCTTTTACATTCGATTGTTTTGACAATAAGGTAGAAAACATAAAAACTGACTTGGAAAACTTTTTGCTTTCCCTAATCATATCCAACACAAATTTTCGCTCACCCCCATCGCACCAGAGTTCAGCATTTTTGCCCCCAAAATTTCTAACTACCAGTTTATTTTTTTTATGGGTTAAGTTGTTGAGTTTTCTTTTGTTGCCACTAGCAGCCTCCTCAGCTGAAGCATGAAAAGGAGGGTTGCAAATGGTTATATCTACTTTTTCTTCCTTACTAATTACCCCATAGAAAAGATCTTTTTTATTTTCTTGTAAGCGTATGCTTATGCGCTGTTTTAATCTTTCGTTAGTGTTTGCAATATTATTTGCCGATTCAATAGCAACTGGATCAATATCAGAGCCAATAAATGACCATCCATATTCTTTGGTGCCAATAATTGGGTAAATACAATTGGCACCTACGCCAACATCTAAGCATTTAATATTGGCACCATTCGGTATTCTGCCTTTGTTTTTATTGGCCAATTCATCTGCTATATGATGAATATAATCAGCTCGGCCTGGTATTGGAGGGCAGAGGTAACCATTAGGTATTTCCCAAGTGTTTATTGAGTAAAACTGCTTTAAAAGCGCAGAGTTTAACGCTTTTACTGCATCAACATCCGAAAAATCGATTGATTCATCGTTATACTTATTTAGCTTTACAAAAGGAGAAAGGGCAGGATACGAAATTATTAATTCTTTGAAATTATACCTTGTATTATGTTTATTTCGAGGATGAAGCCTCGTTTTTATGGCTTTATGTTTTTTATTATTATCGGGCATAGGATTTCAAAAGTTGGTTGCAAAGCTAGTGTTTTAAGATGGGTTCTTGCCACTTCACCCATATGTCTGAAATGTCAATACCAACGGCCTTGGTAATAATCTGCTCAATTTCTTCATACTCAAATGCACGATTATTTTTTTTAGTAAACCCCATGAGAGCTATAACAGCATCTTTAAATGATTTGCTTCCATTAGACTGTTTAATAATTTTCTTATCCAATTCATAGGCTAATAAGGCTCCTCGGGCAAAGAGGTTTTTTCCAATTCTAAAGTCTGCTGCATATTGGCTTGAACCTAGTAGGGATAATTTACGAAGCGATTTTTTGTTTATATACTCAGGAGCAGTGCTTACAATCTTGTTAAATCGGTTGATAATACCCTTATTATTTAGCACATAATAATAGGCTACATACCAAGTAAAACCCTCATTAAGCCAAATCGTTTCGATAAGTGGAGCTGTTTGCCACTCAAATGGTCTGTAACCCTTGCCATACGAGCGTAGTGGAATCCAAGAGTGCCCAATATGATGAATTGTACTTCCAATATTAGGGTGTTCTTCGTATGCTGTTACAGCATGTTTTGTATCGAAGCTGGCAGTCATGCTGTTTAGGTGTTCCATAGAAAACCCATAGTCATGCCTTGGGGAGATTGGAGTTAGGAATTCATAACATAAGGTGTAATGAGGCATTGGAATAAAGCCATAATAAGTTTTTAGCCCGTTAAGCGCAAGGAGGGCTCTTCTGCCAATTTCTTCTATGTCATAAGCTGTTTCAGAATAAACCACGATGTAAAGTGGAATAGGAGAGTTAGGAACTGAGCTAATATATACACCTTCGCCAAGTAGATATTGGGCATCTGCTAATTCTGCATAATTTGAAGCTTTGAAGGAAGCTGATCCGTTTTTTCTTTCAACCGAAGGAGAAATTGTACTAAAAATAGGCCAATTGGTGTGCGTGTTAATGGTTAAATTAATTGGCAGATGTTCTTGGCCTTCAATAAACCCGAATACAGAATAACCAAGTAAACCCAAGTACTTATCTCTTTTTTTAGAACTAGATGACGCACTTAAAAGCTCCTTTTCCATTTTATTTATATCTACAGAATAACTAATGGATGAAATTAAATTACTCTTGGCTGTAAACTCAAAATAAGAGCCAATACCAAGGGTGGCTTGCAGCTTATTTCCAAGTTTGGTAGTGGCCGTTACCTTTTGAACAAAAGCTCTATAATTAGTGAGTTCATAAGTTCCAGGTCCACTCCTAGGGATGATAAGTTTTACATTTTCAGCTTCAATTTCCTTAAAATTGAGTGTAATGTTGATTTTATTGTTTTCCGGACTATGGGTAAGAATATATTCAATTTCCTTTTGTGAAAATGCATCTATTTGAAGTGCAAAAATTAGCGTTGATACTATAAGTAGTATTTTCATGTGAGTGATATAATTAAAGCTTTAGTTCCATATAATAAAGGTCAATCCCTTTTGCCCAATAATCTTTAACAGTTTCAATTAGTTTGAACCCATTTTTTTCGTAAAACTTATTTGTGAATTGAGATGTTCTTACAATCACTTGAGGGTATATCCCCATTTTTTTAATTCGATCTATTCGGTAGGTCAATATTTCTTTGCCAAGCCCTTTTCTTTGAAAATCAGGGTGGATGATATCCCATGAAATAATTGCTGCATTTTTGTCGGGTTCATAATTAATTCCTCCACAGCCGATTATTTTATTGTTTAACTCTATTACATAATAGTCTTCAATCTGCTCATCTAGGTATTTTATTAGGTCAATTTCTTCTGACTGGTTAAAATAATGAGGCGTATTGAGCCTAAGTAAATGTAGTAAGTCCAGCTTGTATTCTGGAGAGTAGGATTTAATCATGTAAAAGAGATTTACTAAACGGATATACCAAAGTGGGTTATTCCAATTAATAATTATGCTTCTTCAAGCTTTTTATTTGCATTAATAATGCTCTTCTGAACATTTTGTGGAACAGCAGCAAATTCTGCAAAATTACTTGCAAAGCTTGCTCGCCCTTGAGTGATAGACCTCAACTTAGTTGAATATTGGTATAGCTCAGCTTGTGGAGTTTTTGCTTTAATGCGTTGGTAAATGCCTACAGCTTCCATGCCAAGTATAATAGATCTTCTGGTTTGTAAATCAGTCATCACATCTCCCATTAAGTTTTCAGGAACCTGTACTTCTAAATCTTGAATAGGTTCCATTAACTGGGGACTTGCATTCAAAAATGCTTCCTTAAAGGCATGCGCCCCTGCAATTTTAAAGGAAATATCATTAGAATCCACAGCGTGCATTTTGCCATCATATACCATTACCCTTACATCACGTATATAGGAGTTGGTTAAAGGGCCATTTTCCATCACTTCCATAATTCCTTTCATTATGGCGGGCAAGTATCGTAAATCAATTACACCGCCTACAATGCAATTATAAAAAATAAGTTTGCCGCCCCACTCCAGTTCAACTTCTTCTTTGCCTCTTATGTTAAAGCCTTCTGGCTCAACTATGCCTTCATGCCAAGGTTCTATTTTTAAATGAACCTCCCCAAATTGGCCAGAGCCACCTGATTGTTTTTTATGGCGGTAGCTAGCGGTAGATGATCTATGAATTGTTTCTCTGTAAGAAATTTTAGGTTGCTCGAAATGTACTTCAATATTATGTAAATGCTTAAGTGTCCATTCGATTACGGCTAAATGCAGCTCGCCTTGGCAAAGCAATAATAACTGTTTAAGCTCTCGAGAAAACTCAACCTTAATGGTAGGATCCTGACTGCTTAGTTTTTTTAAGATTTCCACTATCTTTTCGTCATCCCTCTTGTTTACTGCACTGACGGCTCTCCTTATACGAGGTGAAGGAAATATGATGGGTTTTACGGTAATTTTATTAGTGCCAGCATAAAGAGTATCGTTTGTTTCGGTGTGTTTCAATTTAAGAGAGGCGCCTATGTCTCCGCAGGATAATGATTTTACAGGTGTGCGTTTATGCCCGTCCATAATAAACAATTGATTTATTGTCTCATCACTTTCAGTTCTTGCATTGGTGAGTTTATCCCCCTGCCTTAAGGTGCCAGATTTAACCTTAAAAAATGAAAGCTGACCTAAATTGGCTTCGTGCATGGTTTTAAACACAAATAGAACAGTGTCTTGTTGTGGATGACATTTTATGGTTACTCCTTCTACACTTTGGCTCTCGCCTAAGTCAGAAGCTGCAGGGCACACATTATCTATAAAGCCCATTAAACGGCCACTGCCCATATCTTTTTCAGCTGATACACAGAATACAGGAAACACTTCATGATGCAGCATGCCTAGTTTTATGCCTTTTCGCATTTCATCCTCGTTAAGAGTCCCTTTATCAAAAAAGAGTTCCATCAGCTCTTCATCGTTCTCTGCCGCTTTCTCTACAAGTTCGTTATGAAGGTTATCTGCTTTTTCTTTTTCACCTTTTGGAATGCCCAACTTTTCTGGCTTTCCACCATTTTGCCCAAATTTGTACATACGCATTTTAAGCACATCTATAATACACTGTTGTCCATCTTGCATAATTGGGTACTGAACGAGTATGGCATTATTACCAAACTGAGTAGTAATTGAATTAATGGTTTCTTCAAAATTGGCTTTAGGGTGATCTATTTGGTTGATGACAAACAAAGTGGGTTTTCGATATCTATCGGTATAATTCCATATAATTTCTGTGCCAACCTCCACTCCATGTTGTGCATTAACCACCATGGCTACGGTGTCTGCCACTTTCATTGAGGAGGCTATTTCTCCAATAAAATCGTCTAGTCCTGGGGTATCTATTATGTTTATTTTGTAATTACGCCATTCTGTGTGTAGGGGAGTGGCGAAGATGGTCATTTCTCTTTCATGCTCTACCTCATGAAAATCAGAAATTGTATTTTTCCCTTCAATAGTACCTCTGCGATTAGTTAGCCCTGCTTCAAAAAGCATGGTCTCGGCAAGGGTGGTCTTGCCGCTTTTATGGGCTCCTACAAACACCACATTTTTAATATGCTTATCATCAAAATTGGTCATAGATGCTATTATTTAATTGAAACAATAAAATACGAAAATATTCTTCAAAAAACACGTGATTTAAATCATAGTTGTTGCTGATAAAATTGAGTATAAGAAATGTCTGTTATGTGATCTTAGTCATAGTAATTAGCCTGAAAGCTCTTTAACTTAATACCACCAAAATAAATCGATTATGGAAGCTAAAAAATATAAAAGAGCGGATATAAATCAATATCGATTTATATTTTTTAACATAGGGTTAATTATAAGTTTAGGACTTACTTATACCGCTTTTGAATGGAAGTTTTATGATGATGGAGTAGTTGAATCCACAATGATTAGTGCAGATTCGTTTGATGAAATTGTAGAAATACCTCCCACAGAACAGCCTCCGCCTCCGCCTCCTGAATTAAGGAATGTAACCATTATAGAAATTGAGGATGTATCTGAGATCGAAGACGAATTAGAGGTTTCGTTTGATATTGAAATGACCGAAGATATGAGTGTTGAGGCTTTACCTGAAACATTAGATATAGAAGAAGAAGACGAAGAAGAGGTTTCTGACGAAGTATTTTTAATTGTAGAACAGCAGCCCTCTCCTAAAGGAGGAATAAATACTTTTTATAAGTATATTAATTCTAACTTAAGGTATCCATCTCAAGCACAAAGAATGCGGATACAAGGAAGGGTATTTGTTCAGTTTGTGATAGAAAAGGATGGCTCTATTAGTCAGGTAGAAGTAATAAGAGGAATTGATAGCAGTTGTAACCAAGAAGCGATTAGAGTAGTTTCGGGAGCACCTGACTGGCAACCTGGGAAACAAAGAGGCAAACCTGTTAGGGTAAAAATGGTTATACCTATTTCGTTTAGACTTAAATAAATCTACCTAACAAAGCTTTGAGCCTTTTCTTTGAGACTGTTTCGGTCGGCTGTAATGGTTGGGTCGCTATATATTTTGGAAGAAAGCTCTGCTACCACTTTGCGGTTATAACCTAACCTCTCTGCCATATCTTCGCAAAAAACAATTTCACTTTTAAATACTTGCCCATCGGCTTTCATTAATTGAATTACATTATATAAGAATTCAAATTTTTGATCTTGAGATAGGTATTCAAGGTTGGCAATAGGCTTTGGATTTTTTACAAGTTCGTCAATATCTTTACTGCTTATATCATTGGCCTCGGCTATGGTTCTAATCAGTCGGAGTTCCTTATCAGCAATCATTCCATCACTTGCTGCCAATTTAACAAGTATATTTAGTTGGTCCTTAATCATTATACAGTGGTTAGTTAAACAAATCTAAAAAATAAATGATGATTAAACATAGTAATTAAAGAAAAGCATTTTTTTAACCAAATAGTTAATACTTGATGCAACCATGTGTAAAGCTATATTGTCAGTATAGTAATGACTGAAAGAAGAATAATTAAAACTCAAAATTAGTAATAATGAAAAGATCTATCATGTATTCAATTTTATTGATGTGTAGCATATCAGTATTTGCGCAAAACAAAGATGCCCGAAAATTACAAAAATTTACATCTATTAGTGTGGCTGAAGGAATTAATGTAACACTTATTAAAGGGAACAGTTATGAAGCCAAAATAACCGCTCGCAATATTGATCTTGAAGAAATTCTAACGGAGGTATCTGGAGGTAATTTAAAAATATTTTTAGATGGGAATAATCATAATAATATAGATGTTTCCATTGACGTAACTTTTGTTACCTTAGAAGCGGTTAAAGCGAGCTCAGCAGCAGATGTAAGGTCAAATTCGGTTATTGAAGCAAGCAATTTTAGAGTGAGAGCTTCAAGCGCAGCTGATATTACGCTAGAAATTAAGGTAGAAACGCTGGAAGTAGCTGCATCAAGTGCGGCTGACATTATTTTATCCGGCTCAACAGATAGCCAAAAAGTAGATATTTCGAGTGCTTCAGATTATAAAGCTTTTGACTTAAAAAGTAAAACTGCTGACATATCGGCCTCTTCTGCTGCTGATGCTAGAGTATATGTTTCAGAGAGTTTAGAGGCTAGTGCAAGCAGTGGTGCCTCTATAAAGTATAAGGGTAATCCTGATAAAATTAGAGAACGCAGCTCAAGTGGAGGAGATGTGAGAGAGTATTAACTCGGCTATATATAGCCCCTAGAGGAGAGGATAAATTAAGAATTTAGGATGATGCGGGACAACCATTGACGGGTTTGGGTTAAGAGGCACCAAATTGTCCTATTTTTTATTCTGAGGTACGAGGAATCTTGTAAGGCTAGAAAGTTGTCTTCGAAAAGCAGAAGGTTCTTCGTACCTCAGAACAGAAAAGAAACTTTTTGTGATTCTGTCATTTTCCTCTGCTGATCCGCTAAATGGCTAGATTGTACCCAATGACGGGTGCTAAAGTTTATTGGATTATATAATATTAATAGCGAGCTTGGGTTCAAGCTCTCCTATTTTTCCTATCGTCATACTGTCCCAAAAAGTGTGTCTGCTATTGTACTTACACACTTTACGGGATAGTGTCATACACTAACAAAAAATATCGTAACTTTAAACCTATTCAGGCTCCAAAAGAATGGACTGGTAAACTAGTGTCTTGTCATGTTTCTATTGACGTTTAATAATATTTTTGTACCTTTAAAAGAAACTCATGAGGTACAAAGTTACATTAACACAAGAAGAGCAAATTGAGCTTCTTGAATTAACAAAGAAAGGAAAGCGTAGTGCGCAGATTATTCGTAACGCCTTAA
>JAKISE010000020.1 GCA_021648745.1 Cyclobacteriaceae bacterium
AACGATTTTTTTACATTACTCAAATCTAAGGATGGTGAGAATTATGTAGAAGTAACTACCATTATTGGAGCAGGAGATAGCCAAGAAGAAATAGGGTATTCATTTATTGATGAACGTCCGTATAATGGAATTTCGTACTATAAATTAATGCAAACTGATTTTGATGGTACTACAGTAGATGTTGGTGTTGTATTAGTAAGAATGGGTAATAATTTACAAGAGTTGGAGCTTGTCTCATATCCAAATCCATTCCAGAACCAAGCTATTAATTTGAGCCTTTCTGGTTTAAATGAGCAAGAAGTAGTGAGTGTTATGATTGTTGATGCCTTTGGTAAACAGCAATTTGCACAAAGACTATCTGCTGACGCTAGTGGGTATTTAGATATTACTGTGGAGGAATCAACAAGGTGGAACTCCGGAGTTTATGTAGTGCAAGTAATTACAGAGAAAGGTTCTATTCAATCGAGGGTAATTAAGCAATAATTTTTAGTATTTTTCAAAAAGACATAAGGCGCTATAGTTCAGCTATGGCGTTTTATGTCTTTTTGCTTATTTTTGGAAATTACTAAAACCAATCAAACATGAAAAGTACATTAACTTACCTTTTAATATTGTGCTCAGTATCGTCATTTGCCCAAAAAGATGAAGTGCTGAAAAAATTAGTCGCCTATGGCATTACAGAAGAAACCTTAAGCACAGGATTACAAGATCATGATGCTACTCATTCTTTTGATATTGATATTACTACCAACAATGGTACTAAGAATATAGTAGAAACGGGGCATTTCTCTCCTACAGTTCCTGTTGGTGAAAGGTGGACTTTAAAAACTGTAAACGGAAATGCTCCTACGAAAAAGGAGATAAAAAAATTTAACAAAGCACATAACACACAGCAACCTGATATTAATGGTGAAATATCGGACGATTCTTGGAAGGTAATAACGGACACAGAAGACGAAATTGTAATAAGCTTTAAGTATGATAAAGAGAGTTTGCCTAAAAAGTTTCAATTTTTGGCTGATTGTACGGGCAAAGCCTTTATTAGCAAAAAGACAAAACGCTTGCATAAAGCATCTTTTACAAACAATGGACCAATCAAAGTGAAAATTTTCAACGTTTCTAGATTAGAAATGGTTGTTGTTTATCATTATATAAAAGAGGAAAACTTATATGTAATGGATACCCAACATTTAGATATGCAAGTTAAATTACTTGGCCAATTGGTTGAGGTAGAAGAACTTAATGAGTATTTTAATTATAAAAAGGTGAAGCAATAATTATTGTTTTAGCGTAATACTCCACATTCCTCTAAACTGCCCTAGTTTATAGTCGATTGCTTTATCATTTGGGTAAAACCGTTTAATAATATCATAATCGTCTTTTAACATAGTTTGTTCAATTATGCCATGGCATTTTAAGCATGTCTCATTGGCAATCATTATTGGGGCATAAAACTGAATTTTATCTTTATTTTTCTCCAAAATTTTAGGAATCATAATGGGGTTGCGCATCCTCGACATAATTAAATACATATCAAGCATTTTTTTTTCTAGGCTGTCAGGTCCATTTTTTGAATTCCTTAACTTTAAACTTGTTCGTTTTATTATAGCATTATACTTAGTAGAAAGGCTATCTGTTAAGGGTAGGGCAGCAACATTGCAGAAACCTACGGCATTTTCTACCCCACCGGCTTTTATTGCAGCCTGTAGCTGGTTGCTTAACTTTTTAAAACTAGCCTGAGCAATTTTATTCCCTTGTGAAGTATATTTTTCTATCTGTTCATCCGTTAAAGACGAGTCTGAGCCACAACTTATAACCAAGGCTAAAATGATAACTAACATAATATAATTTCTCATCGTTAATAATTTAAGTATAAATGTAAACACATATTGTAAAATGGTTACAAAGTAGCTCTTAAAAAGATACATAAAGAGAGTAAAAATATTCTTTATAATCCTGTTTAACCCGGATTATGCGATAGGATTCGTATTGAGAATACAAACTGCAATAAGTTAGTAGTTTATGTTCGAAAATCATAGCACCGCTATGGTTAAGAAGATAAACTTAGTAAAACGGCTGATTTGCAGAAGTTTGTGTTAGTAATAGAATTACATATTGCACAATTCGGGTTAAACATAGCTTTCTCTCCAAGTAAATCAATTATTTTTACATGCTAAATGCGGATACTACTCCTCTTATTTTTTATAAACTTTAGTATTGCACTCAAAGTAGCTGCGCAATTAAACGCACCAAAATATGCGAACGAGTTTCTAGCTATTGGCGTAGGTGCAAGAGCGGCAGGCATGGCAAATGCACAAGTGGCCATTGTTAGTGATGTAACTTCTGGTTATTGGAACCCTGCAGGTTTGCTAAAACAGACCAATAAGTTTAATGGGGTGTTGCAACATGCGGAGTACTTTTCGGGCATAGCTAAATACGATTATGCAGCATTTAGTATGCTTCTTGATTCAGTTAGTGCATTAAGTTTTTCTATAATAAGATTTGGGATTGATGACATACCCGACACTCGATTTTTGTACGATGCAAGTGGTGCATTAAATTATGATAACATTCGTTTTTTCTCAGCGGCTGATTATGGTTTTTTTACTTCCTATGCTCGTAAATTACCTATTTTTGGCGGGTTAAATGTTGGTGGTAGTTTTAAAATAATTTATAGAAAAGCCGGACAGTTTGCATCGGGCTGGGGATTTGGCCTAGATGTTGGAGCACAGTATGAACTAAATAATTGGAAATTAGGTGCTATGTTTAGGGATGTTACGGGTACTTTTACTGCTTGGAGTATTAATTCTGACTCTCTGATTTCAACCTATGTTCAAACAGGCAATGTTGTTCCTTCAACTACACTGGAAGTAGCATTACCAAGGCTCATAATGGGAGTTGGAAGACAATTCACTTTTAAGAAGTTTGGCATTTTGCCCATATTCGACCTGACAATTACATTTGATGGCAAACGAAATACTCTTGTCAGGTCTTCGTTAGCATCTATAGATCCTACAATGGGCTTAGAAATTAGCTATGCATCAATCGCGTTTTTAAGAGTAGGTGTTAAAAATTACCAAGAATTAAAAAACTTTGACAGCTCTACCTATGCAGTAGCTGAACCCACTTTTGGACTCGGGTTTAGGTATAGGGCCCTTTCTTTAGACTATGCGCTCACTTCAGTTGGGGTACAAACAGAATCATTATACACCCACGTGTTTTCATTAATGGTAAACTTAGATAAAAAAGATGAATAGGCTAATAGTGACCATATTAATGGCAGTTATTGGATTTAACACCTTCAGCCAACCTTATGGAAATGAATGGGTAGATTTTAATAAGAACTATTATAAGGTTAAAATTGGCTCAGATGGAATTTATCGCTTAACCTATGCCAATTTAGCAAGTGTAGGATTTCCTGTTGACGAAGACAATAAAAGAATCCAACTCTTTAATAGAGGACAAGAAATGGCCGTTTTTGTGAACGATACCAATGGAGATAATATTTTTAATGCCTCTGATTATGTAGAGTTTTATGGCAAGGCAAATGATGGCACCTTAGATTCAGAATTATACGTGCCATCTTCAACACAGCCACACACCTATTATAATTTATACTCAGATACCACTGCTTACTATTTAACCAGCAATATTGTAAATACAGGAAAAAGAATGCAGACTTCCAACGAGTTTGTAGGAGGAGTTAATGAAAGCTATCATTTAGACAACAACCTTACCCTGTTTACTAATGAGTATTCTCAAGGTCTAACTCAGGTTACCTATAATAGTTTGACTTCTTTTGGTGTAGGAGAGGGCTTCACAGGTGATAGAATTACAGAAAACACAAATCCCACAAAGGATTTCTTAATCACAAACATAAGCCAAACGGTTACTTCCGCACCTGTGCCAACACTCAAGATATTACTGGTTGGCCTAAACGAGCAATCTCATGCTATAACTATTCAGGTAGGATCCAATACACCAGAACCCTATAATTTTACAGGTTTTAATAATCTTTTAATAGAAGAAAATATCAATTGGTCAGATGTTTCCGGAAGTGGAGAGCTAGTTGTTAGGGTAAATGTAACTAATAATGGAGGTTCTAATTCTAATATCTCAGTTTCTTATATTAATCTGGCGTATGCACAAGATTTTAATATGAATGGGGCATTAAGTAAAAAGTATAATTTAAGAATAAAAGGAGCAGGGGGTAATGATGTTAGCATAACCAATGTGCCTGCAAATGCCAATGTATATGACATAACAGATGCAACAAATGTGGTCAGAGTGAATGATGCAAATGCTGACCCTACAATTATAGAGTGTAGCTTTTTAGATGCGTCTGTTGAACGAATACTCTGGGTAAACGAAACCAATTCTACTGAACCTGTTATAGAAGCCGTAAGCTTTAGGCAGATGAGCATGTCAGCCAATTACATTATAATTAGTCATTCTTCTTTAATGCAACCAGCTGGGGGCTTCCCCGATGCTGTACGAGCTTATGCAGGCTACAGGTCAACAGCTACCGGAGGTGCATTTGATACCTTAGTTGTTGATATTCAGCAATTATATGATCAATTCAGTTATGGAGAAATTACACCTCTTGCCATTTATCGATTTATGGAGTTTCTAGTAGTAAATGGTAATCCTCAAAATTTATTCTTAATTGGAAAATCGTTAGTTGTAAGCCATAATTTTTATCGAAGACCAAAATCAGATTTTACTTTTTATGATTTAGTGCCCACGGCAGGCGTACCAGGCGCAGATGCCCCGTTCACAGCAGGGTTGGCAGGTACTACCTACGAATCGGCTGTACCTACAGGGCGTTTAGGGGCAAGTAAGCCAATGGATGTCATAAATTATTTGAATAAGGTAATTGAACATGAGGTAACACCCTTTAACGATTTATGGCGTAAGCACTTATTAAATTTAAGTGGAGGTAATAGCGAGTCGGAATTGGCAACCTTTAGAGGCTATGTAGATGGTTACGCCAACATAGCCAAGGGTTTTTACTTTGGAGCAGACGCGACTACTCAATCGAAAACAACCTCAGCACCTGTTGAATTTATAAATGTTAGTAGTGAAGTGAACTCAGGGGTGAACCAAATTACATTTTTTGGGCATTCTGCACCCAATGTAACCGATATTGATATCGGTTTTGTTTCGGATCCTGCCAATGGCTATAATAATAAAGGCAAGTACCCGCTAGTAGTTATGAACGGGTGTAATGCAGGAAATATTTACAACGATGATTATATTTTTGGTGAAGACTGGATATTGACACCTAATTTAGGCTCCACAGCCGTTATCGCCCATACTTCATTTGGGTTTAGTAGTATCCTTAATATTTGGAGCAATTTATTTTTCTCATTAGGGTATGGAGATCTTAATTATATGGATAAGTCCTTAGGGGTAATTTCGAATGAGGTTGGCAAACAAATGGCAGCAATCTCTACCAGTCCGTTTTTTATTACTCAAATTCAGCAAATGGGCTTGCATGGCGACCCAGCTATTAAATTATTTGGTACACAAGTACCTGACTATGAATTGTCAAATGCTAACGTTCAGCCTATTGAGCTTATAAATGAAGGAATTACAGCTGAGGCAGACTCATTTGCCTTAGCCTTAGGTGTTAGAAATTTTGCAGCTTACTTAAACGATTCATTGGATGTTTTTGTAAGAAGAACTTTGCAGAATGGGGCTATTATTGATTATGATACGGTTACGTTTAAGCCTGTTAGGCATAGAGACACCCTTATTTATGTATTAGATAATAAGTATGAAGGAAACTTTGGCACCAATTCGTTTGAAATTGTACTCGACCCCGCTAATAAACTAACGGAGTTAGATAAATTTAATAACCGAGTTTTCTTTAATTATTTTATTCCAATATCAGGTACTGTAAACTTAACACCACCAAACTATGGAATCGTATCTACAATTCCGTTTAGTCTTAAATCTCAAATTAGCAGCCAACCTTCAGAAAATAGAAATGTAAATTTTGAACTCGATACGATTAGTTCAAGTACGAGCCAAAGCCCAGTTTATAGCTTTAATATGGCAGGAGGAACTTTAGTAACAGAGTGGAACAATATATCTATTTTACCAGATTTACCCATGTACGACTCGTTGGCTTATTATTGGAAAACTATATATACTGATTTGAAGCCAGGCGAATCTAGTTCTAAAACTGAATCTACATTTACATATATTAAAGATGGTGATGAAGGTTGGGCTCAAGTAGCATACCACCAGATGAAAAAAAATCCTTTAACAGGGTTGGCTTTAGATGAGGGGAATAGAGAGATAAAATTTGATGAAGTTAAACTAGATTTTATGGTTAAAACGTTTGGCGTTAATACTCCTGGATTAACCTATAGAGATGTGGAGTTGTTGATTGATGGTCAAAGTTTTATACTAGGTACGGGTTTTCAAAGTTGTAGTAATAACAGGTTAGCTATTATTGCTTTTGACGATGCCAATGGTACTCCGTATGCCCCAATTTTTGGAGGTCAAGTTAATGCTTGGACCTGTGGTCGTTCACCTCAAATTATTAATATAGTGAATGAAGGGGCAGGTAGTGGAAGAACCTTAGATGAAGTGCTGGACGCAGTAAATTATAATGACTTCGTGCTTGTGTTTACTATTGGAAGTTTTGATTTTAATTTGCTAACTGCATCAGCAATTACCAAGTTAGAAGACCTAGGTGCAGACCCTGCCGTTCTTGGTGCTAAAACCGCAAATGAGCCATACATTATGTATGGTAAAAAAGGGCTTGGTGCTGGCAATAGTATAGCAGAACTATTGTCAGACCCTGGAAGCCTAATACCTACAGATGAGCAAATTATTACTTACACAGGCCAATCCATCGGTATAAAAGGCAATGGGGTAATGAAAAGTGTGCTAATTGGGCCAGCCATTTTATGGGATAAGCTTGAATTTGAAACAGATGTGTTAGGTATAAACGATGAAATAAGTGTAGATATAATTGGGAAGGATTTTTCAGGAAATGAAACAATATTATCTACAGGAATTCAACAAAGAGAAACTTCGTTGAACTGGATAGATCCAATAAATTACCCATATATCTCTTTGCAGTATAATGTACTTGATACCGTAAATAAAACGGCAGTGCAACTTAAAAAATGGATAGTTAATTATACGCTGGCTCCAGAAGGGGTACTTTCTTTTGTAGGAAATGATGCCGGCAATCAATTGCAGGTAGAGTTGCAAGAAGGGGATTCTATTTATTCGGAGTTTGCCTTTATAAACATTACAAATAAAGCCTTTAACGGCAAGTTGCCAGTAGAGTATAATGTGTTTAACTCCACTTTACGAACAACTATCTCCAATACTTTACTAATCGACCCTCCTGCACCAAATGATACCATTAAATTTAAAATCCCTATTGGTACCAAGGGACTGATAGGAGTAAATAATTTAAGCATTTTTGTAAATAATTTCTCACAAGCTGAGCAGGTATACGTTAATAACAACATCTCATTGCCTAACTATATTACCATAATTAAAGATGAAACAAACCCTCTACTGGATATTTCATTTGATGGACGATATATTTATGATGGTGAAATTGTTTCGGCTAGTCCAACTGTGTTAATTAAAATTTTAGAATCAAATCCTTTACTACTAAAAACCGATACGGTAGGAATTAATATATTCCTTACCCCACCTTGCGATGGATGTGGAAAAATAAGAGTTCCCTTAACAGGGAATGAAATTAATTATACAGTTGCAAGTAAGGACAAACCATTTGAAATAAATTACCAGCCGATGAAGCTGGAAAATGGGATGTATGAGTTAAGCGTGCAAGTAGAAGATGCTAGTGGTAATTTGGCAGGAGTAGAGCCCTATATCGTAAACTTTGAAGTAATTAACGAGTCTACAGTTACTAACTTTTACCCTTACCCTAATCCCTTTTCTACTAGTGTTCGTTTTGTTTTTACGCTAACCGGTACTGAAATTCCTGATGGAATAATGATTAGAATAATGACGGTTACAGGAAGAGTAGTTCGTACCATTACACAAGATGAAATTGGTCCGGTTCATATAGGTAATAATTTATCAGATTATGCTTGGGATGGTAGAGATGAGTTTGGAGATCAATTAGCAAATGGCGTGTATTTATATAAAGTAACGTTGGAAATTAACGGTGACAAAGTAGATTTTCGGTCGTCTGCAGGTGACAGAGGCTTTAAAAATGGATACGGTAAAATGTACTTGCTCCGCTAGTTAATTGTGTTATATATATTCATTAGTAATGAAAAAACTTGATTTATCTACCTGGAACAGAAATGCACATTTTGATTTTTTTAAGTCATACGACCAACCTTTTTTTGGTATTACAGCAGAGGTAGATATTACCAAAGCCTACATATTTACAAAAGAGAGAGGCGTTTCATTCTTCCTATACTATCTCCATAAATCATTAGTTGCGATACATGAAATTGAGCCTTTTAACCTGAGTTCGACCTAAGGAATGCTGCCAGAAAATAAGATAGTAGGTGAGATTTTGGAAATAAAAAGTGAAAAAATAATGGATTATTTTAAGATTTTTATTACTAAAAGATTGCCTGCTAGATATTTTCCCTTGGGCTTTAGTGAAATTTCCCTAAACTTCCTCAAATTTATTTGAATTAACTCGTTAGTCCTACATAAATTTGAGTCGTTTATGAAATTTTCACTTAAAGCTGACAGTATTCCTTAGGTCGAACTCAGGTTTTTAAGTATCGAATTATAGAGGGCGAGGTAATGATATATGATAAAATTAGGGCGGGGGCTACCATTAATAGACCTGACGGTACGTTTAGTTTTAGCTATCTTCCTTATTATAAAGAGTTTACAAAATTTGAACATGAAGCCCAACGAATTATTGATCAGATAAGAAATACTACTGGTTTACCACATACAGATCGATCACAAGATGTTGCCTATTTTTCAGCTATTCCCTGGGTTAAATTTACATCTGTAGAGCATGCTAGTAATTATAAAGTGCCAAACAGTGTACCGAAAATAGCTTTTGGTAAATGGGAGGAAAGGGATGGTAAAAAATATATGCCAGTTTCGGTGCATGTACACCACGCCTTAATGGATGGCGTGCATGTGGGTGAGTTTTATGCCTTATTACAACGGTTATTAAATCAAGAATAAAGGCTTATATCCCGCTTAGAATAGCGTTGTATTTTTCTGGGTTTGAAATTATTTCAATTGCTTTTTTAATTTCATCATCGTCTGCAAGCGAGGTTTCTATACCACCTTCTTCATTATAATACCTAAGCGCAATTTCTGTCTCTAAAATACTCTTTAGCAAAGCTTTTTCTTCTAATAATTGTTCATCCAAAGGTTGGTGAAGGTCATTATTAATATCAACCAATGTTGAATTAAATAGGTCAGTAGAGTTTGAGTTCGAAGAAAGGCTGTTGATTTTCTCCAAACTACGCTCTATATTGTTTTTAAATTCAAAATCAGATGCCATTACCCATTGAATAAAATTATTAAACTGTGCATCGGTTAATTCAAATTTTGCCGGTTGTGCAATAGCTTCATTTGTTAGTTTAAACTCATTAGCGTAAAGGTAAATTTCACCTTCTTTGACTAGTTGAATAGCTATCGGTGACCATTTTACCTCTTTCATCACTATTTCAGGGTCAACTCCGCCACCATCATAAACTGTGCGCCCATTGCTAGTCTTATAGGTTGTTTTTAATGAGTCGGCAACTTTACCTACACTGCCATCTTTGTTTCTATGTGTGTAATCCAATGCTTGAATGCACCTTCCGCTAGGTGTATAATATTTTGCAATAGTTACCTTTAATTGGGCATTATAAGTGAGAGGTCTTACATTTTGAACAAGCCCTTTTCCGTACGATTTCTGCCCTAATATCACTGCTCTGTCATAATCTTGAAGTGTGCCTGCCACAATTTCTGAAGCGGACGCGCTCGAGCTATTAATGAGCACCACAAGGGGAATAGCCAAATCGAGAGGTTGATTTAATGTATTAAACCGAGTAGAATTTTCTGGCCGTTTTCCTTTAGTTTCTACTACTAACTTGTCCTTTGGGATGAACAAATTACAAATGTTTACCGCTTCATGAAGAAGACCTCCAGGGTTGCTTCGTAAATCTAAAATCAGTGCTTTGGCCCCATCTTTTTTAAGATCTTTGATCGCTCTATTTATATTTTTCCCTCCGTTTTCTGTAAACTGTACAAATTTAATATAGCCAACCTCATTGTCTAATAAGCCATAGTAAGGCACATTTTTTATAATTATTTTGTCACGAACAACACTTATATTATTTGTGTTTTCACTTCCGTTTTTTCTAATACCGAGAAGGAGTGAAGTTTTAGCTTGACCTCGAACTAATTGGTTTAGCTCTTCATTAGATTTATTTAAAACCGCTATTCCAGAAGCAGAAATAACCTCATCACCAACTTCCAAATTTGCATTATGGGCAGGCCCATTATTTACTACTGCAGATATAAATACTTTACCCTTTATTCTAACAGTAGATGCACCAATACCACCATATTGGCCAGTACTCATAGTCCTGTAGTCCTCAATTTTGTCCTCCGAAATATAAACTGTATAAGGGTCTAGTTTAGCTAACATCGATTTTACAGAGGTATTTAATAGCTGATTCGGGTTAATTTCATCCACATAAAACTCATTAACCGTTCTAAACAAAGCAGAATAGATTTCGATGTTTTTTGCGATTTCAAAAAAGCGGTTTTTCGGAGTACTAGCTACCGTAAAAAGTACGAGTATTATTGCAATAAATGCTAGTTTTACAGGCTTCCTATTAATCATATGTGCGATATTGCTAACTATTTAATTTAACTATGGGCCGATAACTTTGTTATACTTCCAATTTTATGCAAATTGCATTTTTAATTAAAATAACCAATGAAAAATATTATTATTATCTCCGTTCTTTTGTTTAGTGTTTCCTGTGCTAATCCTGCCCAAGAGCTTAAACAAACGAATTCCCCTAAAAATGTAATTTTTATGATAGGTGATGGAATGGGCATAGCTCAAATTCAAGCAGCTATGATAGCCAACGGTAATACATTAAACCTTGATCGAATGATTAGCACTGGTTTTTCCAAAACTAGTTCGGCAAGTGATGGCATTACTGACTCTGCAGCAGGTGCTACTGCATTTTCTATTGGAAAAAAAACCTATAATAAGGCGATTGGAGTTGACAAGGATACTGTAGCGCAAAAAACTGTACTTGAATATGCTGAAGAAGCTGGATTGTCAACCGGTTTAGTAGCTACAAGCTCAATTACTCATGCTACGCCTGCTTCATTTATTGCACATCAGCCGTATAGAAATATGGCAGAAGAAATAGCAGCAGATTTTCTTAAAACGGATATTGATGTATTTATTGGAGGAGGCAAAAATTATTTTGTCGATCGCAAAGATGGTGAGGATCTAACCCTTAGCCTTAAATCGAATGGGTATCAAGTAATTTTTGAACAATCAGGCCTAGCCAATATTACTTCAGGCAAACTGGCAGCCTTACTTGCCCCTGATGGCATGCCTCCTTTTTCAAAGGGAAGAGGGGATATGCTAGCACCTTCGGCAATGAAAGCAATTGAATTATTGAACCAGAATGAAAAGGGCTTTTTTCTAATGATTGAAGGTTCTCAAATTGATTGGGGAGGACATGGAAATGATATTGAGTATGTAGTGAGTGAATTATTAGATTTTGATAATACCATAGGACAGGTGTTAGATTTTGCAGAAAAGGATGGAAATACCTTAGTTATTATTACAGCTGATCATGAAACAGGTGGCCTAACAATTTTAGGAGATGATATATTAGGAGATAGTACGGCAACCAATTTTTCGACAGATTACCATACTTCGGTTATGGTACCTGTATATGCAAAAGGTCCAGGAGAAGAAGCATTTGTTGGCACCTATGAGAATAATTTAATTTTCAATAAAATTATGTCTGCGTTAAGAATTGACTCAGACAATTAGACGGTTATAGTTATTAATCATAATGGTTTGACCTAAATGCAAATAGTGGATAGAAATAGTAACGGCACCTTATCTTTTGTTGAACTCAATTCAGTTGTGGAAAGAACTGAACTTAAGAAGCTTTTTAGCGAAAGGGATATTAAATTTAAAAAGACGCTAGCTGTTCTTACCTACGAATCTGAATTAAGAGACTTGCAGGTTGAATTAATAAAAATGCAGAACTGGGTAAGGGACAAGAAAAAGAGAATTGCTATTATTTTTGAGGGTAGAGATGCCGCAGGAAAAGGGGGTGCTATTAGAAGGTTTACAGAGCACCTAAACCCAAGATCTATGAGAGTTGTTGCACTAAATATACCCACAAATATTGAAAAAGGGCAGTGGTATTTTACACGTTATGTGAAAGAATTACCTAATCCTGGGGAAATTGTATTTTACGACCGTAGTTGGTATAACCGGGCTGTGGTTGAGCCTGTTATGGGTTTTTGCTCCGTAAAACAATATGAGAAGTTCATGCGGCAAACTCCAGAATTTGAGCATTTGCTTTATGAGGATGGTGTAATTATTATTAAACTGTGGTTCTCGGTATCAAAAGAAGTTCAAAAATCTAGGTTTGAGTCTCGTAAAGTAACTCCCATTAAGCAATGGAAGATAAGCCCGATAGATGAACGAGCTACTGAAATGTGGGATAAGTACACGCATTATAAAGAGGCTATGTTTAGCAGAACTCATACAACTTATAGCCCTTGGGTAATTGTCAACTCTGATAATAAAAAAGTAGCTCGATTGGAGAGCATGAGGTACGTTTTGTCAGCTTTGGAGTATGATGGTAAAGAAGATGCAGGAGACTTAATTAATTCTGACCCAACTAAAGTGGGTAAATATTTTAGATCAATTGAACAAATAGATGACTAGAGATGGTCAAATCGATTGAACATATTAGTCAAAAAGAACTTGAGTTACTCCATTCTAAACAAGGCAAAATAGAATTGCTCCGAAACAAACAAGTTAATGTAAAAAAAGCACTTAAAAGAGTTAATTACCTTAATGAACTGGTAGATCTCCAAGAAGAATTGCTAAAAATGCAGCAATGGGTTGCAGAAAAAAAGAAGAGAGTTGTTCTTTTATTCGAGGGAAGAGACGCAGCTGGTAAAGGTGGCGCAATTCGAAGGTTTGTTGAGCATATGAATCCTAGGATGTTACGAGTTGTGGCTCTACCAGAACCCACCAAGGCTGAAAAGGGGCAATGGTATTTTCAACGATATGTTCTTCAATTACCTAATCCAGGAGAGATTGTGTTTTTTAATAGAAGCTGGTTTAACCGTGCGATTGTGGAGCCTGTAAATGGCTATTGCACCCAAAAGCAGTACAGGGATTTTATGGATCAGGTAGGTGATTTTGAAAACATGCTAGTAAAAGATGGAATTCAAATAATTAAATTTTGGTATTCAATCTCAAAGGAAGAACAGAAGTCAAGGTTTGAATCCATTCGTCAAGATCCATTGAAACAATGGAAGTTGAGCCCTATAGATGATCGTGCGCAAGAACTATGGGATGATTACACATTCTACAAAAAGGCTATGTTTGCTAAAGCCAATGGCTCAGAGTGTTCTTGGAATATAATAAAATCTAATTACAAGCCAAATGCTCGAACAGAGTCTATTAAGTACGTATTACGTTCAGTTAATTACCCTAAAGATGAAACGGTTATGAATTTGCTAAAGCCCAACCCAGGTATAATTGAATCTGCAGACCCATCCACATTTACCTAAATTAAACCCGGATTATGTGATAGGATTCGTAATGAGAATACAAACTGCAATAAATCAGCAGTTTATGTTCGAAAAGCATAGCACCGCTATGGTTAAGAAGATAAACTTAGTAAAACGGCTGATTTGCAGCAGTTTGTGTTAGTAATAGAATTACTATTGCGTAATTTGGGTTAAACTGTTGTTAAAAACTTGCTTTTATCCCTAAATTAAATGCTATAGGCATGCCTGGTCGTAATCCTGCAGGTTGCCGCGATACTAGATATACTTTGTTAGTTAAATTAGTAGCATTGGTAAAAAGTGAAATGTTTTTATGTATTGAATAGTTTGCACTAGCATCAAGAATAAAATAGGCCTCCGTCTTTTCATTTGCAGGAATAGCCCCTTGTCCTGGTTCTGTACGCATTTCGCCCATATATCGTCCGCTTAAGTTAATATTAAACTTGTGGTGTTCAAGGCCAACTATGAATGTTATCTGATTATTAGCAAGGTAAGGAAAGTCGTCACCAGCGGACACTTGTCCCCAATTTCCATTTTCACTATCAAAATCGTTTTTAAACTTCGAGTCAGTGTATGTATAAACAACTGATAGTGGTAACCTAAACGGAGTATTTGCATTAGGACCTAATAAATCGTAGGTAAGTTGGAACTCAAGTCCTTTGGTAAGTACTTCACCGGCATTATATAATTCAGATGTGCCTCCTCCACCTCCTGCGGCAAGGTCTGTGCCCAGTAAGTTACTGTAGTTATTAACAAATAGAACTGCTTCGCCTGATAAAGCTGTTTTTGAAAACCTAGTTCCGAGCTCATAATTAACGCTTTTTTCAGGTCTGGTGCCTTCTTTAGAACCAGGAGGAGAAAAGCCCTTATGTACTCCGGCAAATGTGCTTAAGTAGGGAGTAAATTTATAGTCGAGCCCAATGCCCGGTATAAAAACTTCTACTTCATTGCTTCTTTCAGATAGGCCAGCTCCGGTTCTTTCTGGGTCATTTTTACCATAATCCTGTTTTGATAAAGTCATATTTTCATACCTAATGCCAGGAATGGCTGTAAAATTTCCCAGCACCAACTTGTATTGAATATAGGTTGCAAATGCTTTGGCAGATTCAATTCGATTACTTTCGGTCCCAGGCGTTCCAGATTTAGTTAATTCCATTACACCCTTGTCCATTGCATATTCATCTACCCATTGAAAACGATCCATCTGATCTGAATGTAATCGAAATCCTACATCAATATCATGGCTAATTGAATTGGTTGTAAAGTTAAACCCA
Source organism: Cyclobacteriaceae bacterium (assembly GCA_021648745.1). Taxonomy (GTDB): domain Bacteria; phylum Bacteroidota; class Bacteroidia; order Cytophagales; family Cyclobacteriaceae; genus JAKISE01. Next base: position 15,048 of record JAKISE010000020.1, read on the forward strand.
AGCACCGTTTGTACTCCTTGAGAGCTGTATGATCTATTATTGGCTTTTACAAACAATGCATCATCGTTAACACTTGAACTTCCTCTAATTATATCGTAGGCTTCTTTATAATCGTAAGGCTGTTCTAAAATATCAACAATATTAGTAATGTTTCCAGCGCCATCTTTTACATTATCAAGCTTATACCAGTTACGAGCAAGTTTTGTATTGTACAGAGTAGTGTTGATATCGAAAAAATTTGAGAACTTAACTCCATGCGTTAATGAAAGTTGCGTCTGCTCTGTTTTTATGTTATCTACTTGAGAACCAAAGTACCTGCGATATGGTGTAGCATCAAAGTCTTCTTGAGTTAAACCAAGGTAAGTTTCATTTGAAATTTCATTTACTTGGCCTGCTTTAAAGGTAAGTGATTGGTAAATTTTAGCATCCTCATTAGTATTTATTCTAACTTTTGCTAGATAATCTTTTTTATCAAATCCGGTACTTCCTCCACCATCTAAATTCTTAAACCCATCGGAGCCAAACTGGTAAGTTTCTACTACATAGGCAACATTTTTATGGGAGTTGCCTACATAGGCATGCAAATTTTTACTTCCATAACTTCCAGCTAATAAATTTATTCTGGCAGAGAAGTCTTTTGGTATTTGAGTAGAAATTAAATTAATGGCACCTCCCGTGGTATATGGGCCATATTTAATTTGGCTACTGCCTTTGAGTATTTCAATAGCCTGCATACGGCCAATAGTAGGAAAATAGTACGCTGCAGGTGCGGCATAAGGAGCCGGTGCCATTAACACCCCATCTTCCATAATTGTGATTTTTGAGCTACGCTCCGTGCCAGTACCTCTTAATCCAATATTAGGGCGTAATCCAAAGCCATCTTCTTCTTGCAAATTTACTCCTGGCACAGCCCGTAAGGTACGGTTGATGTCGGTATAACTAAATTTTTCAATTGCTTTTGGCGATATATAATAAACAGAACCAGGGATGTCTTTGATGCCTGTACTTCCTGATGTAACCGTAATTTCTGATAGGGTTGAGATTGACTCTATCATTGGAAAATTTGCAACAGTTGTTTTGTTTTCCTCAATTTTTACTTCTTCTGTTAATGTGAAATAGCCAATTGCTGAAACTACTAAAGTATAATTTCCAATAGGTATATTTTTTATAGTGTAATTGCCATTTGCATTTGAGGCAGAACCGTATTTTGTGTCATCTAAGTATACAGATATTCCAGGTAAGGCATTTATGCCATTAATTTGCGTTATTTTCCCTTTTACAGTACCACTTTGAGCAAACAGTGCTTGCGATGTAAAAAATAGAGTGGTAAGGTATAGGTATCTCATTTAGACTAATTGTTTGTAATTTGTTACAAAGTTATTTAGAATTAGTCTAAATAAAAACTGATATATATCAGTTTTTGATAAACACCCCTAATGAGCCCTTAAATAGCATATTTATCTAAAAGATTATTTAGAAAGATTCCAAGGAAGGTGATATTTGGGCAAAAAAAAGACCTTGCTAAATTCTAGCAAGGTCTTTTTTTTGTAAGGTTAAATGCTATTGAAGCAAAGCAGAGAATCCTGCGTTAGCTACATAGCTTTGAAATTCTAAATCTTTAATAGCCTGTGCTTTTAATTCAGCATTTAACTCAGTTGCTTTCTTTAAGTTTTCGATAACTTTATCAGCATCTCCTTTTCTTGCTTGAGCTACAGCCAATGCATAAAATGCGTCAGCATTTTCGCTATTAGCACTCACAGCATCTCCAAAAGAACTGATGGCATTATCATAGTCTTTATTTAAAAGATATGCTAAACCTAAGTTGTAAGCATTGTCAGACGAAGAAGAAGCACTTGATAATGAAGAAACAGCTCCTTGGTAATCGGCAGTTCTAATTTCTAAATATCCTTTAACTCCATTCATTCCTTGTGTTGTTTCACTATCAGCAGATAGTGAAACAGCTTTAGCAATAGCATCTTGTGCTTTTGCTAAATTACCTTGGTAAGCATACACAGAAGCTCCGGTTGCATAAGCCGAAGCACTTTCTTGTTTGCCATTAGCAAGGTCAACTTGAGTTTCTGCTAATCCTGCATATTCAGCAGCTTTAGAAGCATCTTCGATAGCCATGGCTACATAAGTAGCAGCAAGGTTAGCGTGTGCATTCCATGAGTCAGCTTTAGTAATTGCAGCTTTGTAAATGCTTTCTTTCTCTGAAAGATCCGGAGTAAGGCTAGCAGCGTACATTAACTCTTCAATAGATAATGTGTCGGCAGAAGCAGATCCATCTGCAATACCTTTAGCTAGTACTGAAATTTCAGTATCAGTTTTCTTTTCTTTAACATTAAGTATTTCTGTTTTTGCTGTACGCAATCCTGGGTACACGTCTTTGAATACTTTTTTGTAGCCATTCACTTTACGAAGCGCTTTCTCTTTATCTTCAAAAGCACCAGGGCCGTTAATGATGTTTAGCATTTCGGATTTAGATTCATCAGAAACTCCTTCATAAGAAGCTAAAGCTGCTTTTAATCCATTCCAATCATCTACAATTGGCTTAATGATAAATTTAATTGAATCAGCTGTGCCTTTGTAATCGTATTTATCCATTTGCTTTCTGTAATACTTTTCAATTACAGAAGCTCTATCGCTAGATAGTTTAGAGTTAATACGTTCAGTACCTTCAGGAGAGTGAGTACCTGTAATAGTAACTGTTTTTGTTACATTTTTTTCAGCAATAAATGCTTCAAACTCTTTACCTCTTTTACTTCTTCTTTCAGAATATTTAAGGTTAGATCTTCCTTGATCAAAAAAGAAATCAATGTTAGTTGGAAGCAACTCTTCTTGATTATTATATCCATGGTCAGCATAAGCTGCAAAATATACAGGCTTAACTAAAGCTGAAGTAGTAATCACACCTGGAGCTAAGGTCATAGGCTCTGCAGCTACTTCCTTGTCTTTTCTAGGGTCTCTAGCTATTCCTTTTATTACAACATTTCCGCTTTTCATTGCATCAGTATATGCGAAAGAAAAACTTTCAGAAGCTGTTGGTTGAGATTCATCACTTTCTGGGTAGTCATCTGCTTTAAAAACAATTGATTCCAATGGTAACTCTTGATCACCATATTGATAAACCACATTAATGATATACTCTTTTTCTTTAACGAGCATTTTTACTGGTAGAGTAGCTGACATGTCAAACTTTACAGAATCGCCATGAAGCTCCAGTGGGTTAGGGTTTACGTTTACTTGCTGGTCGGATGCCAACTTGGCCATTTTTGTGATTGAACATCCGCTCAAGGTTAAAATTGCCAACAAAATAACCGCATTTAGGACTTTTTTCATTTTATATTTTTTCGTTTTAATTAGGTGCTTTCAAAATGAAATACAATGATATAAAAAAATAACGTTAATCGTTTATAGATTGGGGGTTTGTATTGTAAATTTGTGTTTATTGTTATTTTAAATATGAAGAGATTACAAGGTTTTTTTGAGCATCAGATTTTCGGTGTATGTACTCGCATTGGAGAGAAGCTAGGAATTGCCACATCAAGCATTCGATTATCTTTTATATATGCTTCTTTTATAACTTTTGGTTCTCCTATTCTGGTCTATCTGTCTTTAGCTTTTATAATGAATATTCGCAAACATTTGCGAAGGTTTAACTCTGCCTGGTATTATTAAATTAGGCTAATAAGTAGTTGGGTTTTACTTTTCTAGTTCAGCATAAGTTTTCTTTCCTTTTATAAAGTATTGCCAAACAACTGAATATCGTTCCAATACTCTTTTGTCCGAAGCGCTCATGGTTCTCTTTGCGTAAACATAACGCCAGCTCTTTAGCACTTTAATATGGGCCTTAAATACTGCGATGAATTGTTTTCCTTTGCCTTGCAGAAGAAAATAGAAGGCACTCAGCCAATCGAGCAGTACTCTTGTAATTAATTTTCGCTTAAAATTTTGCTTAGGCATATTTTTAATTAGAAGGTATAAGCCATTTCTAAAATTAAGATAAGTTTTAAATGGCGACTCATACGCCAAGGTGCCACCTCCAACATGATACACCTCGCTTTCTGAGTTAAATTGAATGGAGAAACCTTTTCTGATCATTCGCCAACAAAGGTCAATTTCCTCCATGTGAGCAAAAAAGTCATCGTCAAAGCCATTAACTATATTAAAAGCAGATTTTCTTACCAAGAAACATGCTCCACTTGCCCATGTAATTTCAGTGTTATCATCATATTGCCCTTCATCTTTTTCTAAGGTATCAAAAATACGACCTCTGCAAAGTGGGTAGCCATAGGTATCAATAAATCCTCCTGCGGCCCCTGCATATTCAAAATATGCCTTATTATGATATGATTTAATCTTCGGTTGCACTGCTGCCAACTCTACATTGTTGTCGAGTGCTTTAACCAGAGGGGCAAGCCAGTTGGCTGTTACTTCAATATCGGAATTAACTAGCCCAATGTAATCTTCCTCAATATGATTTATAAGTAAATTATATCCTTTGCTATACCCATAATTATCTCCTAGTTCAATTAGCTGTGCGTTAGGGAATGAGTTCCTTATAAATTCAACAGAGTCATCGGTAGAAGCATTGTCTCCAATATAAATGGGAACATTAGCACTGTTTTTTAGGAGAGAAGGAAGGAACTTTTCCAGGTGCTTCCTTCCATTATAATTAAGTATAGCAATGGCGGTGGTTGCCATTACATCATTGACGATAAATCCAAGCCAGGAATGTTAGGAAGCATGCCTTCGGTTGCTTTTTTCATTTCTTCTTTGGCTAACACATCTGCTTTGTCTAAAGCAATGTTTGTGGCTGCGATAATTAAATCTTTCAGCATGTCTTTATCCTCAGGATTATAGAGGCTCTCATCAATTACTAAATCAACTAATTGTTTTTTGCCGTTTACAATGGCCTTAACCATTCCTCCTCCAGATTCTCCATCTGTAGTAATATTGGCTAATCCGTCTTGTACTTCTTTCATTTTCGACTGAGCCTCTTTTACCTTGCCCATCATTTTCATCATGTCAAACATAGTGGTGCATATTTAATGTTCAATTAGCAATGTTCAATTAGCAATAAAAGTTAAGTACAAACTATTCTTTATTGATAATCACACATTGAAAATTGCTAATTCATTTCAGTTGCTCAAAATTAAGATGCTTCCTGTTCGAATATGCTCATTATTGTTTAAATCTTTTATTCGAACCCAGTAGCTGTAATTTCCAGTTCCTATTTTCTTATTTCTAGAGGTGCCATCCCAGCCATTTTCTAAATCTGTTGTCTGATAAAGTACCTCTCCCCATCTATTAAATATTTGCATTTCGTAACTCTCAATAAACTTCCCAGTAACTATAAACTTGTCGTTGAGTCCATCTCCATTAGGGGTAAAACTATTAGGAATGGCTATTACAGGGTCTCTTTCAAGTGTTAACATGTTTGATCTTGAATACGGTATTCCATCTAATACCGGAATAACCCAAACCGTAAAAGTTAGAGTTTGCTTCTCTTGATCTTCCAATGCCACTGTAAAACTTGTATTTCCTCCGGTATAAACACTATCGATAAGGTCGCCTTCTTCACTTCTAATGGTGATATAGAATCCTTGATGTCCATCAATCCAACCAAAATAATCATTCCAACTAAGCTCTATATCCAAATTACCGTTGATGTCGCCTTCTAAAAAGATGGAAGAGGCTATAAGATTTAGTGGAGACACATTACCGCAGATATCAACCATTTGAACAGAGATATAGTTTGTTTGATTTTCAAACAATTGATTAAGTGAGTTTGTGTTTGCTGTTTCACTACTTATAATGCTGCCATTCTCTAAAGTTTGATGAACAATATAGTTTTCGGGTGTTGAATTTAGAGGCACTTGCCAAACCCATTCAATCGAATCTGAGTTTGTTGTACTACTAATATTATCGATAGTTGGAGGTATATCTGTAGAAAACGCTGTTTCGCACACTTTTAATGATCGTGAAATGCCACCTGCATAATTTACATCTAACTGGTAACAATAATTGGTATTACATATTACTGTAGTATCAACATGTTGAAAGACAGTAGAAGCCAATGATTGTAGCAAAATATCATCTCTAAACAAATTAAATGATTGGGCGACACCAAAATCTACTGTGTTCCAATCTGTTGTTATTTGATTGTTTTGAGCACTTGCATTTAGTGTTATTGAACATATTTCATTAGAATATGACCTAAAATTGCTGCAAGCATCATAAGTTGCTATTCTAAAGCAGTAGGTATTTTGTGGTAGGGATAAGCTTGCTATCGTATCTACAGAAGTGTTTTGGTTTAAATTTTTGAATAAAACAAAATTGGTATTGTCACCAATTGAAATCTCTAATTTATTATCTGAATTTGCAGGCAAATTATAATTTAGCTTGAGTGTGCTCCCATTTAATTGTATGAGAGAATCTATTTGTGCAGGTAGTACGGTGGCAAGAGGGTCAAAGGGGATGGAGGTAACTCCACATTGGTTGGTGGCAGTTGTAAACAGCCCTGTTACATTAACTGTTCTTTGATTGTTGTTGGCATAAGTATAAGGTAAAACAGTACTCCCTTTTGGAACGATTATAACACTGCCGTCTCCATAATTAATTTCATACTCATCGTAATAGGTGTCGTTAATTTGAACCAAAAGTCCTAAGCTATTGCAACTAAATAACGTAATATTAGGTAGTTCAGGAGCTACAACTGTCATTAAGATACTATCAGCTCTATCTCCAGTGGCACCTTGAATAAATTGATAAACCCAATAACTACCTGGCACAGTATAGGTATAAAACGCATCTAAGGTGGTTGCTGAATTAATTCCTTCATACTTATATGCGATAGGGCAAGGAGGTGTAGCGCATATTCCCGGATTTAGATTAGTAACAGTAACTGTTAAATCACTACATCCTAATTGTTGATCTAGCTCAAAATCTCCTCCTACACTTAGGTATTGCCCACTCGCTTGTTTTGTAAAAAACAAACTGACAATAATAAGCAGTACATACCACCTTGCATTCATTTAAAAGGTATAATCTTTAATAAATTGAGTAGCCCTGACCATATCGTTATGTAAAATACGGTCTTCTTTAATAAACGGAACTTCCTTCCTGAAATTGCGCACAAACTCTTCTAACACCTTCGAGGTTTTTAAGGGCCTTCTAAACTCCAGGGCTTGAGAAGCTGTAATGATTTCTATTCCTAAAATCTCATATAAATTATTAATTATTTTATGAGCTTTAGTGGCTGCATTGGCTCCCATGCTCACGTGGTCTTCTTGCCCGTTTGACGACACAATAGAATCTGCCGTGGCAGGGTAGCATAGGTTCTTATTTTGGCTCACGATGGAGGCTGCAGTGTATTGAGGAATCATTAGTCCTGAGTTAATACCAGGATTGGCCACAAGGTAATTGGGTAAACCTCTACTACCCGAAATTAATTGGTAGGTTCTTCGTTCTGAAATGCTGCCTAGTTCTGCTATGGCCAAGGCCATAAAGTCTAAGGCTAAGGCTAGTGGTTGCCCGTGAAAATTGCCTGCAGATATAATTAAATCATCGTCTGGAAATACATTGGGGTTATCGGTAACCCCATTTATTTCTTGCGTAAATACTTGATTTACATAAGTTAACGCATCACTTGTGGCTCCATGTACTTGTGGGATGCAGCGGAAAGAATAGGGGTCTTGAACATGTTGCTTCTTTTGTGCAATAAGTTCGCTGCCATCTAAATGTTCGCTCACTTCTTTAGCCACAATGCCTTGTCCTGGTTGTGGACGAATGGCGTGCACTTTCGCATTAAAAGGTTCAATTCTACCATCAAACACATCTACAGAAAGAGCACCAATGAGATTTGAAAGTGTAAGAACCTGTTTTGATTGAATTAAATTCCACACACCAAAGGCTGCCATAAACTGGGTACCATTTAAGAGGGCTAACCCTTCTTTTGCTTGCAATTCGATAGGGCTCCAGCCCATTTGGCTATTCAGCTCCTTGCCAGAAATGAACTTGCCATTAAAATTTACCTCACCTTCGCCAATTAGAGGTAGGCATACGTGTGCCAAAGGGGCAAGGTCGCCAGAAGCGCCTAATGAGCCAAATTCATAGACAACAGGCAGTACATCATTATTATAGAAATCGATTAACCGCTGAACAGTACTAACTTGTACACCAGAATGGCCATAACTTAACGATTGCACTTTTAAGAGCAAAATGATTTTTACGATGTAATTAGGAATTGTTTCACCTGCTCCACAAGCGTGTGATTTAATGATGTTAGATTGAAGCTTGCCTAGTTCGTTTTTAGAAATGCTTTCTTTATATAATGAGCCAAACCCAGTGTTTATACCATATACGGGCTCATTAGACCTTTTTATCTTTTCATCTAAATAATTACGGCAATGCTGAATTTTATCAACTACCTCGTTCGAAAGAGTGAGTTTTGCACCTGAAGCTATAATGTTCTCAACCTGATCGATCGTTAATGTTGCGGTAGATATTTGATGTTCTTTCATTTACTTGGCTAGTTTACTTATAAGCGCCTCAATAGTGATAGATTCCTGAGTGCCTTGTATCATATTCTTAACAGTAAGTGTATTAGATTCAACCTCATTAGAACCTATGAGCACAACAAACGGAATGTTTAGGTTGTTGGCATAGGTCATCTGTTTTTTTAACTTAGCAGAGGTTGGGTAAAGCTCAGATGAAATTCCTGCTTGTCTTAGTTTGGCCAGTTGCTTTATTGCAAATGCTTCTTCCTCTTCTCCAAAGTTGGTAATTAGCACTTGTGTAGTAGTGGCTACTTCTTTTGGGAATAAGTCACGAGCCTCCATTACATCATAGATACGATCTATGCCTAGTGAAAATCCAACTCCTGATACATCGGGCAAGCCAAAGACACCTGTGAGGTTGTCATATCGTCCACCACCGGAGATGCTACCAATGCTGCCATCCAATATTTTAATTTCAAAAATAGCTCCTGTATAATAGGAGAGGCCTCTGGCTAACGCAGGATCGAATTCAACTGTGGCTAAATTGCCACTCATTGATTCAACATAATTTAGAATCTGCTTTATTTCTGACAGGCCTTTAAGTACCTCATCATTATTTGCTAAAGTGGATTCCAGGGCTTTTATTTTTTCTTGGTTTGAGCCTGTTAGCTCTAAAATAGGAGAGAGGCTTTCCAGTTGAAATTTTTTATACCCGATTTTTTCAAGCTCTTTAAAAACTCCTTCTTTACCAATTTTATCTAGCTTGTCAATGGCAACGCATAAGGCGCCTTCTTCTCCTTTGTGCCCTAAGTGTGCCGCCAAACCAGATAGTATTTTACGACTGTTTATGATAATTTGATAACCCTCAATACCAAGATTCTGCAAAATTTCATTCATCATCATTATAATCTCTGCTTCGCAGATAAGAGACTTTGTGCCTACTACATCGGCATCGCATTGCATAAACTCTCTGTATCTACCTTTTTGAGGTCGATCTGCACGCCAAACTGGTTGCATTTGGTATCTCCTAAAAGGAAATGAGATTTCGTTTCGGTTCATTACCACGTATCGGGCAAAAGGAACTGTTAAATCATAGCGTAAGCCTTTCTCCGAAATTTGAGGTGTGAGTTTTTGAGAAGGGGTGGTAGCAATGTTGGTTTTAACTTTAGAAACATAGTCACCAGAATTAAGCACTTTAAAAATTAATTGGTCGCCTTCATCACCATATTTACCTGTGAGCACCGATAGGTTTTCCATCGTTGGGGTTTCTAATGGCAGAAAGCCAAACTTCTCGAATGTAGCACGAATAGTACTTATTAAATAGTTACGCTTACTTACCACTTTAGGGCCAAAATCTCTGGTTCCTTTGGGTATGGAAGGCTTCTGATTACTCATTTTAGGTCACTTAAAATTGAGTGCAAAGCTAAGCATTGTAGGGGATGAAAAATAAAGATATTTAAGCAATTATTAGAAAGATTGACTTGAACGGACCTTTCATTATCATTGTAATACCGGATATATATTCCGTATTTGCAATGTAAATATTGTATATTTGTTTTATGAATATCAAGCGACCTCTACGTGATAAAATAAGAAAAGGTATCAAAAATGTTCCAGTAACTGCTATTTTGGGTGCAAGGCAAGTGGGGAAAACAACGTTGGCTAAAAGCATCATTGCTGAATATAATCATGTAAAATACCTTGATCTAGAAAAGAGTTCAGATGTTGAATTGCTTCATAATCCAGAGCAGTATTTCAATTTAAATAAAAATGTATTTTTATATTGTATAGATGAAATACAACTTAAACCCGACCTTTATAGTGCACTAAGGAGCTTTGTTGATGAAAATAGTCATGTTCGGTTTTTAGTATTGGGTTCAGCTTCACCCGTATTACTTCGACAAAGTGCAGAAACGCTAGCTGGTAGAATATTTTATTATGAACTTAATCCTTTTAGCTATACTGAAATTAAAAGTAAAAAAACGTTAGAGCAATATCATCTATTAGGAGGATTTCCTAAAAGTATTTTATCGGATACTGCTACAGCTTTTGAGTGGCTGCAAAATTTTGTAAAAACTTTTTTAGAAAGAGATTTACAAATGTTTGGGTACACTATTCCTCCAATAATGTTGAGACGATTATGGATTATGTTAGCACATTTAAATGGGCAGCTATCTAATTATGCCTCTTTGTCTCGTGCAATGGGTGTAGATGAAAAAACTGTAAAGAAGTATATCGACATCTTGCATAACACTTATATGTTAAGGCTGTTGCAGCCTTATTATGTAAATGTAAAAAAGAGGCTAGTTAAGGCGCCCAAAATATACCTGAGAGATGCTGGCATATTGCATAGCCTACTAGGTATCACATCTTATGAGAACCTTTATGCCAACCCAATTTACGGAACCTCTTGGGAAGGCCTTATAATTGAAAATATTTTATCGAAATTTACTGATTGGGAGCCTTATTTTTATCGAACAGCTGTTGGGGCTGAAATAGACCTAGTTCTTGTTAAAGGGTTTGACGTTATTGCCATAGAAATTAAATCGAGCATTACCCCTAAACTAAGTAAAGGGTTTTGGATTGCTATGGAAGATGTAAAGGCAAATAAAGCCTATATTATTGCTCCAGTAAAAGAAGCTTATGTGTATAAAAATGATGTATTAGTCTATAATTTGGAAGGGTTTTTAAAATTGGATATATAATAAATATAATTACTTGTTTAAAATACCAAAGAGGAAACCTAGACATACTAAGTGGTGAAAAATAAAGATATAATAAGATATTGAGCTAATTACAGGAAGGAAATTACAGATTGTGTTAGAAGTGCGGAAAATATCTCTATTAATGTTTCACTATTTAAGTAAATAAACTATTTTTGCACCTCGAATTTAAGAAATTTATACAATGGCTATTACTAGACTTAAAAGAAAAGGACTTAAAAATAAGCTCACTTCAAAGCGAAGAATTCAAAAATTAGCGCTTGAAGGTGCTAAACCAGTTATAAAAAACGTAGATGTTGAAGCAATTAAAGCTGAGTTTAAGGCTAAGCCTGTAGCTCCAGTTAAAGCAGAGAAAAAACCAATAGCTCCTAAAGGGGAGGTTAAATCAGAAGCTCCTGCAAAAGAAACTAAAAAAGCAGCTTCAAAAAAGGAGGATGCTCCTAAAGCTGAGAAAAAAGCACCAGCTAAAAAGAAAGCACCAGCAAAGAAAAAAGAAGACTAAGTTTACTTTATAAGAAATTGGAAGGGTTAGCAGTTCGCTAACCCTTTTTTGTTTTATCACTTTAAGACCTATCATCAAACTAAGTGTTTTAATAAGCGTCATTATCGAGCGCCCGCCTCCCGAAGTTGTACGGAAGGCAAGTAGCTCGGCAATCTTTGGACTCAACCTAGCCATCGCCACCTTGGTTGGCTAACCAAGGAGAGGGCTGCAGCCGCGAAGAGCCTTTACTATTTAGAACTTAGATGCAACTTTTGGTTATCAAAATAAATAATACAGGCGCGCTAATGGATGAATAGGATTCCACTTAAGTCATGGGTTTTTTAAGGTGCATTCTTAATCAAGTAGCCGTTGAATTTCCTTTATTGCTTTTCGGTTGGAGCTTGAATTGATACTATATATCACATTCTGCTTCTCCTTACTTGTTAGTCTCCAGTTTAAGGAGGCTCGTTTTACATCTTTAGATGTTTGGGTATTAGGGTCATAAGTTGGCACATATTGGAATGTAACTACATCTAAGTCATTATTAAACCAAGAGTGTGCATACTCTATATTGCTGTCGTTAGCTACACTTTGTAGGTTGGCATAGTTTTCATACACACTTTGAATAGGGGTTATAATTTTTTCTATAAACGATTGATTTTTTCTTGATTCAATCTCAATTTCTTTTTCAGAATCACGGATAGTTATAATAACAACACCGGATGTGTTGTCAGCTATCCATGTTTTATTGGCATATAAAAAACGCAGGGCATCGGCAATACCAAAATTATCAGTGATTCCGGCATCCATAATTTCGAGCGGAGGTTCGCTTGGCAACGATATATTAGGTGTAATGTAAGGGAAGGAAGCATTCATTCGCAAGGCACTTAAAAACCGGAGGCTATCTGCATTCTGATACCTGAAAAAATGTCTAAAATCAATACCTTCAGCAAGTTTATTATAGGTTCTGCCTTGCTCTGGCAAGCCACTTGCCTGGCCAGAAGGCAGGGAGTTCATAAAGGATATATGCTGGGGCGAAATGAACAGTTTACGCCCATCATTAATAATGGTAGGAGAAATTATGAGCATAGGAATTTGAGATTCAAACTCGGGCTTTTGGTAGCTGATTAAAGGCTTGTCAAGCACTCCATTTGTATTTTTATTTAGCTGTTCTTCAAAAGAATATCCACGGTCTTTCAGGTATGTTTTTCCTTGATATTCAAACGTCTGATACCGTATAAAAAGGTCGTTTACCAATAAGCTAAAAATAATAGGGTTTAGATTATCCCTACTTATATTGCTTAAAAATTCTTTAGCATAAGGGTTTAGTTGATTTTTCTGCTGTTGTAATTTTAATTCTCTAAAATATGCGGCTCCTATAATACCACCGGATGCTCCTGTAATTAATTGTGTGTGTTTTGTAAAATTACCATTAGTAATGCTGTCGATAGTTTGCAATACATTAAAGGTCCAGAGTGCTGATCTTTGGCCACCACCACTGGCACAAACCAGCAACATTTTGGGCTTTTTATCGATAAATTTCGCCCGCCAATTAGTTAAAATTTGGGTAATGCTGCTATAATCGTCCACAAAAACAGAGTCGCTATTACACTTATTAATAGCTTCTAAATCGTATTGGGCTGGTTGAGTTTGGTAGTTGAGCCCAAGGGCTTTATAGGTGATGTTAAAATACCCTTGCTTAAAAAATATATTTAAAATAAGTATTATAGAAATTATAATAGTAGGAGCCCAAGAGCCAAACCAGTACGAAAAAGCCCCTGCAAACATAATAATGATGGTAAGTAGCAAAACGGCACTTGCAGCTGCCGGAATCTGGAAAATTTCGTACTCCCTAAAAATGCCAATAATTAACAGCAGTATAAAAATAAAAAGCTGGATAAAAACTAGGTTTAAGTGGTTTTGGTCAAAAACTTTGGTAAGCTCATGCTTATGAAATGCAACAAATTTAACTTTCTCAAATTTTAATTTAGAGCTAAAAAAGTACTTAACATATTGAATTCGAGTGGATGAGCCTTTAAGTTTTTCCATTGCTTTGGCTCTTGTAGCTGGCACTGTTACTTTCAACTTTTTATCAACTCTATTAGAAAGGATTTTAAATATATCTTTATTGGTAAAAATGAAATAGGTATAGATTATAATTATCATTAATATATAGCCTGTTAAAAGGCCTGCAATATGAATGAAAATATCTGTTTTGGTGGCAAATTCATTGGAGGATTGAAATTCTATAATATGCCAGATATAGGTAATTAAAAAAGCAAGTGGAATAAGGCTATTATTGATACTGAAGGTAAGAAATGGCTTTTTATGATGTGCTAAAAATGAATATTTGTGACTAACAACAATATAGGAAGCGATATGAAAAGCCACACTAAACCCACTAATGGCGATACCCATTAATAAAAAACTTAAAAAATTAACCTCTTGAAGGTATTCAGGATCAAGAAATAAATAGGGTATTCCAAGAAAGCTCCCTAAATGTCCAGTGACAGCACTAAATAAGACAAACCAGCTTAATAGCAGAATATGGTTGCGTCTAATATTATTAAACAGCAACCTTGCAGGCATTGAATGAAGCAGTTTTTCTTTCACGTGTCTTAATTGATATAATTATAACGCAAAAAAGAAGATTTATGGTTCAATCAGAATTTATTCATCATTCCAATTCAATCATGATTGTCAATCCTGCGGAGCCAGGAATCCTTTTATTTTCTACTTTACATTGTCGAATTTCTACCTTTCACTGATGGCGTTTTTCTACTTCTCCTTTTTTGTGCCTCTGTATAACTCGTATTCTAACAAACGACACTCGATGCTGCCATTATAAAAAGGAATTTTACGTTTGGTGCGCAAGCCAATGTTTTTGCCCAATTCACGATTGCCCGTAAACACATAACCTGTATAGCCCTGGCATTTTTGTTTAAATAAATCTCCTATTTCTTTGTAAACATCAATAAGTTCATCCTCTTCACCTAGCCGTTCCCCATATTCTGGGTTTAATATAACAATGCCAGGTTCTTCGGGAATATCAATTTGCCTGAAATCAGTTTTAGAGTACTCAATGTGTTTATTCATTCGAGCTTCTTCGGTATTGAACTGAGCATTTTTTATGGCATCTTCTGAAATGTCAGAAGCATAAATTTTTGCTTCACAGGGTTTAATCTGGGCTTGAGCTCTATCGCACATGTCATCCCAAGTGCTTTTATCAAAAGAGGCAAGATGCATAAAACCAAAATTATCTCGAAATAAGCCAGGAGCAGTATTGGTGGCTAAAAGTGCTGCTTCAATTGCCAGCGTACCACTGCCACACATTGGGTTTATGAAAGTCGATTTTTTATCCCATTTTGAAGCCATAATTACCGCTGCGGCTAAAGACTCCAACATTGGGGCTGTGCCAGGGATTTTTCGATAGCCATGTTTGGCGATAACTCCACCTGAGGTATCGTAATACAAAATGCATTCTGTTTCTACCCAGTGCATGTAAATGCGGATTAGATCTTTATCAGGACCCGTATCGGGTCGCTTGTTATTTCGTTCCATAAACCGATCTACTATGGCATCCTTTAATTTTAGATTGGCAAACCTGCTATCGGTAATGGTATCGTTTTTAACAAACGAATCAATATTAAAATAACCATCTACGTCAATTTCTTCTTCCCATGCTATTTTGATGGCTTTATTATATAATTGATCTGGGTTGGCAGCATAAAATTTGCTCACTTCCCATAACACTTTATTAGCTGTCCGTAATTGTAAGTTTAGGTACATGCAATCAGCTAAAGTTCCATAGAGTTGTACACCAAGTCTATGTTCTTTGGTATTTGTAAACCCCAGGGCTTTGATTTCTTCGTGTAATATGGGGCTTATTTCTGGGGCACAGATTACAAATATGTTGGCTTCTTTTTTCATAGCAATCTAATCAATCTGCAAGTTGTTACTTTTTCTTAAAATTATAGCCTGCCCTTACTTCAAAATAAGTTTCAAAATTTTCAAAATTTGTAATAGGTACTAAACTAATTGAATACTTAAATCCATTATGGTTTAAGTATTGTATGCCCACAGGGGTTTGTATTGATATTTGGTTAGTTGAAAAAGAGTTAGAAAGTGATATTACATTTAATCCCGAAAATATCGATAGAGGCTTTGTGGATTCTGATTTTCTATAATGGTATTTTCCACTAATAGCGTAGGTAAAATTAAAAAAAGCACTCGCAAGTGTGCCAAGTTCTACCCCTAGTTCGAGTTGAGGTGATATGAAATGAGTGTAAGAAATAACAGCACCTGTTCCGTCAAAACTCAAAAAGTAACCTAAACCAAAGCCCCACGGTCGCTTAATTCGAGGGTTAACTTTTTCAAAAGAAGTATTAGTTTCATTTTTATTCTCCGCTTCTGCTACTTCCTTGTCTGTGGTTGTGATTTTATCTTGTGCATTAATGTTTAAAGCAAATAATATAAAAACTGCTAGTAAATGTATTTTCATTGAATTGGGTTGGTTAATCCCGAAATATGCAATAGAAATTCTATTACTAATACAAACTGCTGCAAATCAGTCGTTTTACTAAGTTTATCCTCTTAACCATAGCGGTGCTATGCTTTTCGAATATAAACTTCTGATTTATTGCATTTTGTCTTCTCATTACGAATTCTATTGCATAATCTGGGTTAATTTTTACAAGACAATAATAGTGCCTTGCTTTCCAGCATATAAAAAAGTAACTTTTGGTGGTGCAAAGGTTGATTTTAATTTACAGATTCCTCCGATAGCCATCGGAGGAATGACGTCACATTATTTTATACATTATATGAGCTAAACTTTGCACTCATATATTCTCTATGTGTACGGGCTATATGCTCCAAGCTAATGCCTTTTGGGCACTCAACCTCACAAGCACCTGTGTTGGTACATCCACCAAAACCTTCTTCTTCCATTACAGCTATCATATTTTCTACACGGTTTGCTCTTTCCGTTTTACCTTGAGGCAAAACGGCTAACTGAGAAATTTTGGCAGCAGTAAACAACATAGCTGAAGCATTTTTACATGTTGCCACACAAGCACCGCAACCGATACACTGCGCTGCATCCATAGCAGTATCTGCTATATCCTTAGGTATAGGAATTGCATTTGCATCTGGGGTGCCACCTGTATTTACATTCACATAGCCTCCAGCCTGAATGATTCTGTCCAATGGGGTTCTATCAACCACCAAATCTTTAATAACCGGAAATGGTTTCGCCCTCCAGGGTTCAACCGTTATTTCTTCGCCATCGGAAAAACTGCGCATGTGTAATTGACACGTAGTAATAAGACCCTTAGGACCATGAGCACTCCCATTTATTACCATGCTGCAAGCTCCGCAAATGCCTTCGCGGCAATCGTGGTCAAAATGAACAGGGTCTTCTCCTTTAAGGGTAAGATCATTGTTCAGCTCATCGATCATTTCTAAAAACGACTGGTCAGGAGAAACACCTGAAACTTCATACGTGTAAAACTTTCCTTTATCGTTAGCATCTTTCTGACGCCATATATTTAATTTATGTTTCATGGTCTGTATGTTTTTGGGTTCTGTTTGCACTTGTGGCCAAAAAAAATATCTCTTTTTATGCTGTTGGTGGTAATTTTTCTTCAAGTATCATCTTTATTTTTGCTTTAAGGTTTGGAATATCAGCTGTTGCTACCCTCCAAACTAAAGGTGTTGTAATTCCAAAATACTCATGAATAACAATGTCTCTCATTCCTGCCATTTCTCGCCAAGGTATAGATGAATATTGGCTCCTTGTTTCAGTCGAAATTCTTTTGGTTGCTTCTCCAATGATCTCAATCCTCCGAATTATGGCATCTTGTTTTTCGATGTTTTTTTCAAAATCATTTTCAGAAATACCCTTCACATATTCAGCTATCTTATCAATACAGTCTAGTATATCTTCAAGAAATACTAGTTCATCTCTTTGTTTTTTCTTAGCCATAAATTCTCATTTCTTCAGCTAATATTCTGTCTCTCAATCTTGGTTTTATTGCTTGATACTCTACTAAGTCCACTTTTTTGTTAAGTAAATCTTCCAAATCAAGTTTGATTCTCACAAATCCTAAAAGACTTATTTCTGTTCCAAGTTCAACTAAAATATCAATATCGCTAGTTGCTGTTGCTTCACCTTTTACATACGATCCAAAAAAACCGGCACGTTTAATCCTGTGTTTTTTTAGAACAGGTATAATGGTGTGCTTTATGTTTTCGAGAGTCATATTAAGTACCTCTTTCAAGTTTAAAATATTATTTATAACTACGCTGGGTCAGTTTTACGTTTTCAAACACAAGGTCTTCTTTGTTCAATGTTTCTTCCTTGTCTTCTCCGTTATACTGCCATGCAGCTACATACGAATACTTCTCGTCAATTCTAAGTGCCTCACCATCTTCGGTTTGCGATTCTTCTCTAAAGTGCCCTCCACAAGATTCTTTACGATTTTGAGCATCATCCACCATTAGCTCAGCCAATTCTAAGAAATCAGCTACTCGGTTGGCTTTTTCCAATGACATATTCATTTCATCGTTGTTGCCCACCACTTTTACATTAGTCCAAAACTCTTCTCTAATTGCCTTTATTTTTGTTTTGGCTTCTTTAAGGCTTTCTTCGGTTCGAGCCATTCCTACGTTATTCCACATTACATGTCCTAACTCTTTATGAAAATCGTCTACCGTTTTAGTTCCGTTGATTGACAATAGTTTCTCATTTTTATCTCTAACAGCTTTTTCAGCTTCTTTAAAAGCATTGTCATCAGTACTGGGTTTGTCGTAACTAATGCCGGCTAAATAATCACCGATGGTGTAGGGTAGTACAAAATATCCATCGGCCAAGCCTTGCATTAAGGCACTAGCACCTAATCGGTTAGCTCCATGGTCTGAAAAATTGCATTCGCCAATGGCATACAAACCTGGTATGTTAGTCATTAAGTTATAATCAACCCAAAGGCCTCCCATAGTGTAGTGCACCGCTGGGTAAATCATCATAGGCATTTCGTAAGGGTTGTCTCCTTGAATTTGCTGATACATATCAAATAAATTACCATACTTTTCAACTATTGCCTCTTTGCCTAATCGGTTAATGGCGTCTGAGAAATCTAAGAATACGGCCTGTCCAGTGGATCCAACTCCTCGGCCTTTGTCACATACTATTTTGGCATTTCTGGAGGCGACATCTCTTGGTACTAAATTACCAAAAGAAGGGTATCTGCGCTCTAGGTAGTAGTCTCTTTCACTTTCGGGTAGTTTTACAGCATCGGCTGCCGTTAATCCTGGAATAGCCTTTTTAGGTACCCAAATGCGACCATCGTTACGAAGCGATTCCGACATTAGCGTTAGCTTTGATTGGTGCTCGCCTGAAACAGGAATACAAGTAGGATGAATTTGAGTAAAGCTAGGATTGGCAAAATTCGCTCCTTTTTTATGCGCTCGCCAAGCAGCTGTGGTGTTAGAACCCATTGCATTGGTTGAGAGAAAGAATACGTTACCATAACCTCCTGTAGCCAACACTACCGCATGTGCAGCGTGCGATTCTATTTTACCAGTAATTAAGTCTCGAGTGATAATACCTTTGGCTTTTCCATCCACCATAACCAAATCTAGCATTTCTGTTCGGTCAAATAACTCCACTTTACCGGTAGAAATCTGGCGGCTCAATGCGCTGTATGCTCCTAATAATAATTGTTGCCCTGTTTGGCCTCTTGCATAAAATGTACGCGATACCTGAGCTCCTCCAAATGATCGGTTGTCTAATAATCCTCCATACTCACGTGCAAAAGGTACACCTTGTGCTACACACTGGTCGATAATATCATTGCTTACTTCTGCAAGCCTATAAACATTTGCTTCTCTAGACCTATAATCGCCTCCTTTTATAGTATCGTAAAATAGCC
Organism: Cyclobacteriaceae bacterium; assembly: GCA_021648745.1. Lineage (GTDB taxonomy): Bacteria > Bacteroidota > Bacteroidia > Cytophagales > Cyclobacteriaceae > JAKISE01. Next base: position 34,684 of record JAKISE010000020.1, read on the forward strand.
TGTAAACACTATCGCCATCATTTTGATAGTTTTTGGCAGCATTAATGCCGCCTTGGGCTGCAATACTATGTGCCCTACGTGGACTATCCTGATAGCAAAAGTTTTTAACATTATAGCCAAGCTCAGCTAATGATGCTGCTGCGGAAGCTCCTCCTAAACCCGTGCCTACTACAATTATATCATACTTCCTCTTGTTGGCTGGGTTAACCAACTTACTATTGAATTTATGTTTTGTCCATTTTTCGGCCAACGGCCCTTCAGGAACTTTTGATTCTAATGCCATAATTATCCAGCGTTATTTAGGTACATATAAATAGGAATAAGCATAAAAAGGACAGGAATTATAACTGCATATAATTTACCTAAACCACTAATAATGCCATTGTATTTTGGGTGGTTAAGCCCAAGAGATTGAAATGCACTTGCAAATCCGTGCCATAGATGAAAGCCTAATACAATCATGGCTATCACATAAAATGCTACTACTCCTGGTATTTGAAAAGATTCAGCCACCAATGCATAGGCATTATGCATACTAACACCATCAATGCTAATCATTTGAACAATGGGTTCTCCAACGTATTTGAGCTGAAACCAATACCCATAGAGGTGTAAAAAAATAAATATTAAAATAAATGTGCCTAATAATGCCATACTACGAGATGACCAACTGCTATTAGAGTTGCCTGATGATACTTTGTAGCCAATGGGCCTTGCTTTTTTATTTCTCACATATAGGGTTAACGAGACAAAAACATGCAGAAAAATAAAGAAAAAATTACCTTTGGATACAGCTTGAATCAACGGATTGTGAGCCATAAACTGGGTGTATAAATTAAAGGATTCTCCACCATCGTTTTTAAGCAGTTGGAGATTACCCACCAAATGCACTGTTAAAAATAGAATGAGGAAAAGCCCTGTAAGCGCCATAATAACTTTACGTCCTATGGTACTTGTTAACGTGTTGATAATCCAACTCATAATGTAGGCTTAAATGTTTTAATATTTGAATGATGTCAAAGGTACATATCAGGTCTGAACTAGCCAATAACAAAGAGGTTTGAATTATATCTAGTGTCTGCCCATAAAGTTCGCTATCTTGGTTACCCACATTAAAAAAAATGCACATCTCGAAGGCTCGGGACTCTACTTTTTAAAATTATCAAGCCTTGATGTCAAACTTTCTGAATCAGACACTTAGTTTATAGAGTGTTATCTATAATAATTCTAAATAATAAAAGTTCGGAATTAGAGAGCAATACTATTACTACTTCTTCTCCTTATCGATAGAAATTTTATAGTCATCAGGAGTGCCGGTAATTTTTAGGTTTAGAAACCGTACTCGCTTAGTTGAGTCTCTGTATTGAATTTCATCAATTTGAGTTGAGTCAATTTCTCTTTTTTTGCCAAACAGTTTTTGACCACCGGCTTTTGTAATCAATTTCATAGGCACCCGTAGGTAGTACTCCATATTCAAATCCATATCCTGCTTGCCAGATACTTCGATATAGCCAAGTGTAGAGTTAATTTCCATGTTAGAAATGGTCATAAGCCCTTTGTTTAAATCCAATTGGTTGCGAAGTGTATCGAAAAACACAAGTTTGAGATTTTTGTCTCTAAAATATTCTGAAAGCGCCTCAAACGCTTCATAATTTTTAAGGCTCCCGTTTACTACTTCTAAGTTTAGTTTAATCTCCGAATCATCGATAATAGGCACCATGTCGGCATGCATATGCACTTTACCCGAAAGGTTGCCACTTAATTGCCCGCTTAGGTTCTCAGATACAACGTGGTCTTGCCCAAAATTCTCAAACTTAAAAAGCAGCTTATCTAAATCTAAATTTTTAACTTTTACATTTGGGCTAAAGTAAATATTATCAGGATCTGACCCATTTAAATAGCCTTTAATCCATACGTTACCTCCTGCAGCACCTACCGACATCGTATCTATATAAACATAATGGTTTCGCTGCATACGGGCTTTTAAGAAAAAATCATCAAGCTCATAGCGATGATATTTCAGGTGTTTTATGTCAAAATTAAACGCCATGTTTGTAAAAGGCAAATCAAAAATATTGAAACCTGCTTCATGGTCTTCGGGTGTAACTATATAATCGGTAGGAGGTGGGTTATAATTAAAAAGTTCATCAAAGTTTAAATGTGATGCATTTAGTGAGAAGTAATTTTTCTTTTTTCGAATTATTGTGTCCTGTCCAAGGTAATAAAGCATGTTAGCCGTAAATTCGGTCTTTCCAAGCTTTCCGGTAAGGTTGTTCACTGTCAATTGTTCATCTTCATAATGAATATTGCCACTAAAATTTTCGAAGCGCATAGGGTGAACCTTTAGCTGAGTTTCTAGTAAATCAATATTTATATCAGAAGATTTAAGCCCTTTATTAAAATGTAAATCGGCAAAGCCATGGATTTTCAAATCCTTAAATTCTTCATAGCGATAATCTTTAGGAACAAAATTTTCACCTCCATACGAAAAAACATCTTGTAATTGAAGTAGGTTAGAAGTTAGGTTAAATTCAATGTTAGTATCTCCTAATGGCTCTTTATTAAACCATAGGTCATAATTTTTTAACTTGCCGCTAAATCGAAAATCACTTTCATCTATCATACCAGTAAAATCTATAATTCTAAAATTTTCTTCATCCACAAATACATCGGCATGAAAATCGTGCAGGGTATGAGGGTACTTAGATAGTTTGGCGTATAAGTGTTCAATAAAAAATTCGCCTACTGGCAGGTTAGGCGATTCGGTAAATGCCCGAGCTGAGCTATTGAACCTAAGGTTCATACTAAGGTCTTTTATTTTCTCACTTACCGTAGAGTCGCTTGTGTTTGCTGAAGTGAGCTGTTGTACATCAAGCAAATTCGATTTAATAACCAAATTCGCACTTACGGGGTCAGCAGTATGATGGATAATGGCGGGCAAGTCGCTTATGCTGGCCTTTATAGTTATGTCAGAATCACCGGCTCTGAGATAAAAATTATCAATGGTGGCTTCATGACCATCCATACTGGCTTTTATATCTATTTGGCTTATGGGTAAGTGATAACCTGGTAACTTAAAGCTTAGATTTTTAACTTCAAGCTCTGTATAATACGATTCGTTTAGCCTCTCAATACTTTTTTCGGGATTTTGTAAATCTATTATGTCATGAAAATTCATGGTTAAGGACACGTTACCTTTTAACTCTTCTAAATCGGTAATGTTAAAAAACTCAGATAAAAAGTGAAGATCAAATTTAGACACCAGCTGCATATCAATTTCTGGTGATTCAAAGTTTTTAACTATTAAGTTGCCACTGAAGGTACCTGCCTCGGGCTTAGCAGAGAAATCCGTTAAGGAAAACTCGGAGGTAGATAAATGACGCTTTTCACCATTGGTAAAGTGCCCTTTAAAATAGAGGTCGTCTACTTTTTTATTGGTAGTTGTATTATTAAAAAAAGCTTCTTCACACCCAAAATTAGCTACAACCAGCGGACTATGTCCATTAATTGATTTTCCTTTTACGGAGGCATTAAAGAATATTTTGCCACCATTATCGTATCGTTCTAACGTTGGAGCTAGTTCACTAGGTGCAAAAGCTAAAAACATATCAAAATTAGGCTTATTGCCTGTAAACGTAAGATCAAGGTTCATATCATCATCAAAATCAACATTTCCTTCCAGTATAAAAAGGGCCTTTTCTATAAGTAGCTCCGATTGTTCAATACTTAATAGTTGTTCATCTACTGTATAATCTAGCTGTGTATCAAGGCTAATGTGTTTATTGCGCACAAAAGTGGTATCTCCATCAACAATTAGGTTTAGCAAAAAATGGCTTTCAATGGATACCATCACATGATTATGTGAAGTTTTAAATCGAGCTTGAGCTTCATGAATAAATGTTTCAGCTAACACATTATTTTCCTCGTTAAGCTTAAACAAATCAATATCAGCTAAATGAATGCTCTTTAGGTTTAAGTGAAAATCTTCGCCAGGATCTTCCGTTTCTGTTTTGCTAGCTAAGGCGTTACTAATATTAAAACTGCCATCTGTGTGTTGAATCAGTTTTATAAAACCGTTGGAAAGTTTGAGTGATTTTATTTCCATAGTGCCAGTTATCAAAGTAAAAACATCAAATCCTAGATATACATCTTGAATACTTAGAAGTGGGGGTAATGAGTCTGATTTGTCTTCATAGAGGCTAATCCCTTCTAAATCTATAGAGATATATGGGAAATTGGCAAAAGGAGATATATGGCTTCCTTCCACATCTAAATGACCATTAAAATCTTCGTTTGCCGTATAAATAAGATCCTGAACAATACTATCGTGTTTCCAAACGAGTACCAATACAAGCAGCCCAAACACAATAACTGGTGCCAGTGCAACTCCTATAATAACACGTTTCCATCGGAACTTAATCTTGCTCATGAGTAGTTAGCTTTTTTTGATTGCTCTAAATTACAAATATTAGCTTAACAACCTCAGGCCGAATTTTGGTTAACAATATGTAATGGCTTACACATCAGTTTCGTGAGACCACTCCAAGACAGGTGACAACTGATTTATTAGCCTGCCGTTTTCCTGATTTAATCTTTAAACCCGCATTATGCAATAGGGCTCGCAATGAGAATGCAAACTGCAATAAATCAGCAGATTATGTTCAAAAATCACCCCGATAATTATCAAGAGAGTAAACCGTTCCTTTTTGAGTAAGATGAACCCTTTTTATCAAATTTTGAAATTAGAAGGATGATAGTAGTTTGTAATTCAAAAATTTGAACTAAAACTCATAATTTCGCTTTTAATGCATTATTCTTTCAGTGCATTTTTAACGGAAACCTCTATAAACTCAGTAATATTTTGGTGTGGTAGCAATGTTTTGCCACTCCACTTATAGTCCAACCCTTCTAATCTTTTTACATACCTTGCTTCAACACCTCCTTGCGATAGTAATAGTGGAATAACAATTACGTCTCCATCTTTTCCTGATTGGTAAACAAGGGTTCTAAGCTGCTCTTTAGCTTGTTCGTAAATGGCAGGGTTTGCATCATCGCGAACGGTAAGCCCAAATAATTGCTTAAACTTAACTTCTTGTCCCTGAGCGCGAGTTTTTTCTGATTGCAATGTTCGTATTTGGTCAGCAAGGCTATCTATTTTTTTAAGCCAATTTTTATTGTCTTCTTCTTTACTAGGGCCGTGAGCCACAATAAGTATAGTTTCATTTGATGGATTCTCACTTAGCTCGGAAATACGGTCGAAAATAATTCCTGCAACAAGCGGGTTAGCATCTAATGGCTTCGTTAATATAATTTCCGATTTAAAATGAAGAGGTTCTAGGGTCGTTTCTTTCTTAGTTTTGGACATTGAGTGCTCACTTTCTTTCGACATAAAAGGCATAGAATCATGTTCTTTTTCTTTCTTCTTAGAATCCATACTTTCGCCTCCATGATGCATCATCATAGGTGGATCTGCCAATGTATCGCGTAAGCCCAACAGGTATTCGTTTTGTCGAATAATGGGACTATGGGATGAAATGAATAGTGGGACCACAACTATTTTTGTAACTCCCTTACCTTCCAGTTTGTCAATGCCTGCCTGCATGTTTATTGGGTTTGCCATTCCAAATGCAACTTCTACCTCGTAATGCTGCTTTAAAGCTTCTGTTGCATTCTTTACTGTTTCATCCCAGCTATTATGTTTGCCACCATGAGCAAGTATTAGCACTCCAACTTTTTCTTTGTTAGTAGTAAACGAAAAGCTTATAATAGCTATGCTTAAAACAAGGGCTGTCAATTCAAATCTTCTCATATTTTTTTATTCTTGGTATTTAGCAACCAAAGGTATGTCTTTATTTAGAATAATTCTAAATAGTGTTTTATTTTTCTTCCGAGAAGGGCTAGCAATTTAGGCTTGATTTATGAAGGTTATAACATTAATTAACCTTCGTATTTGGCAGCACCTTTCATACGTGGGAGCCTGTCAAATACAGTAAATTTGTAATCGAAAGCGAGTATAGCAGCGAATGGAGAAGAAATAAAGTAACCAATTGACAAAAGGGTGTTACCCGTTATTAAGTACATCAGATAGGCTTGAGTAGTAAATACTAAGGGGCCTATTATTAAGGGAATTGTGCTTTTAGCAGAGCCATAGAAATGAATATCTGTTACTACTTTTTTAATAATTAAATCAAGCAGTTTATAGGCTACAAAACTGTTGATAAACCCATATAAAAACACAGGAAACATAAAAATTCGGTAAATCAAAGTTGGTAACTCAGGAATGGGCTCTTGTTTAGCTACTTCAGGAATGTGAATAGTTTCATCAGCGTATTTTTCAGATATTTCAGCAATTAGCTTTTTGTCAGCTTTAAATTGCTCAATCATGTTTACATTATCAGTTCTTTTGCTCAGCCATTCATTTTCTATATACTCGTACGATTTAGAAGGGCGAATGGATAATACTTGCTTGTCGAGCTCGTTAAATATATCTTGTACTAATAGCTGATATGCTTTATTAGGGTTTTCTTTATATAGTTGAGTGTATTGCTTTAAGTAAATTGGCTTACCAAAATTTAGCAACATATCGGAACGTGAGCGAGTATGCCTACCGTAGTTTAGCCCTGTAGGCACAACTGCCAAATCTATTTCAAAATTATTGGCTTCCATGGTAGCAAATGCAATTCTCGCAACTCCTTTTTGAAGGGGCCTCAAGGCGCGTCTTAAATTATGATTACCTTCTGCAAACAATACCAATGGAGTTTTCTTTCCTGTTAATATTTTAACACACTTTTCAATAATCGCATCGTTTTTAGCCACCGAGCGTAAACCATCTCTTACTCTGTAGATGGGCAACATATGCAGTGTTTCTAACCAAAAGCGAGCGGTAGGGTTTTTGAATATATTAGCTCGAACCAAAAAATAATTTCTTCTAGGCTGCGAAAAATATATGACTAGTGGATCTAAAAAAGCATTTTGATGATTGGAGGCAAAAATTACAGGACCTTTATGGGGGATATTATTATAATTAGCGATTTGCCACTTTCTAAAATAGAAGCGAATTACAATTCCTATAAAAAAACTTATTATACCGATAAAAATATGGTGTACTACTTTGCGGACTAATTTCATAAAAAGTTAAAAATCAAGATCTAATAGGTTGGAATTTGAATAACCTTCCTTTTGTAAAAATAAGACTCATAATGGTGCCTCCTACTATATGCCAAATGCCCCACCAAGCCATAATAATTGCCATACCACCATTTCCTTGAAACACACTAAATATAATTACCAAGCCTAAGCCAGAGTTTTGAATACCCGTTTCTATGCTTATGGTGCGGCTATCATACTCACTATTACCCACTAATTTGCTAATTAAGTATCCGCTTCCTAAGGCAATGGCGTTATGAAAAAACACTAAATAAATAATGTAATGATAGTATTTTTTAAAAATATCGATATTTTGAATAAAAGCCAACCCAATGATTACTACTAGTAAAACAAACGAAATAAGTTTAATAGGTTCAGCTACTTTAGAGGCAAAACTGCTAAACTTATATTTAAACAATAAGCCTAATAATAATGGCCCGCCTAAAATAGTAAATATGGTTTTTAGCATTTTCCATGTTTCTAACGTAATTCCTTTTCCTGTTCGTTCGCCTAAATATAAATTACTCCAAAACTCAAAATTAATAGGGGTTAGAATAATGGCAAGTATGGTAGCAATGGCTGTTAAACTAACTGATAGAGCTATGTTGCCACCACTTAGGTTAGAAAAAAAGTTAGATACATTTCCGCCTGGGCAGGCTGCAACCAAAATCAAACCAAGAGCCAAGCCTTCTAATGGCTGGGTAAAGTACACGAACAAGAAAGTGAAAAATGGTAGAAGTAAAAATTGGCTCACTACGCCTGTAATAATTGCTTTGGGGTTTCTACTTACTTCTTTAAAGCTTTTGGATTCTATTGACAAGGCAACACCAAACATAATAAAAGCCATTGCAACATTTAGTGCTAATAGCCGATCTTCGGAAAAATCTATTTGTATTTCTGATAGCTGTGTTTTCATATGCAGTTAGCACAAATATATTTTTTTTTAAAATAGTATTTGTATTTACTTTGAGTTGATTAATAAAACAAAATGTTTATAGCTGTTGACATAGGAAACTCTAATATTACTGTAGGCGTAAAAACGAATAGTAAATGGAAAGAATATCGTTTCTCAACGCATTCTGAACAACCATTACTTTTATTTCGAGAGCAGGCAAAAAAGTTGAATGTTAGTAAGATACGAGGCATAGGCTTAAGCTCGGTTGTGCCTACTGTTACACCACAAGTACGTTCTGAAATAGAACTACTATTTGGCATTAAACCCGTAGAAGTAAATAAAACGGATTATCATTTATTGCCCATTACGCCTGAAAACCCCGATGAATTAGGAACAGATTTATTAGTTAATAGCTTGGCAGCTAGCCAATTATTTAAAAATACTGAAAGTCTAATAGTCGATTTTGGCACTGCCCTTACCTACACGTTTGTAAATGCCAAAGGGGCTATAAAAGGTGTAGCGATTGCACCTGGCATAAATACCGCAATTAGGGCGCTTTCTAATACAGCAGCGCAGTTGCCCGAAATTACCCCTACCTTGCCCGATAAAATTTTAGGAACAGATACCGTGTCAGCTATTAAAGGAGGTACTATATGGGGTTTTGTAGGGCAGGTAAGTTTTATGATAGATCAGATTAAAAAGGAAACAACGCCTAACCTTAAAATTGTAGCCACAGGAGGCTTATCGCATGTACTTAAACCACTAACTCCATTATTCGATCATATTGATAGGCACCTTACCTTAAATGGAATAGAAGCTTATTTTGATATTGTTTCCGAAACATATATGTAGTTTATAGAAATGTTATGCAAAATTGGTGAGATTTGGGGACAGAAATTGATTTCAATAGCTAATGTCAAAGCAATGAAAAAGAGCAAATATGAAAAAGAAGAAATTGATTTATATACTTGGAGTTTCGTTCGTAATTCTTGGATGCAATAAAAAAACAGAGGAGATAATCCCTACCAATGATTACTCTGAACCTTTCGCCAGTAGTTCTATATGGAATAGACAAATTCCGAATAATGCCAATTATTATGATGTAAGTGATGCAATTTGGGCCGATTCTGTTCAAGCTCCTAATAGAGTAGATGTTGAATTAGTAACCCTATGTTATGTTGATGAAACCCAGCCAGAAGTAAGTTTTTATAAAAGTGA